>DAOMWT010000006.1:0-44034 GCA_035436705.1 Thiobacillus sp. | reverse complement strand
TATGCCGAGCTGGCGCGCCGCGGCGCGGGCGACGCGCACTGGCACATCTGGTACGGCGACGAGCGCTGCCTGGCGGCCGATCATCCCGAGCGCAACAGCGCCATGGCGGAGGCCGCCTGGCTCGCGGCATCGAATATCCCTGAAGAGCAACGCTGGCCGATCCCCGCCGAGCATGGCGCCAGTGAAGCCGCAGCGGTGTATGCGGACTGGCTGGCGCGCGTGGGCGATTTCGACGTCGCGCTGCTCGGCATGGGCGAGGACGGCCACACCGCGAGTCTTTTTCCGGGCCGCGACTGGGGGACGGCGGCGGACAGCCCGGATGCGCTGGCCGTGTTCGATGCGCCGAAGCCGCCGCCCGAGCGCGTGAGCCTGTCGGCGGCCCGCTTGAACCGCAGTCGGCGTGTGTGGTTTGTCGTTACGGGTTCAGGCAAGCGCGAAGCGCTGCTGCTCTGGAGACAGGGTGCGAAGCTGCCGGTGTCTGGGGTGCGGGGCGGGCTGGAAACCGTAGCCTGGCTGGATCAGGCGGTCTGGTCGACAGAGAAATAACCCGGTGTCTTGAATCGGCCCTCAGCGGATCATCCGATATGGCTACGGGAATGCTTGGTGTCCCGCCATTGCAGTCGATGACGAACAACCTTCTCTGGCACGCGGGTGGCGGCTTTCAGTATCAGTGCCGTTATGCGTACTCTCGGCCAGGAGCGGCCGGACATCATGCTTGCCTCGATCGTCCCAATCTCGGCCTTTGCCGCCGCTGGCGTACCGCGCCACTTAGGTCGGCCAGGTACCGCAACCGGACATTGACCAGAAATCCCGATGAAGCCATAAGGCAGCCGCACGAACACCATCGAGCATCAAGGCGCCTTGCGTGCGGCCGACGCTCCGAATGCTGGATTTCAGTCTGCTCCGGGATTTCCAGAGCGTCATCAGCCCCGATCCCAAAGTATCGAGCAAGAGTTTATCGATTCCATTCAACGCGCCCACCGCCATTGATCCATCTGTCGTTTGAACGATCTTTCTTCCTCTTCGATCGTGTCCTCGGTGGAATCAGGCGGGCACCCATCGGGCGGAGGGGGGCGATGCTCCCGCATCGCCACGTTGGATGGGGATGAACCGTTCCACGCGAACGGGTTATTGAAAGGCAGGGGCTCTGGCAGGCAGTCAAGCTTATAGCTGGGTGGCCAGCCCGTCTCGTAGGGCAGAAAAGAGATGGTCTGCTCGAAGATGAGCGGTTTTCCTGTAGGTATTGGCGGCAGTGGCGGCAGATTCCGGATCGCCTTCCAAGCGAGCTTTGAGACCACTTCCGAGGTTGACCAAAGCTCTTCCACCTTGGCAATCCTTCCGTCAGACGCGATTTCGATGCGGAACCGGACTACCCCCTGGCCAGGTCCTTCGACGGCCGTTCCCATCATGCTGCGAACCTGCTGTCCCCAGGTGTAGCGATAACGCTTGCTGTTCCTGGGCGTATAGATTGAAGCCAATTGCCATTCCTCAGCCGTAGGCGCGGGCGGCGCAGACATGGATGCCGGCATCTTCTCCGAACTGGGGGGCGTCGGAGATTCAGACACAGCCTGTGGCCTGGCGGGTTTGGGTGGCTTGGCCCTCTGTGGTTCGGGCGGCGGTTTCACCTCGGGCTCAACTCTCAGGCGCAACTGCAAGGGCTCTTCGGGTGCGGGCGGCTTCGGCTTGTCCCACCATGACGGCAACAGACTGGCGTGCAAGGCCAGCGACAAGGCCAGCGCAACGAGAAAACCGCGCTGAGATCGGAGCAGCGTGCCATGCAGGCAATTCAGCTGGGTGAACGGGTACACCAGGCGTAGAGTGCGTCGTACATCACCATGCCCTGGGCAAGCAACGCATGGTCATCCCGATAATTATGGTGGAGTCCCCATGACAGTGCGACCAGACCCGCGACCTCGGGTGCCAGGTCGGGCGCATCGGTATCGGCGCCCCGCACGATGAGGGCCAGCCGATCCAGTGCCGGATCATTGAGCGCATATTTCCTGATGAAGGCGTCGAAGCTGCACAACGGGCCATGATGGCCCAGTTCGACACCGGGAACGTCGAAGGGCGTGGCACCCAGACGTTCGGCCTCCGACATCACCTTGTCTTTTGGAACATAAATGAACTCGGCGTCGTGGTCGATGAAACGCGCGACCAGCCACGGACAGGCGATGCGGTCGATCTTGGGACGTTCACGGGTGATCCATTTCATGGGCCGACGACTTCGCCGCCGGCCGCCTTCCAGCCCTCAATGCCGCCTTCGATGAAGCGGGCCTTCAGGCCCCTGGCCTGCAGAGCATCCACGGCGCTGTTGGATACCGAGCCGCCGCGCGCGCAATAGAGCACGATGTCCTGGCCTTTCGGCAAATTGTCGGCCCATTCGGCAAGCTGCTCCGGATTCTTCCATTGCGCGCCAGGCAGGTGCTCGGGCGCAGCCTCGCGGTCGGCGATGCGACGCACATCCAAGATCAGTTTGCCGAGCAGTTCGGTTTTCAGGGTGTCGGGTTTGATGGTGCGTTCCATGGCGTCAGGCTCCCAGTTTGGTGAAGGTGGCCTCGGCGGCCGTCCAGGAAAGGTTTTGCATGAAGGCGTCGACATAGGCGCCGGCCTTGGCGCCGAAGTCCATGTGGTAGCTGTGTTCGTACATGTCCAGGGCGATCAGCGGTGTGGCGCCGGCCAGGTTGTGGGCGTGATCGGCGGCCCAAGCGTTGACCAAGCGGGCACGACGTGGGCTCCAGGTCAGCACGGTCCAGCCGGAGCCACCTCCTTGGGCCTTGCCCATGGCGCTGAACTCGGTGCGCCAGGCGTCGAGCGAACCGAAGTCACGTTCGATGGCTGCCTTGAGTTTGCTCGCTGGGTCGCCGCCGGCGCCGCCCAGTGAGTCGAAGTAGACCTCGTGCAGGATCATGGAGCCGCTGGCGATCATCTCTTCGCGCTTCAGGCCGTTGATCTCGAACACCGGGGCACTGGCCCACTGGAGTTCGGCAAGCTTTTGCTCGATGGCGTTGAGGCGCTTCACTGCACCGCCGTAATTGTTTTCCCAATGGCTGACGATGAGTTTCTCGGACAGGCCGTTCAATCCGGTCGGATTGCAGGAAAGGGGCTTCAGTTCGTAGGGCATTTCACACTCCTCAAATGATGTAGGTGTAAGCCAGGCCGACCGCCGCGCAGGCGCCGATCACTTTCATGATGTCCATTTTGTATTTCCACAGTGCAATGAAGGCGGCCACGGAGATCAGGGCATAGAACCACTCGAAACCACCGGAGAATGGCGCAGCCTCGCTGGCGCGCGGCCAGATCACGTGCCAGCCGAAGAACAGCGCGAGGTTGAGGATCACCCCTACCACCGCGGCGGTGATGCCGGTAAGCGGTGCGGTGAACTTGAGATTGCCGTGGGTGGCTTCCACCAGCGGCGCGCCGGCCAGGATGAACAGGAAGGATGGCAGGAAGGTGAAGAAGGTCGCCACGCTGGCGCCAATGAAGCCAGCCAGCAACAGGCTGTCTGGGCCGAAAATCTCCTTGGTCCAGGCGCCGACGAAGCCGACGAAGGCCACCACCATGATCAGCGGTCCCGGGGTGGTTTCGCCCAGGGCCAAACCGTCGATCATCTGGGTGGCGGTCAGCCACTGGTAGTGCTCCACCCCGCCCTGGTAGATGTAGGGAAGCACCGCATAGGCGCCGCCGAAGGTGACCAGCGCGGCCTTGGTGAAGAACACCCCCATGTCATGCAGGGTGCCGGCGGGCAGCAGGAGCATGGCTGCGCCCCACAGCGCGACGAACAATCCTGTCAGGATCACCAGCCGACCGAGCCGGAACTTGGTATGGGCCGGCGGCGGCGTGTCGTCGTCGATCAGCGCCGGGCCGTAGGATTTGTTGCTGGCGCCATGGCCGCCGCCCACCTTGAATTTGTCCGGCCAGACCTTGCCGCCGATGAAACCCAGTACGCCGGCTGCCAGCACGATGTAGGGGAACGAGATTTTCAGGGCAAAGATCGCGATGAAGGACGCGGCCGCCAGTGCCCACAGGAGATTGTTCTTCAGCGCGCGCGAACCGATGCGCCAGGCGGCGAATACCACGATAGCCACCACCGCCGGCTTGATGCCGTTGAACATACCCTGCACGAAGGTCAGATCGCCGAAGGCGAGATAGACGTAGGTCAGCGCCGCCAGGATGAACAGCGACGGCAGCACGAATAGCGTGCCCGCGACGATGCCGCCCCAGCTGCGGTGCAGCATCCAGCCGATGTAGATGGCGAGCTGCTGCGCCTCGGGGCCGGGCAGCACCATGCAGTAATTCAGCGCGTGCAGAAAGCGGCGCTCGGAAATCCAGCGGTGTTTTTCCACCAGTTCCTGATGCATGATGGAAATCTGCCCGGCGGGGCCGCCGAAGCTGATGAAGCCGAGCTTCAGCCAGTATCTGAAGGCCTCCCAGAAGCTGGGGTGGGCGGGACGTTCGGTCGGGGTGGTCAAGATGGTCCAGTCAAATCAGGGGCTGTTGAAAACTGCGTATAAGTCGTCCAGCATCTGCCCGCCTTGCTTGAGCAAAGCGTCGTCATCCTTGACGCGCGCCTTCAGGCCTTTCAGCAGCGTCTCGAAACCGGCGGCCTCGGGCGCCTCGCCCCCTACGTCCAGCGCATGGACGATGGTGCCGATGCGCATCAGGGCGGCGTCGTTTTCCAGTCCGAAGCTCGCCAGCAGGGTCTCGAAGGTGACGCGATGCCCGATGTGGGTGAAGCGCGCGCCGTCAAAGTCAAATCCCAGCGCATTAGCCGGACAGTCCTTGACGTGCTCCAGCCAGACGAAGTGCGCGCGGCAGTCGATGAAGCGACGGATCAGCCAGGCGGATGCCAGCCGATCCACCCACAAATCCTGTCGGGTGGCCCAGACCTGCTTCTGAAAATCGGCGAGGGCAAAACGCTCAGGCTGGCCATCCTGGAAATGCGGTTCGTTGGGGGAGAGACGGGACGCCAGCGTGGCTTCCAGCGTCAGCAGCCGCGCTTCTGTATCGAGTTTGCCCGCGCCTGGAAAATAATCCTGTTCAATCAGGGTTTCGTAACGGCGACGCAAGGCCTTCAGGGTTTTGTTTGCGGTTGCGACATTCTCTGCAAGCGGATCGAAGTGCGTCAGGTCTGCCAACAGTTCTGCGTATTCCGCAGACCGGTCGAACATCCTCCGGAACGCAGCCAGCTGATCATCTTCAGCGTCCAATCTGAGAACCCATGCGGTGCCGCCCGCCGTGCGGGTTTCATCTGCCAGCGCCTCTAGCCCCTGCCTCGTGGCAACGGTTTCGGGCAAAAGCCAGGCGCCGTCCCGCAACGCCGCGCACCCCATGCCTTTCAACCCGCGCCAGATGCGCATGCGTGCCGTGGCGTTCTGCGTGGGCAGAGTTAGGATGATCAGAATCCATGTAGCACTATCTACTGTCATGTAGCAATATTTACACAGAATAAAATATAACGTCAATGGCTGCGGCAAAGAAAAACGCACCTGATGGCGCGTTGTTGATTGGGGAGAGCCGTTCTGGTCTGTCGAGCGTTTCAATGTCCGAGATTAGCTGCGCAGCAGTCATGGGTGATCTTCGGGCCAGCGTCGCTATTGGCCGAGGAGCAGGCGTTCTTGGGATAAAGCCTGACAGTCTCTTTAGGGTCGATAGTACGCACTCGTTGATCAGGCAAGCGGACGCTCACCATTAAGTAGGGGCCATTCCCGTGCAGGATCGCGATACTCAAGCCTCTCGACTCAAGGGTGTGCTGGGTCGCGCTCCGCAACAAAACGTGCAACGAAGGCCCCTTCATAGCCTGCTGGGAGGGGAATGCTTACACGATGGCCGCTACCCGGCGCGACGTCGACCGGGGTGTTGTCCTTGCCTTGCATGGTGGTGATCGTCAGTTCCAGGTTGCCCCGGGGGTGGATCAATTCGATGCGGTCGCCGACCGAGAACCGGTTCTTCACGTCGATCTCGGCCCGGCCTTCCGCGTCATACCCCATGACATCGCCGACATACAGGCTGCGGTCTGATTCGGAATGGCCGCGCAGGTAGCTCTGGTATTCGCGGTCCGGATGGCGTTCGTAGAAACCGCCGGTGTAGCCACGGTTGGCCAGGCCATCGAGCTCGCGCAGCAGGGTCGGATCGAGCGGGCGGCCGGCGACGGCATCGTCGATGGCCTGGCGATAGGTCTGGCAGGTGCGCGCGACATAGTAGGGCGACTTGGTGCGGCCTTCGATCTTGAGCGAGTCGACGCCGATTTCGGTCAGCCGCTGGACGTGCTCGATGGCGCGCAGGTCTTTCGAATTGAGGATGTAGGTGCCGTGCTCGTCTTCCTCGATGGGCATGTGGCTGCCCGCGCGTTCCTTTTCTTCCAGCAGGTACACGTCGCCGTCCGGCGCGGCCTTGCTGGGCTGGACGTCATATTCCCAGCGGCAGGAGTTGGTGCAGGCGCCCTGGTTGGGGTCGCGGTGGTTGAAGTAGCCCGACAGCAGGCAGCGGCCGGAATAGGCGATGCACAGCGCGCCATGCACGAAGACTTCCAGTTCCATGTCCGGGCATTCCTGGCGAATCTCGGCGACCTGGTCGAGCGAGAGTTCGCGTGACAGGATGACGCGGCGGATGCCGAGTTTTTTCCAGAAACGGACAGCGGCGTAGTTGACCGTGTTGGCCTGGACGGAGAGATGGACGGGCATCTCGGGCCAGGTTTCGCGAATCATGTCGATCAGGCCCGGGTCGGCCATGATCAGTGCGTCAGGCTTGAGCGCGATGACCGGCGCCATGTCGGCCAGGTAGGTCTTCAGCTTGCTGTTGTGCGGGAAGATGTTGCTGACGACATAGAACTGCTTGCCTCGGCGGTGGGCGGTGTCGATGCCGGTTCCCAGCGCCGCCTCGTCGCGGAAGCTGTTGTTGCGGACGCGCAGGCTGTAGCGCGGCTGGCCGGCGTACACCGCATCCGCGCCGAAGGCGAGCGCCGTTTCCAGCATGGCTTGCGAACCGGCGGGTGCCAGCAGTTCGGGTTGATGCATCCCGGCGTGTTTCACGCGGGATTACCGGGTTCGGGTTTGCTGCGCGTGGCTGCCAGCATGGCATGCCGCGTCGCCGGCGTTTCCAGGCTGATGCGGCCGAGCATGCCGCTGCGGTAGTCTGTGAGCAGGATCATCGCGGCCTTTTCCAGATCGAGTTCGCCGCCGCGGCCCTTGAGGATGCAGCCGCGTTTCTTCGCCACCGCTTCCAGCACGCCGGTGGCATCCAGGCCTTCCAGCGAAAACCCGTAGCGCGCCTTCAGCAGCGCCGGGTAGCGTTCGAGCAGGATGCCCGCCAGAAACACTGCCACCTCCTCGTCGATCACCGCGTTGCGGCCGATGGCGTGGCTGGCCGCCAGCATGAAGCCATCGGAATCGTGCTCGATCTTCGGCCAGGTCATTCCCGGCGTGTCGACCAGGATCAGGCGCGGCGACAGGTTGATGCGCTGCTGCGACTTGGTCACCGCCGGCTCGTCGCCCACCGCGGCGACGCGGCGCTTGACCCAGGTGTTCATCAGCGTGGATTTGCCGACGTTGGGGATGCCCATGATCATCAGCCGCAGCGGCTTGAAGGTGTCGTCGCGGTGCGGCGCGAGCTTCTGCGCCAGCGCCGGCAGCTTTGCCACGTCGGATGCTTTCTTGGCGGAAATCGCCACCGCCAGCACGCCGGGCTGCCTGTTGAAATAGTCCAGCCAGGCGCGGGTGGCGACCGGGTCGGCGAGGTCGGCCTTGTTCAAAAGCTTGAGGCAGGAGCGCTGGCGATGCAGGCGCAGCTCGTGAATCATCGGGTTGCTGCCGGCTTCCGGCAGGCGCGCGTCGAGCACCTCGACCACCACGTCGATCTGCGCCATCGTTTCCGCGGCCTTCTTGCGCGCGGTGGTCATGTGACCGGGGAACCACTGGATCGCCATGGGGTTGGGGGTTCGGGGGAAAGGGCGGGATTATCCCATTAGTCCGGGTTTAGCCGGCGCCGCCACCGCTGCCCACGCCGTGCGCGGCGGCGAGCACCAGCGCATCGAAGTCGGCCGCGCTCATCAGCCCGCGCTCGGCGACGATGTCGCGCACCGGGCGGCCGGATTTTTCCGATTCCTTGGCGACTTCGGCGGCCTGGTTGTAGCCGATCCGGGTGTTGAGCAGGGTGGCGAGCGCGACGCTCTGGTGGATGAAGAAGGCACATCTTTCCCGATTCACGACGATGCCCTTGAGGTTCTTCTCGGTGGCGGCGTTCATCGCGTTGGTGAGCCAGTTCATGGCGTCGAACAGCGCGCTGCCGAGCGCCGGCATCATTACGTTCAATTCCATCTGTCCGGCCTGCACCATGTAGGACACCGCCGCGTCCTGCCCCAGCACCTGGAAGCACACCTGGTTGAGCATCTCGAACATCACCGGGTTGACCTTGCCGGGCATGATGGAAGAGCCCGGCTGCACCGGCGGCAGCTGGATTTCGCCGAGACCCGTGCGCGGGCCGGAGGCGAGCAGGCGCAGGTCGTTGGAGATGCGGGTGAGTTCGAGCGCGAGGTTGCGGATTTCGCCCGACAGCCGCGCGAGGTCGTTCATCGACTGCATCTGCGCGATCAGCTGGCCGACGCGGATCGGCTCGCCGGTGAGCGTGGCCAGTTCGGCGGCGGCGCGCGCCGCATAGTCGGGCGAGGTGTTGAGGCCAGTGCCGGCGGCGGAGCCGCCCAGGCCGATTTCGCATAGCGCCGGGCGCACCGCGTCGAGGCTTGCGGCGCAGCGGGAAAGCGTCCACGCGTAGCCGGCGAATTCCTGCCCCAGGGTGGTCGGCACCGCATCCTGCAGGTGGGTGCGGCCGGACTTCACCGTGTCCTTCTCGCGCTCGGCCAGACGGCTGAATTCGGCGGCCATGGCGTGCACCGCCGCGGTCAGGCGCGGCAGCTTGGCCAGCACGGCGAGGCGTATTGCAGTGGGGATGGTGTCGTTGGTCGACTGCCCCATGTTGACGTCGTCGTTTGGATTGACCGGTTTGTAGCTGCCCTTTTCGCCGCCCAGCGCCACGCTGGCGAGGTTGGCGATGACTTCGTTGCTGTTCATGTTGTGGCTGGTGCCGGCGCCCGCCTGGAAGCGGTCGACCACGAACTGGTCGGCATGCTCGCCGGCGATGATCTTCTCGCAGGCGGCGACGATGGCGTCGCGCTTTTCTTCGGGCAGCCAGCCGGGCTGGCAGTTGGCGCGCGCGGCGGCAAGCTTGATCCGCACGTGCGCTAGTACGAAATCATCATCCGGGCGGCGCCCGGAAATGGGAAAATTGGCGACGGCGCGTGCGGTCTGTGCGCCATACCAGGCATCCCCGGGAACCTTGACTTCGCCGAGCGAGTCTTTTTCGATACGAAATTCGTTCATGATGGAAAAATAATGCAGACGTTACAAAGCCTTCGATTTTATCCGATGTGGCTGGCCGGATTGCTGTTGGCGCTTGCGTCGTCGTGGGTGCAGGCAGCGGATTTCAAGGTGACCGATACCAACGGCAAGACCCACACGCTGTCCGGCCACAAGGGGAAATGGGTATTGGTGAATTACTGGGCAACCTGGTGTCCGCCTTGCCTGGAGGAAATTCCCGATCTGATCGCGCTGCACGGGGACAAAAAGAACAACCTCGTCGTCATCGGCGTGGCCATGGATTATCGAAATGCAAAGCAGGTGACCGATTTCGCCGACGGACTGCTGGTCGACTACCCTATCGTGCTGGGCACCCCCAGGGTCGTGAGCCAGATCGGGCCGGTGCAGGGCTTACCGACCACCTACCTGTATAACCCGGAGGGCAAGATGGTCGCGCGGCAAGTGGGCTTGATCACCCGTGCGGCGGTGGAAAGCTACATTGCCGGCAAGCCGGCCCGCCCAAAAAAATAATACTGCCTGCAAAGTCGAGGAGACATCCATGCGCCAACTGCTTATCGTGTTTTTCATGCTTTTTTCCGCATCCGCCTGGGCGGAAACGCGCGATCCGGCCAGCCATTTCTTCCAGCCCAAATTCGGCGACTTGCAGGCCGATCTGCAGGAGGCCAAAAAGCAGGGCAAGCAAGGCATCTTCCTGTTTTTCGAAATGGAAGACTGCCCGTTTTGCGAGCGCATGAAGACCACCATCCTCAATCAGGCCGAGGTACAGGATGCCTTCCGCGCGAAGTTTCTGGTGTATTCGATCGACGTCAACGGCGACACCGAAATGACCGATTTCCAGGGCAAGGACACCAGCGAAAAGGCCTTCGCCTTTGCCCACCGCGTGCGTGCCACGCCGACGCTCCTGTTCTTCGGCCTCGACGGCAAGCTGGTTGCGCGCCATACCGGCCCCACCAAGGACAAGGCCGAGTTCCTCCTGCTCGGCCGGTATGTCGCGGAGGGCGCCTACGCGACCCAACCCTTCGCCAAGTACAAGCAAGGCAAATGAGGCGCGCCGCATGGAGCGCGCTGCTGGCGTGTGCGTTGTCCGCCGCGGCAGCGGCGGAACGGCTGACGCTGGACGAGGCGCTGGCGGCAGTGAGCGCCGCCCATCCCGACCGTCGCGTGGCGGAGAGCGAACTGGCGTTGTCGCGCGCCGACCGTGAACAGGCAGCGAGCCGGCAGGATTTCAGCCTGTTTCTGGACGGTGCCTTGCGCACGGGGCGTCGTCCAGACGACAACGGGCTCAACCCTTACAGCGGCGACTGGAAACCCGACAACATCGGCCGCATCGTGGCGCGCAAGCCCTTGCTCGATTTCGGCCGCAGCAGCCAGGCGATCGCTGCGGCGGATCAGGAGATCGCAGCCCGCCAGGCAGCGCTCTTCAATGTCGAGAACCTGCGCCGCATCGACATCATGGCGCGCTACTTCGACGTGCTGCTGGCCGACCAGCAGTACGTCGTCGACAACGAGTTCATGACGGTGGCCTATCTCGACTGGGACAAGGCCAGAGAACGTTTCGAGCTGGGAATCGGCAGCCGTCCCGATCTGTTGCAGCTGGAAGCGTTCTACCAGGACTGGCGTGAACGCCGCAGCGCCAGCCTGCAGCGCATGCGCAGCACGCGGCAGAAACTGGCCCATGCCATTTATCGCCCCGGCAAGCTGCCCACCGAACTGGTCGAGCCCCAACTCAAGGACAACGCCCGGCCGCTGCCGGAATACGAATCCATGCTGCCGTGGGTGATCGCCAGGAACCCCCGCGTACTGATGCTGCAGGCGCAGGCAGGGGCGGCAGACGCGCGGCTTGCCGCCGTGCGTGCGGAGCGCAATCCGACCCTGGACGCTGAAGTGATCGGCGGCGGCTATAGCCGCGAATCGACCACCCGCGACGAACTCAGCGCGGGGCTGGTGTTCAACATTCCTCTTTATCAGGGCAGGCGCGTGGATGCCCGGATGGAACGCGAACGGGCGCAAAAGGAGCGCAGCGTCGCCGAACTTGAAAAACTCAAGCTTGACCTGGCGGACACCCTGCTCGCCACGCTGCAGGAGATCGAATGGCTGCGTGACAGCAGCCGTCCCGCCGCCGGCAAACAGATGGAATACCGCGACTGGGCGCTGGAGCGCGCGCGCGCCGAATACGAGCTTGAACTGAAAACCAATCTGGGAAGCAGCATGGCCGAAACCCAGGCGGCGCAGCTGCGCCACAAACAGGTCGAATACCGCCTGGCGCTCGCGCTCGCCCGGCTGGAAGCATTGTCCGGCGGCAGCCTGCCGCCTGTTGAGGGAGCACAGTAATGAAGCAACGCATTGTGGCGATCGCACTCGCCGGGCTTTGCCTGGGAGGGGGCGGCCCGCTATGGGCGGCAGGGCAGGTCGAACTCACCACCCGCGTGTCAGGCGTGGTCGAGGAAGTCCTGGTGAAGCCCGGCCAGCGCGTGAAGAAAGGCGCGGTGCTGCTGCGTCTCGACAAGACCGTGCTGAAGGCCCGGCTCGACGAAGCGACGGCGGATCAGACGCGGGCGGATGCCGACGAGGAGGATGCCGGCCGCGAACTGGAGCGGGCGGAGGAACTGTTCAACCGCACCGTGTCGTCGACCAGCGAACTCGAAGCGGCCACGCTACGCCACACGCGCGCGAAAGCCGCCCTGTCGACCGCCATTGCGCGCCGCGTGATTGCGCAGAAGAACCTCGCCGACGCCGAACTCAGGGCGCCGTTCAACGGTGTTGTCCGTTCGGTGCCGGGCGGGCCGGGCACCGTGGTGACGGCGGACTGCCTGCCGAAGCCGCTGGTTGTCCTGGATTCGGTCCAGCCCTGATCCACCGGGTCGAGGCGGGGCCCATGCGCCCGGCGTGAATGCCACTGCCACCCTGCGGTCACCCGGTCAGGGTGGGGAAGGGTGGGGAAAAGATTCAGCTGCGCGATGCGGCGGACGTGTCGGCCGATTGCGTGCGGGGCACGTAGTCCCAGTGGCGCTTCCAGGCGCCGACGACGAGATTGGGGTATTCCGGGCGTCCCAGGCTGCCGTTGTAGCGGCCCAGCGCGCGGAATAAATCCCCGCGCTCGATGTCGATGTAGTGGCGCAGGATCAGCGCGCCGTAACGCAGATTGGTGCGCAGCTGGAACAGGTT
This sequence comes from Thiobacillus sp., assembly GCA_035436705.1. Lineage (GTDB taxonomy): Bacteria > Pseudomonadota > Gammaproteobacteria > Burkholderiales > Thiobacillaceae > Thiobacillus. Next base: position 31,501 of record DAOMWT010000006.1, on the reverse strand, counting down.
GTGGTCGGGATTGCCGATGGCCTTGACCCAGAACGGCATCACCTGCGTGTAGCCGCGCGCGCCCACCGGAGACACCGCGTATTTGCGGAAGCCGCTTTCGACCTGGATCAGCCCCAGCATCAGTTGCGGGTCGACTCCGGCGCGCGAGGCTTCCCAGTGCAGGGTGGTCAGGAATTCCAGCCGTTCGGCTTCGTCCGGCATGCGCTTGGCGAGCCGGCGCGACATTTCATTCAGCCAGGCCGCCTCATCCGCGACCTGGCGAAACGCGGTGCGGGTGACCGCGGTGTCGGCCAGTCCTCGCTGCAGGGACGAGCGCACATTGGCCGACATCGCTTCTTCGCGCTGCCCGCCCGCCTGCGCGGGCAGGGCAAGCAGCAGGACGACGATCAAGAATCCGGTGTGCGTGGTCTTGTTCATGTCAGCCTCCCAACAATTCCTTCAAAAACACCGTTGCGTCGGCCAGCGCGACTTTTTGCGCTTCGCCGCTTTGACCCGTCGCGGCGCGGCGCGGCTGGTACTCGATCACGCCGTCCGCGAGGCCGCGTTCGCCCACCGTGACGCGGTGTGGAATTCCGACCAGTTCGGCGTCGGCAAACATCACGCCGGGGCGCTCGTCGCGGTCGTCCAGCAGCACGTCAAAGCCGGCGGCAATCAATTCAGCATACAAGGTATCGGCGGCGTGTCTAACCGCCTTGCTCTTGCCGTAGCCGATGGCCACAACCACAAGCAAGAAAGGTGCCATTGTTTCCGGCCAGATGATGCCGCGGTCGTCGTGGTTCTGCTCGATGGCCGAAGCCACGATGCGCGACACGCCGATGCCGTAGCAGCCCATTTCCATTGCCAGCGATTGGCCGGCTTCGTCCAGATACGTGGCGTTCATCGCTTGCGAATACTTGTTGCCGAGCTGGAATACGTGGCCGACCTCGATGCCGCGGCACAGTTGCAGCGTGCCCTGGCCGTCGGGACTGGGGTCGCCGGAGGTCACATTCCTTATATCGGCTACAAAGTCGGGTTCCGGTAGGTCACGCGCGAAATTGACCCCGGCCAGGTGATATTTCGGCTTGTTCGCGCCGCAGACGAAATCGCTCATCGCTGCGACCGTGCGGTCGGCGATGACCTTGATTTTGGCGCGGTCGATCCCGACCGGCCCCAAAAAACCGGGCGGGCAGTCGAAGGCCGCGCGGATTTCGGCCTCGTTCGCCAGCCGGAAATCCGCCATGCCGGGGAGCTTGCCGAGTTTGACTTCGTTCAGCATATGGTCGCCGCGCAGCAGCAGGACGACCATCTGCTCGCCCGCGCTGTCGTTAACCATCCCGGCGATGAGCTTGACGGTGCGGGCCAGCGGGATGTCGAGCAGGGCGGCGACGTCCTCGCAGGTGGTCTGTTTCGGCGTATCCACCTCGCGCAGCATTTCCTGCGGTGCGGCGCGCGGCGTGGCGGGGACAAGCGCCTCGGCCAGTTCGACGTTGGCTGCATAGTCCGAATCCGGGCAGTAGGCGATCAGGTCCTCGCCGGAATCGGCCAGCACGTGGAATTCGTGCGAGGTGGAACCGCCGATGGCGCCGGTGTCGGCGGCCACGGCGCGGAAGGTCAGGCCCAGCCGGCTGAAAATCCGCCCATAGGCGTCGACCATGGTCTGGTAGGTTGCGGCCAGGCTGTCGCGGCCGGCGTGGAAGGAGTATGCGTCCTTCATCAGGAACTCGCGCGCGCGCATGACGCCGAAGCGCGGCCGGATCTCGTCGCGGAACTTCATCTGGATCTGGTAGAAGTTGACCGGCAATTGCCGATAGCTCTTGATCTCGCGGCGCGCCACGTCGGTGATGACTTCCTCGTGGGTGGGGCCGAAGCAGAAATCGCGCTGGTGGCGGTCCTTGATCTTCAGCATCTGCGGACCGAACACCGCCCAGCGCCCGGTTTCCTCCCACAGTTCGGCTGGCTGCACCGCCGGCATCAGGAGTTCGATCGCGCCGGCGCGGTTCATTTCTTCGCGCACGATGGCTTCCACCCGGCGCAGCACGCGCAGCCCCAGCGGCATCCAGGTGTACAGCCCCGAACCCAGGCGCTTGATGAGGCCGGCGCGCAGCATCAGCTTGTGGCTGACGAGTTCGGCTTCGGAGGGGGCTTCCTTGGTGGTGGAAATGAAAAACCGGGTGGCGCGCATAGTGGGGGAGCCGGGACGAAAAACGGCATTTTAGCGTGCGAAGGTGTAATCTTTCGCGCTCGATTTTGGAGTGAAATGGCAATGCGCCTGAAATTTGGTAAACGCCGGGCAACGGATGACGGGCTGGAAGTGACCGAGGAGCGCGGCCTGCGCACGTTGCATCTGGGCAGCCGCGCGATCCAGAGCGCGATGCGGGTGAGCCGGCCGTGGGATCTGGAGCTTGCCTACACCCGCGCGATGATGGGTTTTCTGATGTTCAACCCGATGCCGCAGGAGGTCCTGATGATTGGCCTCGGCGGCGGCTCGCTCGCCAAATTCATCCGCAGGCAGCGCCCGCAGACGCGCGTCACCGCGGTAGAGATTGATCCGCGGGTGATTGCGGCCGCGCGCACGCATTTCGAACTGCCGCCCGACGACGAGACGCTCAGCGTGATCGAGGCCGACGGCGCGCTGTATGTGCGTCAGCATCCCGGCAGCGCCGACGTCATCCTGCTTGACGGCTTCGACGCAGGCAATCAGGTGGAGGCGCTGGCGACCCAGACGTTTTATGCGGCCTGCCGCCGCGCGCTCAAGCCAGGCGGTGTGCTGGTGGTCAATCTATGGGGGCGCGACAAGGCGTTTCCCGAGTATTTGGCGCGCCTTGCACGCGCGTTCGACGGCGAAGTCGGCTGGATTTCGGTGCAGTACAAAACCAACGTGATCGTTTTTGCCTTTAACGAGCCAGGCGCATTGGCGCGGCTTGATGCGGCGCGGTCCGGGTTGGCGGATTTGTCGAAGCGCTGGGGGCTGGATTTGCGCGGCTTCGCGCGGGATTTTCAGTGGACCGAAGGGATCGCTCCGCTGCTGGATTGAACGCGGCCGAGCCCCGTGCTGCCGGACCCGGTCTGGCCGGATTGGAACGACGCGGTGCGATATAACCGTACGCTTTCGTCGTCCGAGCCGGATGCCATCATGTTGCCGTCTGGGCTGAAGCGGATCATCGCACCGCACAGATCGTGAGCCCGATAGCGCTGGACGACCTTGAAGTCGACGGTGTCGAGGACGCGGATTGCGGAGTCGGTGTGGCGTCCCAGCGTCGCCAGGTGGCGGCCGTCCGGACTGAATGCGATTGAAGTCAGCAGGCCGTTATGCTCGGTCGGGATGGAACGTGCGGTACCGCTCGCGACATCCCATAGGCTCAGGCGGAACCAGTTGCCCGCGGCCAGCATGCGGCCGTCCGGACTGAATTGCAGATCGTGCGGCGTGCGCCGTGCCGGTAGGGTCCGGCGTGCCCTGAACTCCACGTCCATCAGCACAATGGCGCGATCGAGGCCGACGGCGAGCCGGTTTCCGCTTGCGCTCAAGGCCGCTACATTATCGTCCACGGCGATTTCGCGCAGGGCTTGCAGCGTGTCCGCCGACCAGACGCGCAGCCGCCGGTCGCGATGGGCGCTGACTACCCGGCCCTGGAACAGCACCAGTGCAATCACGTCGGCGCGTACGCTCTGTGCCTTGATCCGACTGCCATGCCACAGGATCAGACGGCCGTCCTCGCCGCCGCTGACGAAATCGCCCGAGGCCAGCGGCAGAATCGCCCGCACGGCGCCGCGGTGCGCGTGGGCCTCGCCAAGCTGACGCTGCGTTGCCGTGTCCCATATCCGCAGTTCGCCCCGGAAGCCCCCACTGATCAAACGCAGCCCATCAGGCGTATAGGCGAGAGCGGTGGTGCCGAATTCATGGATTCCCGCCAGCACCCGATCCGGTGGCGGGGCGGTCATCAAGTTGGAACACCCAGCGGAAAGAACAATCAAAACAATGCTTAACAGCAGTTTATCGGCCATGGCGGGTTTGCAATTTCCGACGGGTGTGAAAGAATGCAAGTAATCGAATTTCACAGATGGTGGCGGCCATGATCGACCGAGAAGGGTACCGCCCGAACGTAGGCATTGTATTGTGCAACGCGCGCAACCAGGTTTTCTGGGGCAAGCGCGTCAATCAGCACGCTTGGCAGTTTCCCCAGGGCGGCATCAATGCAGGGGAAACGCCGGAACAGGCCATGTTCCGGGAACTTGAAGAAGAAGTGGGATTGCAGGCCGAGCATGTGCGTATTCTAGGGCGTACACGCGAGTGGCTGCGTTACGACGTGCCCGCCCATTGGACCCGGCGCGATAACCGTGGCCTCTACCGCGGCCAGAAGCAGATCTGGTTTTTACTGCGGCTGACCGGGCGCGATTGCGACGTTTCCCTGCGTGCCAGCGAGCACCCCGAGTTCGATGCCTGGCGCTGGAACGAGTACTGGGTGCCGATGGATGCGGTGGTCGACTTCAAGCGCGAGGTTTACCGTCTGGCGCTCGAGGAGCTCGAACGCTATCTGCACAAGGACGTACGTTATTTACGACAACGTGCGCACCGTCTGTGCGACCGGCGTGACGTGGTGCTGGATCTACAGCTGAAGCCCTGAAGCTCGGCGCTGGAGACAGGATGAAGATGCGGATCCATGCCTCAACCACGCTGACGACTGCTTCCTGGCCCGCTCCGGGGGTGCCCTTGTGGCAGATCGCACCCACGCGCGATACGAGCGGCAAGCGGTTGACCGACTTCATGATGCTGATCCCGCGTTTGCGCAGCCGGCCGCTGGTCGAGATCGAACGTGCCTCGCGCGATATTCAGACCGTACTGGCGCTGCATCAGGATGTGGTGTTTGCCGATCTCAATCTGAAACTGAACCTGCTGTGGGTATCGTTGCGCCCGCGGCAGGGGGCGATCAGCGAACTGGTGGCGGCAATCCGGCTGCGCGTGCCTGAGGCCGTGCTGGTGGCGCATTACGCCGAATTCCGATAGCTGCCTTGCCGTGTCGATCAGGCGAATCCGGGTCGTCGGAGGCGCCGCATGAACCAGAAAACACAGCCGGACACTACGCCGGCGTGGCTCAAAGTCCCTGTAAACGGCAGGGAATCCCGCGTCTTTTCAGCGTTTCCTTTTACCCAAAGCAGCAGAATTCGTTAAAATGAGCGATTGCTAATTAACCTGCCGGAGCAACCATGGCCGTTTCTGAACTTCAAGTGCAAACCGCACTGAAAGAGTTGGTCGATCCCAACACCCACAAAGATTACGTCTCGACCAAATCTGCCCGCAACATCAAGATCGACGGCAGCGCCGTTTCGGTCGATATCCTGCTGGGCTACCCGGCGCAGAGTCAGCTGGCCGTCATCAAGCAGCAGGTCGAAGACAAGCTCAAGAGCATCGAAGGTGTCACCGCCGCCACCGCCAACGTCAGCTTCAAGATCGTTTCGCACAGCGTGCAGCGTGGCGTCAAGCTGATTCCCAACGTCAAGAACATCATCGCCGTGGCCTCCGGCAAGGGCGGTGTCGGCAAGTCCACCACCGCCGTCAACCTGGCGCTGGCGCTGTCCGCCGAAGGCGCCCGTGTCGGCATGCTGGACGCCGACATCTACGGCCCGTCGCAGCCGACCATGCTGGGCATCACCGACAAGCCCGAATCGACCGACGGCAAGAATCTCGAGCCGCTGATGGGTCATGGCATCCAGGCAATGTCGATCGGTTTCCTGATCGATGTCGAAACGCCCATGGTGTGGCGCGGCCCGATGGTGACCCAGGCACTGGAGCAGTTGCTCAACAACACCAACTGGAAAGAACTCGACTATCTGGTGGTCGACCTGCCGCCCGGCACCGGCGACATCCAGCTGACGCTCGCCCAGCGCGTCCCGGTGACCGGCGCGGTGATCGTCACCACGCCGCAGGATATCGCGCTGATCGACGCGCGCAAGGGCCTCAAGATGTTCGAGAAGGTGGGCATCCCCATCATCGGCGTGGTCGAGAACATGAGTCTGCACATCTGCTCGAAATGCGGCCACGAGGAGCGCATCTTCGGCGAAGGCGGCGGCGAGCGCATGTGCAAGGACTACAACGTCGAATTCCTCGGTGCGCTGCCGCTCGACGGCAGCATCCGTGCCGACACCGATTCCGGCAAGCCGTCGGTGGTGTCGGATCCGAATGGCCGTGTGACCGATATCTACAAACAGATTGCGCGTCGCGTTGCCGTCAAGATCGGCGAAACCGCGGTGGATCATTCCGCCAAGTTCCCCAACATCGTCATTTCCAATACCTGATGAGCATCAAGTCCGACCGATGGATCCGCCGCATGGCGGCTGAGCATGGCATGATCGAGCCGTTCGAGCCGGGGCAGGTCAAACAGGCCGGTGGCCGATCCATCGTGTCGTACGGCACGTCGAGCTATGGCTACGACGTGCGCTGTGCCAGCGAATTCAAGCTGTTCACCGACATCAATACCACCATCGTCGACCCCAAGGCCTTCGATCCGAATTCCTTTGTCGAGGTGCAGGGCGACTCCTGCATCATCCCGCCGAACTCCTTTGCGCTCGCGCGCACGGTGGAATATTTCCGCATCCCGCGCAATGTGCTGACCATCTGTCTCGGCAAGAGCACCTACGCCCGCTGCGGCATCATCGTCAATGTCACTCCGCTGGAGCCCGAGTGGGAGGGCCACGTGACGCTGGAGTTTTCCAACACCACGCCCTTGCCCGCCCGCATCTACGCCAACGAAGGCGTGGCGCAGATGCTGTTCCTCGAATCCGACGAGGTGTGCGAAACCTCGTACAAGGACCGCGGCGGCAAATATCAGGGCCAGGTCGGCGTGACGCTGCCGAAAATTTAATCCCCGGGGCACCGGGGATTCGTATAATCCGCTTCTTTTAATCCGCCCATTCCGACGGCTTCCCTCTGGAGCAGGCCATGCGCTTTCGTTTTCCCGTTGTCATCATCGACGAAGATTTTCGTTCCGAAAACGCCTCGGGGCTGGGCATCCGCACGCTCGCCGAGGCGATCGAAAAAGAAGGCATGGAAGTGCTGGGCGTCACCAACTACGGCGACCTGACTTCATTCGCCCAGCAACAGGCGCGCGCCTCGGCATTCGTGCTGTCGATCGACGACGAAGAACTCGCGGGCACTGCCGAGGATGCGCAGACGGCGCTGCAAAAACTGCGTGCGTTTGTCGAGGAAGTGCGTTTCCGCAACGCCGAGATCCCGATTTTCCTGCACGGCGAAACCCGCACTGCGCGCCATATCCCGAACGACATCCTGCGTGAACTCAATGGCTTCATCCACATGCTGGAAGATACGCCGGAGTTCCTTGCGCGCTATATCCTGCGCGAAGCGCGGGCCTATCTCGACTCGCTGGTGCCGCCGTTTTTCCGCGCGCTGACCCATTACGCGGCGGATGGCTCGTACTCCTGGCACTGTCCCGGCCACTCGGGCGGCGTGGCGTTTCTGAAGTCGCCGATCGGCCAGATGTTCCACCAGTTCTTCGGCGAGAATCTGCTGCGCGCCGACGTCTGCAATGCGGTAGACGAACTCGGGCAGCTGCTCGATCATACCGGCCCGGTTGCAGCATCCGAGCGCAACGCCGCGCGGATTTTCAACTGCGACCACCTGTTCTTCGTCACCAACGGCACCTCGTCGTCCAACAAGATGGTGTGGCACGCCAACGTCGCCGCGGGCGACATCGTGGTGGTCGACCGTAACTGCCACAAGTCCATCCTGCACGCCATCATCATGTGCGGCGCGATCCCCATTTTCCTGACGCCGACGCGCAACCATTACGGCATCATCGGACCGATTCCGATGGATGAGTTCCGTCCCGAAAACATCGCCAAGAAAATCGCGGCACACCCGTTTGCCAAGGACGCGAAGGGCGGGCCACGCATTCTCACCATCACCCAGTCGACCTACGACGGCATTCTGTACAACGTCGACATGATCAAGGAATTGCTCGGCGACACCATAGACACGCTGCACTTTGACGAAGCCTGGCTGCCGCACGCGACCTTCCACGACTTTTATCGAGGCATGCACGCAATCGGCAAGGATCGCCCGCGCGCCAAGGATGCGCTGGTGTTTGCCACTCAGTCCACGCACAAGCTCCTGGCCGGCTTGAGCCAGGCCTCGCAGATCCTGGTACAGGACGCCGAAACGCGGAAACTCGATTTCCACCGTTTCAACGAAGCCTATCTGATGCACATGTCGACCAGTCCGCAGTACGCGATCATCGCCTCGTGCGATGTGGCGGCGGCGATGATGGAGCCGCCCGGCGGCACTGCGCTGGTCGAGGAATCGATCAAGGAAGCGCTCGATTTCCGTCGCGCCATGCGCAAGGTCGACGAGGAATTCGGCGATTCGTGGTGGTTTACCGTGTGGGGGCCGGAAAAGCTCGCCGAGGAGGGTATCGGCGAACGCGAAGACTGGATGCTGACGGCGAACGACCGCTGGCACGAATTCGGCAAGATCGCGCCGGGTTTCAACATGCTCGACCCGATCAAGGCCACCCTCATCACGCCGGGACTGGACATGGACGGCGCCTTTGCCGACTGGGGCATTCCGGCGGCGATCGTCACCAAATATCTGGCCGAGCACGGCGTCATCGTCGAGAAAACCGGGCTGTATTCGTTTTTTATCATGTTCACCATCGGCATCACCAAGGGCCGCTGGAACACGCTGGTGACCGCCTTGCAGCAGTTCAAGTCGGACTACGACGAGAACCAGCCGCTGTGGCGCGTGCTGCCCGAGTTCGTGGAGAAGCATCCGCGTTATGAAAAGACCGGACTGAAGGATCTGTGCGACCAGATCCACACCATCTACAAGGCCAATGACGTGGCGCGGCTGACCACCGAGATGTATCTGTCGGAGATGGCACCGGCGATGAGACCGGCTGACGCGTTTGCCAGAATGGCGCACCGCGAGATCGAGCGCGTCGAGATCGACCGGCTCGAAGGCCGCATTACCGCCATGCTGGTGACGCCGTATCCGCCGGGAATTCCCCTGCTGATCCCGGGCGAGCGCTTCAACGCGACCATCGTGCGTTATTTGCAGTTCACCCGCGAATTCAACGAGAAATTCCCCGGCTTCGAAACCGACGTGCACGGTTTGGTCGACGACGTGGTCGACGGCAAGACGCGCTATTACGTCGATTGCGTGATCTGACCGGGTGCCCCGGCCGGCTTGATTTGCCAGGCAAAAAGCGTATGATTCGCAGTCCCCGGTTTGCCGGGGATTGTTTTTTGACCTTGGCTGTTTTAAACCTTGCTCCACCGCACCGCAGCGGGGGGCTGAACCGAAAGGAAACTCGATGCGGCATTACGAAATCGTATTTATCGTCCATCCCGATCAGAGCGAGCAGGTGCCCGCCATGATCGAACGCTATAAGGGCAATATCACCACGCGCGGCGGCGGTGTCCACCGTCTGGAAGACTGGGGCCGCCGCCAGATGGCCTATCCGATCCAGAAAGTCCACAAGGCCCATTACGTGCTGATGAACATCGAGTGCGACCAGGAAACCCTGGAAGAACTCGAGCACGGCTTCAAGTTCAACGACGCCGTGCTGCGCCATCTGACCATCAAGCGCGACGCCGCGGTGACCACGGCATCGCCGATGATGAAAGAAGAAAAGTCGCGCGACATGCTGGACAGCGCCAAGCCGGAAGCAGCAGCAGCCGAGCAGCCCGCCGCAGCCTGAGCGAGTGAATCAGCTGGCCATCAGCGGAGCCCTCATCCAGGTTGACCCGGTGCGATACAGCCCGGCGGGCGTGCCGATTGCGGAGGCGGTGATTCTTCACCGCAGCAGTCAATCGATAGCAACCCAGACCAGGCAGGTGGAATGCGAGTTGACGGTGCAGGCGAGCGGATCGCTTGCCGGCCAGTTGGCTCAACTGGCCACCGGAACGCAGGTCAAACTGGAAGGCGCGTTGAACCGGCGCAGCGTGAAAAGCCGACAACTGATCTTGATATTGAATCGAATCGAAAAGGAATAAATCATGGCCCGTCCCATGGGTGGAAAATCCGGCGGCAAGTTCGCCAACAAGCGCCGCGACAGCGGCAACCGCGGTCTCTTCAAGCGCCGCAAGTTCTGCCGCTTCACCGCCGAGAAAGTGGTCGAAGTCGACTACAAGGACATCGACGTGCTGAAGGAATTCATCGCCGAAAACGGCCGCATCATCCCGGCCCGCATCACCGGTACCAAGGCGCACTACCAGCGCCAATTGGGCACCGCGATCAAGCGTGCGCGCTTCCTGGCGCTGATGCCTTACACCGACCTGCATTGAGGAGACGGCCATGCAAGTGATACTGATGGACAAAGTCGTCAACCTGGGCAATCTGGGTGACGTGGTCAAAGTGAAAGACGGTTTCGCCCGCAACTTTCTGATCCCCACCGGCCGTGCGCGCCGCGCCACGCAGGCCAACATGGAAGCGTTTGCCGCGCAGAAGGCCGAACTGGAACGCGTCGCCGCCGAAAAGCTGGCCGACGCCCAGCGCCGCGCTGAAAAGCTGGAAGGCAACAGCGTGACGATCAGCCAGAAAGCCGGTGTCGATGGCCGCCTGTTCGGTTCGATCACCAACGCCGACATCGCCGATGCACTGAAGGCGCAGGGCCATGAAGTCGCCAAGGCGGACATTCGTTTGCCCGACGGCCCGTTCAAGGCCATCGGCGAATACGCCGTGGTGCTGGCGCTGCACACCGATGTGACCGCCAATATCACGGTGGTGGTGACCGGCGAACAGTAATTCCCAGCGGAAACGCTAAAAAAGGGAGCCCGATGGCTCCCTTTTTATTTATGCCCCCAGGGTATTCCCGGATGTTCACGCTTTATCCACAGTCTTATCCCTTGGTGGGGGTAAGGCCGGAGACTAAAATCCTGCCATGGCCGCTATCCACTCGCTGACTGCAAGTTCCGACCCCCAGCTGGCGCAGATGCGCCTGCCGCCGCATTCGCTCGAAGCCGAGCAGGCGGTGCTGGGTGGCCTGCTGCTGGACAACAGCGCGTGGGACCGCATCGGCGACGTGGTCGCGGAAAGCGATTTCTATCGCCAGGACCATCGCCAGATCCTGCGCGCGATCGTGCGGCAGATAGCCGAGAACCATCCGGCGGACGCAGTGACGGTTTCCGAGTCTCTGCAATCGCTCGGCCAGCTCGAAAGCGTCGGCGGACTGGCCTACATCGTCGCGCTGGCGAGCAATACGCCGTCGGCCGCCAACATCCGCCGCTATGCCGAAATCGTGCGCGAGCGCTCGGTGATGCGCCGCCTGGCCGAAGTGGCGACCGGCATTGCCGATACTGCCTACGCGCCGGCTGGGCGCAGCGCTTCGCAGTTGCTCGACGAGGCCGAGGCCAAGGTGTTCGAGATTGCCGAATCGGGCAGCCGCGGTCAGGCGGGCTTCACCGAAATCAAGCCGCTGCTGAAGGAAGTGGTCGAACGCATCGACGAGCTGTATCACCGCGACAACGATTCTGGCATTACCGGCGTGCCCACCGGATTCCATGATCTCGACCAGAAAACCTCGGGCCTGCAGCCGGGCGACCTGGTCATCGTCGCCGGGCGGCCGTCCATGGGCAAGACCGCGTTCTCGATCAACATCGCCGAAAACGTCGCGCTCGACACCGGCCTGCCGGTGGCGGTGTTCTCGATGGAAATGGGCGGAGCGCAGTTGGTGATGCGGATGATCGGTTCGGTCGGCAAGCTCGACCAGCACCGGCTGCGTACCGGCAAGCTCGGCGAAGACGACTGGCAGCGCCTCACCTACGCGCTCGGCAAGCTCAACGAGGCGCCGGTCTTCATCGACGAATCGCCCGGACTCAACGTGCTGGAACTGCGCGCGCGCGCGCGCCGGCTGATGCGCCAGTGCGGCAAGCTCGGCCTGATCGTGATCGACTACATCCAGTTGATGTCGGCCAGCAGTGCCGGGGAAAACCGTGCCACCGAAATTTCGGAAATCTCGCGTGCGCTGAAGGGGCTGGCAAAGGAATTGCACGTGCCGGTGATTGCGTTGTCGCAGTTGAATCGCGGGCTGGAGCAGCGCCCCAACAAGCGCCCGGTGATGTCCGACTTGCGCGAATCAGGCGCCATCGAACAGGATGCCGACGTCATCCTGTTCATCTACCGCGACGAAGTCTACAACCCCGACACGCAGGACAAGGGCACCGCCGAAATCATCATCAGCAAGCAGCGTAACGGCCCTATCGGCACGGTAAGGCTGGCCTTCATCGGTGAATACACGCGCTTCGAATCGCTGGCGCAACCGGGTGCTTACTAGCTTCGATGCGTCCCATCCAGGCACGGATTTCGATTGGTGCGATGGCGCACAATCTGCGTGTGGCGCGCAGTTACGCGGGGACGGCACGTCTGTTTGCCGTGATCAAGGCCAACGCTTACGGTCACGGGCTGTCACGCGCGCGCCGCGGACTGGCGGCGGCCGACGGCTTTGCGGTGCTGACGCTGGAAGAAGCCGCCAATCTGAGGCAGATGGGCGTGGAACAGCCTATCCTGCTGCTCGAGGGGATATTTGGCGCCGATGAAATCGCCCCCTGCGCCGAGCTGGACCTGTGGCCGGTGCTGCACCATGCCGGGCAGCTCGACTGGTTGCGGCGGCAACCACCCGTCCGCCCGATTCAGGTCTTTCTCAAGTTCGACAGCGGCATGCACAGGCTGGGGTTTCCGCTCGCCGAGCATGCTGCCGCCGTCGCGCGGGCGCGGAGTTTGCCCGGCGTGGCCGGCGTCACCCTGATGACCCACTTTGCCCAGGCGGACGAGGGAGCGGGCGTGGACTGGCAGTTGCAACCCTTTCTGCACGAAGTTGCCGGCCACGGCCTGCCATGGAGCAGCGCCAATTCGGCGGCGCTGCTGCGTTACCCGGAAACCCTGGGTGCATGGGCCAGGCCGGGGCTGATGCTGTATGGCGCTTCGCCTTTTGCCGACGCGTCAGCCGAGCAGCTGGGCCTGCGGCCGGCGATGACCCTGCAGTCGGAAATCATCAGCGTGCAGAGCCTGCAAGCGGGTGAAGGAGTAGGCTACGGCCAGCTGTTCCGCGCGGAGCGCCCGATGCGGATGGGTGTGGTTGCCTGCGGCTATGCCGACGGCTATCCGCGCCATGCGCTTACCGGTACACCGGTGCTGCTCAACGGCCGCATGAGCCGAACCCTCGGCCGGATATCGATGGATATGCTGTGCGTGGATTTGAGCGAGCACGCCGACGCAGGGGTCGGCAGCCCGGTGGTGCTGTGGGGGGAGGGGCTGCCGGTGGAGGCAGTGGCCGCTGCCGCGGGCACCAGCAGCTATGAATTGCTGTGCGCGCTGGCCGCGCGGGTGCCGGTGCTGGAGGTGGATTAAAGGCGCAGCGCAGCGCGGCGTGGACGAAGAAGCCGGGTTCGCCCGGCATTTTTTTTATGGCGCCGGGTCGGGTGCGGAAAAACATTCCAGATGGCGTTCGCCGCGGGTGAACGCAGCGCAGTCGAGGGGCGGGGTCGCTGTATTCAGGGCCTCGACAAACGCCGCAAAGTCGGCAATCCCTTCGTAAACCTCCATCCACGTCGATGTGTCGTCGCAGCGGGGCAGCCGCCGTGGCGGGTGGCTGCAATGCACGGCCATCGCGTCCAGCAATGCATCGATCCGTACAGCGGCCAGGTCGGCTTGCGCGGGGTCGATGCGGTAATAGACGTAGGCGTTCCTCACCTATTCGGGTAGCGTGTAGGGTAGCGGTTTCAGCTGCAGCACGGCGCCGTCGGGCGCTTTCAGGTGCAGCGTGTGCAGGGTTGCACTCTCGACCTGGGCCACGGCCAGCACATCGAAACCACCGGTCGGTGCCGGGGCGGCGTTGACCACGGTGCCCGTGGTCTGGCCCTCGATGTCGGCGCTGTACAAGCTGTCGCCCACTGCGGCTTCGGCATCGACATGCGCAAGGAACATGCGGCGCTTGAGTTTGCCCAGGTACTGGCTGCGGGCGACGATTTCCTGGCCCGGATAGCAACCTTTCTGAAAGCTCACGCCGCCGATGGCTTCAAGATTGACCATCTGCGGCACGAACTGCTCCTGGGTGGCGGCGACGATCATCGGAATGCCCGCGTTGAGTCGCAACCAGTCCCATATCGGCGCACCGACCGGGGTGGCCGACTCACGCAGAATTTGCCACACGGCAACGGCGCGCCCGGGCACAAGCGACAGGACGAATTTATCGTCGCCGACGCGGATCACCTGTCCAGCGTCGCCGGCGCAGGTGTGCATCGCGGCCTCGGGGACGGCGCCCATCGCTGCAGCCACGGTTGCCTGCGCCTGTTTGCCGGCCACCACCAGCCGTACGGTTTCATCGCTGGCGTCGCGCGCCTGCACCTTGGCGCGCATGATGAACATGGATAAGCGCTTCAGTACGCTGGCGGCGATGTCGCCGGACAACTGCAGGCAATAATCCTCGCCCTGCCGCCACATCAGGAAATTGCCGAGCAGGCGCCCCTTGGGACTGCAATAGCCGTTCCACTGCGCACTGTCGGCGTGAAGGGCGCGCATGTCGTTGGTAAGCTGGCCCTGCAAAAACGTGGCGGTGTCGTCACCGCGGAACGCGATCACGCCGAGCTGCGATAAATCCGCCACAATGGTGCCGTCCGCGGCGGAACGCTCGGCGGCGGCGTCGCCATAGTGCAGCACGGTGCCGTCTTCGATTGCCGCACCTTGGGATTGCAGAAAGTTTTTCCAGGAATCGATCACGATACGTTCCATTCTAAAGAGGGGATGCGATGAAGCCCAAAAGTGTACACGCTGATGCGCGAGATTGAGCTCAAACCCTCGCGCCGGTTGGGGCTGTTGCTGCTGGGCATGGCGGCGCTCGCACTGGTCGCCATCCATCTCGCGGCCGTGCCGGGAGCGATCCGGATAGCACTCGGTGTGGCCGTGATCGGCCTGGGCGTGCTGGGCTGGTGGCAGGCGCGTCGCATGGATGCATTGCGCGTGGCGGCGGACGGCCGGCTGCAATGCCTGGATGAGGCGGGCGAATGGCGCGACGCCGAGGTGCTGGGCGACAGCCTGGTTTCGCCTGCGCTGATCGTGCTGCGTTATCGCATTGCGGATAAGCGTGTGCGTAGTCTGGCCTTGTTGTCCGACAGCGCGGACGCCGACGACTTGCGCCGGCTCAGGGTAGCGCTTCGCTGGACACGCCGCATACACTCGGGCACATCGTTCCCGGACGCGGGTTGAGTACGGTATTGCCGGCGACCGGCAGCATCTCGGGGTAGTCGCGGCTGTAGTGCAGGCCGCGGCTTTCCTGCCGCAGTTGCGCGCAGCGCACGATGAGGTCGGCGCTTTGCACCAGGTTGCGCAGTTCGATGAGGTCGTTGCTGACGCGGAAATTGCGGTAGAACTCGTCGATTTCTGCGCTCAGCAGGCGGATGCGGTGCGACGCCCGCGTGAGCCGCTTGTTGGTGCGCACGATGCCGACATAGTCCCACATGAAGCGGCGCAGTTCTTCCCAGTTGTGCGAAATCACCACTTCCTCGTCCGGGTCGGTGACGCGCGAGGCGTCCCACGGCGGCAGGTCGAGCGACGGGGCGGGTGGGGTGGCCAGAATGTCGGCGGCGGCGGCGTGGCCGAACACCAGGCATTCGAGCAGCGAATTCGATGCCAGCCGGTTGGCGCCGTGCAGTCCGGTAAAGGTGACCTCGCCCACCGCATGCAGGTTGCACAGATCGGTGCGCGCATCCATGTCGGTGACAACACCGCCGCAGGTGTAATGCGCGGCGGGCACCACCGGGATCGGCTGGCGCGTGATGTCGATGCCGAGTTCCAGGCAGCGGCGGTAAATAGTGGGGAAATGTTCGCGCACGAAATCGGTCGGTTTGTGGCTGATGTCGAGGTAGACGCAGTCGATGCCGCGCTTTTTCATCTCGAAATCGATCGCGCGCGCCACCACGTCGCGCGGCGCGAGTTCGGCGCGCTCATCATGGTATTGCATGAAGCGGCTGCCGTCGGGGAGCAGCAAATACCCCCCTTCGCCGCGCACCGCTTCGGAAATGAGGAAGGACTTGGCGTGCGGGTGATACAGGCAGGTGGGGTGGAACTGCACGAATTCGAGGTTGGCGACACGGCAGCCGGCGCGCCAGGCCATTGCGATGCCGTCGCCGGTCGCGGTATCCGGGTTGGTGGTATAGAGATAGACCTTGCCGGCACCGCCGGTAGCCAGCACGGTGTGGCCGGCGGCGAAGGTCTCGACCTCGCCGCTGCCCTTGTTGAGCGCATACGCGCCGTGGATCTGACGCTCCTGACCGCCGGCGCGCTTGCCGGTGATCAGGTCGATGGCAACGTGCTGCTCGAAGGTGTCGATGTTGCGATGGGCGCGGACGCGGTCGAGCAGGCTGGTCTGTACCGCATGGCCGGTGGCATCGGCCGCATGCACCACGCGGCGCTTGGAATGGCCTCCTTCGCGCGCCAGGTGCAGGCCGCCGGCAGCCTGCGGGTCGGCGGTGAAGGCGACGCCGCTGGCAGTCAGCCAGGCGATCATTTCGCGCGCCTGGCTGGCTACCCGCCGGGTGACTGCTTCGTCGCACAGGCCAGCGCCGGCAACCAGGGTGTCGTGGACGTGGGCCTCGATCGAGTCGCCGCTGTCGACCGCGGCGGCAATGCCGCCCTGCGCCCAGTCGCTGGCGCCATCGGTCATCTGGCGCTTGGTGACAATGGCGACACGGCGCCGATCGGCCAGCTTGAGCGCGGTGGTCAGCGCGGCGAGGCCGCTGCCGAGGATGAGGACGTCATAGTGGTGCATGGTGTCGCCAGATAATAACAGGCCTGAGCCCTGCCCGAATAAGCTTGTCCGGGGTGAACTTTTTTGCCGTGGGCGGCTCACATACGCCAGAAGATGCGGTCACGTATACTTTCAACATAAACAAAAAGCAGCAGGGAGATATGTCGGACCGCGAACTGGATCAGGTGCTGGTCGAACGCGCCCAGCAGGGTGACAAGCGCGCTTTCGAGCTATTGGTGATCAAATATCACCGCAAGCTCGGGCGGTTGTTGTCGCGCATGGTGCGCGATGCGGCCGAGGTGGAAGACATTACGCAGGAGGCCTTTATCAAGGCCTACCGTGCGCTGCCGGGCTTTCGCGGCGAGAGTGCCTTTTACACCTGGCTGTATCGCATCGCCGTGAATACCGCCAAGAACTATCTGGTGGCGCACAAGCGCCAGCCGGTGTCGAGCGATGTGCTGGCCGAAGATGCGGAGAATTACGAGGATGGTGACCTGTTGCGCGACATCGCGACGCCGGACGCGGAACTCCAGACCAAACAGATCGCCCAAGCAGTCAATGAGGCGGTCGATGCGCTGCCCGAGGAATTGCGGACAGCCATCACACTGCGTGAAATCGAAGGCATGAGCTATGAGGAAATCGCGCAGATGATGGAATGTCCGATCGGCACTGTGCGCTCACGGATTTTCCGTGCACGCGAGGCCATTGCAGAAAAAATACGCCCGATGATGGGCACCAGTCAGGATAAAAGGTGGTAACCATGTCAGCACTTCGCAAACCAGACATCCCCTCCCAGGCCGGGCAGACCGATGATATGCCACTGATGTTGTCCGCTATGCTCGACGGCGAGGCGGGACGCGTTGAAACCGAGGCCTGCATCGCGGCCTTGAAACGCGACGACGCCTTGCGGAAGAACTGGTCCGAATACCATTTGATCGGCGACCTGATGCGCGGCGTGGCGCCGGTTCAGGGCGATTTCATGGCGCGCTTCTCAACGCAGCTGGCGGCCGAACCGACCGTGCTCGCACCGCGCCGCAGCGTATGGCCGCAACGGGTGGCGGTGGCGTCGTTCGCCTCGCTTGCCGTATGGGGCGCCATTTCGCTGACCGGGTTGATGTCGCAGGCACCGTCCATCGCACCGCTGGCGACGGCGCCAGCCTTCCAGCACGCTGCACAGGAACCGGTTGCGGCGCGTGACGATGCCCGTCTGGCCCCTTATCTGGTGGCGCATCAGGAATTCGCCCCGATGGCGGTGGCGTCACCCTACCAGCGCACCGTGGCGGTTGTGGTGGAGCCGCGCTGATGTGGACGGTGCTGGCCCGGCGGCAAGGCTGGTGGATTCTGGGCTTTGCCGCACTGATGGTGTTTCCCGGAGCGGGGCGGGCGGACACCGCGCTCGATTGGCTCAACCGTGCCGCCGCTGCGGCCAAACAGCAGAATTACAGTGGCGTCTACGTGTATCACCATGGCGAACACGTCGAGGTGTTGCGTGTGCTGCACCGCACCGATGCGGCAGGCGAACTGGAAAAAATCGAAGTCCTGGACGGGACGCCGCGCCAGTTCCTGCGCATCAACAACGACGTCTACTGCCACTTGCCGGACGGCAAGAGTGTGCGGCTGGAACGCAATGCTCCGCGCCGTTTCTTCCCCGCCTTGCTGCCTGCCCGGCCGGCCGGCCTGCTTGATTACTACGAGGCGACACTTGCCGGAACCGAGCGCGTGGCGGGACGTCCCTGCCAGGTGGTGATGCTGGAGCCGCGCGACGGCTATCGCTATGCCTATACGCTGTGGCTGGACAAGCGCACCGGCTTGCCGCTCAAGTCGCGCATAGTCAACGGCAATGGCAGCGTGGTGTCGATGTTCGTGTTTTCCGAAATCCAGATCGGCAAGGCACCCGATGCCCAATTATTCCGCAATGACATGGCGGGCAAGCGCATCCAGAAAGCCAGCCTCGACACGCCGGCCGCGGTGGCCTGGAGCGTGGCGCCGCCGCCGGGATTCGAGCGGGTGCAGGAGGCGGTGCGCGCACTGCCGGGCAAAACGGCGCCGGTCACCCATCTGGTGTTTTCGGATGGCCTCAGCGTGTTGTCGATGTTCGTCGAACCGGCCGATCCCCAGGCGCAGCGCCTGCAGGGGCTGTCGACCGAAGGCGCGATCGGGGTCTACGCGCGCGAGGTCGACGGCTATAGCGTGACGACCCTGGGCGAAGTGCCGAGCATGGCATTGATCGAAACAGGTAACTCGGTGAAAAGGAAGTAGGCGCCGCATGCTGGAACAAACTGCCGAAGTCGTCAAAACCGCATCGGACGGCATCTGGGTGCAGGCGGTTGAACCGTCGGGCTGCGGCACCTGCGGCGGGCAGGGGTGCTCGTCGCGTCGCATTGCCGAACTGTTCCAGCGCAAACCGCGGCATTTCCTGGTCGACTGCGATTTGTCGCTGGCTCCAGGCGATCGTGTCGTGGTCGGCATTGCCCGTGGCAGCGTACTCAGGAGCGCATTGCGTGCCTATGGCCTGCCATTGGGACTGATGCTGGCGGGCGCGCTGCTGGCACAGGCAATCCAGCCCGGCGACGGCTCCGCGCTCGTCGGCGTGCTGCTTGGCGGGATGGCGGGCTGGCTGGCTGCGCGAGGTGGCCGGGCGGCCCGCCCGGTAGTGCTCAGACGTGAAGACGATTTCAGATTTCGCATGATAAAAGGACAGTCATGATGAGAACAGCTTGGGCAGCGACCGCGCTGGTGTTTGCCTTGTCGGCACCGGTGCTGGCAAAAGACGTGATGGATGTGGCCGACCTGGTTGAAAAGCAGGGGCCGGCAGTGGTCAACATCAGCACGACCAAACTGGTGAAGCGCGGGCCGGAAGGGCTGCCGTTCGCGATTCCCGACGAAGAGGACATGCAGGAGTTTTTCCGCCGTTTCTTCCCCGGTGGGCCGGGCGGCCAAGGAGGACCGGGCGGCCCGATGCAGGAAATCCCCGCGCGTGGCGAGGGTTCCGGGTTTATCGTCAGCAGCGATGGCTACATTTTGACCAACGCGCATGTGGTCAAGGGCGCAGACGAGGTCGTGGTCAAGCTGATCGACAAGCGCAAGTTCACCGCCAAGGTGGTGGGGGCTGATGCCCGCACCGATGTGGCCGTCATCAAGATCACCGCCGACAAGCTGCCCGCCGTCAAGCTGGGCGATCCCACCCGGCTGCGCGTCGGCGAAGCGGTGGCGGCGATCGGTTCGCCGTTCGGTTTCGAAAACTCGGTCACTGCAGGCATCGTCTCGGCCAAGGGGCGTTCGCTGCCGTCGGAAAGCTATGTGCCCTACATCCAGACCGATGTGCCGATCAACCCCGGTAATTCGGGCGGGCCGCTGTTCAATATGAAGGGCGAAGTGGTCGGCATCAATTCGCAGATTTACAGCCGCAGCGGCGGCTACCAAGGCGTCTCGTTCGCGATTCCGATCGATGTGGCGATGGAAGTGGTGGGGCAGCTGAAAAGCAGCGGCAAGGTGTCGCGCGGCTGGCTCGGCGTGGTGATCCAGGAGGTGACCGCCGACCTGGCCGAGTCCTTCGGTCTGGATCGCCCGCGCGGCGCGCTGGTCTCGCAGGTGCAAGAAGACAGTCCTGCGCACAAGGCGGGACTGCAGGCCGCCGATGTCATTCTGGAATTCAATGGCAAGGCGGTGGAAAACTCCGGCGACCTGCCGCGGATGGTCGGCATGACCAAGCCAGGCGTCAAAATCCCGCTGCAGATATGGCGCAAAGGCAAAGCCCAGCAACTGGGTGTGGTACTGGCTGAGTTGCCGGCTGAAACCCAGCAGGCCGGCAATGAAGGAAAAACCTTTTCGCGCGGTGGGTTGGCCTTGTCCGAGTTGAGCGCGGAACAGCGCCGCGCACTCGGGCTCGATCACGGCGTGCTGGTCGTGGATGCCACCGGCGATGCGGCGCGGGCAGGCATTCGCACCGGCGACGTCATCCTGGCAGTGAACAACAGCAAGGTGTCCAACGTGGACGCGTTTCGCAAGGCCATCGCTGCAGTGCCGGTTGGCAAGAGCGCTGCAATCCTGGTGCGGCGCGGCGAAGGCTCGTTGTACATTCCGCTGAAGATCTCGGGTGAGTGAAACGCTCTTGCTGTACACGCGCGCGGGATGCCCGCTGTGCGAGGACATGGAAGCGGAAGTCAGTGCGTTGATCGTGGGGGCCAGACACCGGCTGGCCCTCGTCGACGTCGATGGCGATCCATCGCTCAGGCAGAAATATGGCTGGGACGTGCCGCTCCTGTTCGACGGCGACACCGAAATTTGTCGCCATCAGCTTGATCTGCCCGCGTTCCAGGCATGGCTGCGTGCCCACCCATAGGGCCTGCCGGACACTTTTTTCGCGGCGACTCGGAGGAGCGAGCCGATTCAGGCCATCCTTGGTTGCGGGCTGCATCCATAAGCGGCCCCGTCGCGGCTGCGAAATGGGTGTCGGCAGGCCCTGGAATCCGTTAAAATTCTGCAAGTTATCGCCTCCCTTGCCGGGCACGGAAACGTGCCCGTTTTGTTGTGTCCCAGAATCTGATCCGCAATTTTTCCATCATCGCCCACATCGACCACGGCAAGTCCACCCTGGCCGACCGTCTGATCCAGCATTGCGGCGGCCTGTCCGAACGCGAGATGGAGGCGCAGGTGCTCGATTCGATGGACCTGGAGAAGGAGCGCGGCATCACCATCAAGGCGCAGACCGCCGCGCTCGCCTACAAGGCGCAGGACGGCCAGGTCTACCGCCTGAACCTGATCGATACCCCCGGCCACGTCGACTTTTCCTACGAAGTGTCGCGTTCCCTGTCGGCCTGCGAGGGCGCGCTGCTGGTGGTCGATGCCTCGCAGGGCGTCGAAGCGCAGACGGTGGCCAACTGCTACACCGCGATCGACCTCGGTGTCGAGGTCATCCCGGTGCTGAACAAGATCGACCTGCCGGCGGCCGACCCCGACCGGGTGGCGGAAGAAATCGAAGACATCGTCGGCATCGATGCCACCGATGCGGTGCGTGCCTCCGCCAAGTCCGGCATCGGCATCCCCGAAATCCTCGAAGTGGTGGTGAAACAGGTGCCGCCGCCGCGCGGCGACGAGTCCGCGCCGCTGAAGGCACTGATCATCGACTCCTGGTTCGACAACTACGTCGGCGTGGTGATGCTGGTGCGGGTGGTCGACGGCGTCCTGCGCCCGAAGGACAAGATCCGCTTCATGGCATCCGGTGCACTGCACCTGACCGAGCATGTCGGTGTGTTTACTCCAAAATCGGTCGACCGGCCGCAGTTGTCGGCCGGCGAGGTGGGCTTTGTGATCGCTGGCATCAAGGAGCTCAAATCCGCCCAGGTGGGCGACACCATCACCCTGGTCGAGCGTCCTGCCGGCGAACCGTTGCCTGGCTTCAAGAAGGTGCAGTCACAGGTCTTCGCCGGCCTGTATCCGGTCGAGTCGCACGATTTCGAGGCGCTGCGTGACGCGCTGACCAAACTGCAGCTGAACGACGCGGCGCTGCAGTTCGAGCCCGAAGTTTCGCAGGCGCTGGGCTTCGGTTTCCGCTGCGGCTTCCTCGGTCTGCTGCACATGGACATCGTGCAGGAACGGCTGGAGCGCGAGTACGACATGGACCTCATCACCACCGCGCCGACGGTGGTGTACGAAGTGCTGATGAAGGACGGCACCCTGATCAACGTCGAGAATCCGTTCAAGCTGCCCGAACTGTCGAAGATCGAGGAAATCCGCGAGCCCATCATCACCGCGACGATCTTCGTGCCGGAGGAATACGTCGGCAACGTCATCACGCTGTGCAACCAGAAGCGCGGCATGCAACTCGACATGCAGTACCACGGCAGGCAGGTAATGCTGCGCTACGACTTGCCGATGAACGAAGTGGTGATGGACTTTTTCGACAAGCTGAAGTCGACCAGCCGCGGCTATGCCTCGCTCGACTATGAGTTCAAGGAATACCGCCCGGGCGACCTGGTCAAGCTCGACATCCTTGTCAACAACGAAAAGGTCGACGCGCTGTCGCTGATCGTGCACCGCGCCACCAGTGTGTATCGCGGCCGCGAACTGGCGTCCAAGATGCGCGAGCTGATCCCGCGCCAGATGTTCGACGTCGCGGTGCAGGCGGCGATCGGCGCCAGTATCATCGCTCGCGAGAACGTCAAGGCGCTGCGCAAGAACGTGCTCGCCAAGTGCTACGGCGGCGACATAACGCGCAAGAAGAAGCTGCTGGAAAAACAGAAGGCCGGCAAACGCCGCATGAAGCAGGTCGGCAACGTCGAAATCCCGCAGGAAGCCTTCCTTGCGATCCTCCAGGTCTCGGACAAATAAATGAACTTCGCCCTCATTCTTTTCATCGCGCTCGCTGTCACCGGCGGCATCTGGCTGCTCGACGCGCTGCTGCTCAAGCGCAGCCGCGACAAGGACGCCGGGGAGCCGCTGCTGGTCGAATACGCCAAGAGCTTCTTTCCGGTGATTCTGGTGGTGTTCGCGCTGCGCTCCTTCCTGGTCGAGCCGTTCAAGATTCCGTCCGGTTCGATGATGCCGACGCTGCTGATCGGCGACTTCATCCTCGTCAACAAATACACCTACGGCATCCGCCTGCCGGTGCTCAACAAGAAAATCGTGCAGTTGAACAACCCCGAGCGCGGTGACGTCATGGTGTTCCGCTACCCGGCCGATCCCGGCCTCGACTACATCAAGCGGGTGGTCGGCGTGCCGGGCGATGTGGTCGAATACCGCAACAAGCAGCTCATCGTCAACGGCCAGCCGGTGCCGAGCGTCAACACCGGCACCTATAGCTACGTCGGCAACGGCCTCAACTACATCACCGCCATGGTGTACAACGAGCGTCTCAATGGCGTCGGTCACGCCATGATGACCGAGCCGGGCAAGCCCGCGGTCTATCCGCCCCAGGTGACGGACTTCCCCTACCGTGAAAACTGCTCCTACAATGCCGAGGGCGAAGGCTTTACCTGCAAGGTTCCGGCAGGCCAGTACTTCATGATGGGCGACAATCGCGATGCCAGCAACGACAGCCGTTACTGGGGTTTCGTCCCCGACAGGAACATCGTCGGCAAGGCCTTTTTCATCTGGATGAATTTTGACGATTTCGGCCGTATCGGCACCGTCATTCGATAAGGAGACAGCATGCAGCGCACCCGTTCCACGCCTTCCCGACAACATGGCCTGAGCATGATCGGCTTCCTGTTCGTCGCCATCGTGCTGGTCGCTGTGGCCATGCTGGCGATGAAGCTGGTGCCTGCTTACATCGAATTTTTCTCGGTGAAGAAAATTCTCGCCACGATGGCGCAGGAGCCCGACTTCAAATCGAAAAGCAACGTCGAACTGCGCAACGATTTCATGAAGCGCGCCAACGTGGGCTATGTCACCGTGGTCAAGCCGGAAGACCTCAGCATCGATCGCCGCGGCGGCACTCCGGTCGTTTCCGCCAATTATGCGTTCCGCACCAAACTCGTCGGCAACGCCAGCCTGGTGGTGGATTTCAGTGCCAGCAGCGATCCTAACGCCGCCCCCGCCCAGATTGAATAACGCCTTGCTGAACCAGCGCCTGCAGCAGGCGCTGGGCTACACCTTCATCCGTTCCGAACTCCTGACCCAGGCGCTGACGCACCGCAGCTACGGTGCGCTCAATAACGAGCGGCTCGAATTTCTCGGCGACTCGGTGTTGAACTGCTCGGTTGCCCGCGCGCTCTACGACGCCTTTCCCGATTTGCCCGAAGGCAGCCTGTCGCGCCTGCGCGCCAACCTGGTGCGGCAGGAAACGCTGGCCGATATTGCCGTTGCCCTGAGACTGGGGGATGTCCTGCGTCTCGGCGAAGGCGAACTCAAAAGCGGCGGCTTTCGTCGCCCCTCGATCCTGGCCGATGCGCTGGAATCGCTGTTCGGTGCGATTTTTCTGGATGCCGGGTTCGACCAGGCGCAACGCGTCGTGCGCGGCCTGTTCGACCCGCTGGTGGCGAAAATCGATCCCAAGGCTTCGGGCAAGGATGCCAAGACCCAACTGCAGGAAATGCTGCAATCGCGCCGGCTGCCGCTGCCGGACTATCAACTGGTCGCGACTCAAGGCGAGGCGCACGACCAGAGTTTCATCGTCGAGTGCGTACTGGCGAAGCCTGCGTTCAGCACGCGCGGCGTCGGCAAGAGCCGCCGCGCCGCCGAACAGGAGGCCGCACGTCAGGCGTGCGAAGCGTTGCAAAAATGAGCGAATTCAAGTGTGGTCTCATCGCCATCGTCGGCCGCCCCAACGTCGGCAAGTCGACCTTGCTCAACCGCATCGTCGGACAAAAAATCAGCATCACTTCGCGTAAGGCGCAAACCACGCGCCATCGCGTGATGGGCATCCATACCACTGACGAAGCGCAGTTCGTGTTCGTCGATACCCCGGGGTTCCAGACGCGTCACGGCAGCACCATGAATCGCGCGATGAACAAGCGGGTGCGCGAAACGCTGTCGGATACCGACGTGGTGATGATGCTGGTGGAAGCAGGACGGCTGAAGAACGAGGATCGTCAGGTGATGGAATTATTGCCCAAGGATCGCCCGCTGATCCTGGTGGTGAACAAGATCGACTACGCCAAGGATCGTGCCGCGCTGATGGCTTATCTGCAGGAAGTCGCCGCCGCGCATGCCTTCACCGAGATCGTGCCGGTATCGGCCAAGCAAGGCAGCAATCTCGACGAATTGCTGAAAACCCTGCAGGCCCACCTACCGGAAAACCCGCCGCTATTCGACGCTGACGACGTCACCGACCAGACCGAACGCCAGCTGGCCGCCGAACTGATCCGTGAAAAGGTGTTCCGCCTGTGCGGCGAGGAAATTCCTTATGCGGTGGCGGTGACCATCGACAAGTTCGAGGAGGAAGGCAATCTGCGCCGCATTTTCGCCACCATCCTGGTCGACCGCGACGGCCACAAGGCCATCGTCATCGGCAAGGGCGGCGAAAAGCTCAAGACCATCTCCACCCAGGCGCGGCTCGACATGGAGCGCGCGTTCGACAGCAAGGTGTATCTGGAGGTCTGGGTGAAAGTGAAGGGCGGCTGGGCCGACGACGTGCGGATGCTGAAATCGCTTGGGATCGATTAATGGTTTTTTGCGCGCAGGGCGCAAAGGAACGCGAAGTTGAGTGACTGGAATCGCGTCGCGCGCGCAACGTTCCGGTTCGGCTTTCGGGTCGTCTTCGCGCCTCTACGCGGCTAGCGGCTTACTTGCATGTCCACCGACGCCCGCATCAACAACGAGCCCGGCTTCATCCTCCACACCTATCCCTTCAAGGAAACCAGCGTGGTGGCGGAAGTTTTCACCCGTGTCCACGGGCGCGTGGCGCTGATCGCGCGCGGCGCGCGCCGTCCGGCCTCGGCGCTGCGCGGGCTGATGCAACCCTTCACCCCGTTACTGCTGTCGTGGTTCGGCAAGTCCGAGCTGAAAACCCTGCATGCGGCGGAATGGCAGGGCGGGCTGCTGGCGCCCCAGGGACGCGCGCTGATGTGCGGGTTCTATCTCAACGAACTGCTGTTGCGCCTGCTGGCGCGCGGCGATGCGCACGAACTGCTGTACGACCGCTACGTCGATACCCTCGACCAGCTGGCAGGCGAGACGTGCAGCACCGATTACGAGCGCATCCTGCGCCGCTTCGAGAAAAACCTGCTCTCCGAGATCGGCTACGGTGCCACTTTCGATTGCGAGGCCGAGAGCAAGGCGCCGATCGACCCCGCTGCCCGTTACGTATTCCAGCCTGAACGCGGCGCACTGCGTACCCTCGTGGGCATCAATGCGGGCGGGCAGCCGGGCTGCCCGGTATCCGGGCAGACGCTGATCGACCTCGCTGCCGACCGTTTCGAGCGCCCGGCCACACTGGCCGAAGCCAAGACCCTGATGCGCACGTTGATCAACCACACCCTCGGCGCGAAGCCGCTTTATACTCGCCAGCTGTTACGCGAACTTACCGAACTGACACAATGAGCATCCATCTCGGCGTCAACATCGACCATATCGCCACCCTGCGTCAGGCACGCAAGACCCGCTACCCGAGCCCGGTCGAGGCCGCGCTGATGGCCGAGACCGCGGGCGCCGATTCGATCACCCTGCATCTCAGGGAAGACCGCCGCCACATCCAGGATGCCGATGTGGCGATCCTGCGCCAAGTGCTGAAGACCAAGATGAACCTCGAAATGGCAGTCACCGAGGAGATGCTCGCAATCGCCGTCGCGACGAAACCGCGGGACGTCTGCCTGGTTCCGGAAAAACGCGAGGAACTGACCACCGAGGGGGGGCTCGACGTGGCCGGCCAGATGCCTAGGCTGAAGGATGCCTGTGCGCGGCTGGCAGATGCCGGTATCCGTGTTTCCCTCTTCATCGACGCCGACTTCACCCAGCTCGATGCGGCCCACGCAGCCGGTGCGCCGGTGGTCGAGATCCACACCGGGCATTATGCGGATGCCGGAGATGACGCTGCGCGCAGCACCGAGTTCGAGCGCATCCGTATGGCGGTCGCCTACGGCCGCAGCCTCGGCCTGACGATGAATGCCGGCCACGGCCTGACCTACCACAATGTGCAGCCGATCGCGGCGCTGCCTGGCATCTTCGAGCTCAACATCGGCCATGCAATCGTCGCGCAAGCCTTGTTCGTGGGCTGGCCGACGGCGGTGGCGGAGATGAAGCGGCTGATGGTGGGCGCTACTGCCCGTGGCATTCTGCCGAATCGTTGACCCGCTTGAGATAGGCGATAAGGTCGGCGCGTTCCTGGCGATCCGCGATACCGGCATAGCCCATCGCGGTTCCCGGCACGGTCTTGAGCGGATTCGTCAGAAAGCGATCGAGCGTCCGCGCGCCCCACACCAGATTCGAGTGGCGCATCGCATCCGAATACGCGAAGCCTTGCACGCTGCCGGCACGGCGGCCGAACAGCCCGCAATGCCGGGGGCCGGTACGGTCATAGGCGAAGGCATGGCAAGCGAGGCAACGCTCGTAGACCGCCTTGCCCCGCGCGGGGTCGCCGTGCGCGAGCGCAGCGGCAGGGCTTGCATTCGCGAGGAGGGCATGCGCGGCGCTGGCGGCCAGGATTGCCGTCCTGAATTTTTTCACGACATGAAGGCGGATGGCACCGGAGTCTCGCCCAATGCGTTGCGCAAGATGGCCCAGTGCATCGCTTCGTCCCCGAGAATGCTGGCGGCAGCCTTGGCCAGCTCGCGATTGCCGAATACCGGCACGGCGCCGAGATACGCACTCACCGCGCCTTTTTCAAGCATCGCGGCGAAGCGCAAGACGTCGGCCTGGCTTTTCAGCGTGTCGACAGGGAAGGTGTATTTCTCTTTCGCTGCCACCGGCTGCCCGCCCAGCTTGACGATGGTTTTCGCCAGTACGTCGGCGTGCTCCTTGTGATGCCCCTGAAACGTCAGCGCAAGATCGAGCACCGGTTTTTGCAGCAGCCCGCTCTCCGCACCCAGCTGGTAGGCAGCGATCGCCTCGAGTTCGGCGCCCAGCGCCGTGTTCAGAATACGTGCGTCGGAGGCGCCGGACTGGCCGCCTTTGGCGAGTGCATCGCGCCCGGCGAGCAAGGCAACGGCCGCACCCGACAGAAGCAGGCCGGAGTGGCCGAGAAAGGAGCGACGCGTCTCATCGTCCGGATTTGCCGGAATGGATAGGTGCGTCGTGTCCTGCTTTTGAATGAATGAAAACATGGCGGTCTCCTGATAGGGAAGGTGCTGCGATGGCGCCTGGCCAACTGGGCCGGGCAGGATCAGGCGTCGTCCGCCTGGTGGGTGTTCAGCTTCGCCAGAACGCCCGCGACAATGCGGTCGCAGCGGTCGCCGGCGAAGGAGAATGCGTCCGCGAGGCTGAAATCGATTTCGCGCGCCAGTGCTTCGCGCAGCAGTCCCCTGGCGCGAAAGTAGCGGGTGCGTACCGTTTCCGGCGGAATGTCGAGGCAAGCCGCCGTTTCGTCGACGGACATTTCTTCCAGTGCGCGCAGCACGAAGACGGTGCGAAAAGCATCCGGCAGCCGACTGATCTTGTCCTCGATCAGGCGGCGTATTTCCACGCGCATCAGGGCATGCTCGGGTTGTTCGGGTGAATGCTCGCCCATATTCGCCTCCGGCAGTCTGTCGTCCTGCTCCGCATCGGCGTACAGGTCGATCACCTCGGCCTGCCGGTGGCGCTTGCGCAGACGTGCGATGGCTGCGTTGACGGCGATGCGCACCAGCCAGGTGGATAAGCTGGCATTGCCGTGAAACTGGCCCATCGCACGATAGGCAAGAAGATAGGCGTCCTGCACGGCGTCTTCGGCCTCGGCGTCGTCATTCAGGATGCTGCGTGCAGTCCGGTAAAGCGTTTGATTGTGGCGCCGCATCAGGCGCTGGAGCATTGATAGATCGCCCTCCGCGATACGCTGCGCGAGCTCGGCGTCGGTCAAGGGTTGCGCGGCTGTTTTTTCCTGGGGGCGATACATGGCGCTCTCCGTCTGTTTCGGGCTCTTGTCACATTAGATGACGGTAAAGCCTTTCGCGTTCCCGGCACCGGAGGGCGAGAACGCATTGCGGTGCGCAGACCGCGGAGAGGGCGGCGGCGTCGGGAGCGCTCCCGGCCCGCTAGCTAGCGCAGGACTTTCTTCTTCAGCTTGAGGCGGACGTAAAGCAGCACGATCACGGCCACTGCGCCGAGGGTGAACAGCGTGATGAGGTGGAGATTGTTACGGATCGCCTCCTCGTTGTGGCCGAGCGTATACCCCAGCACGGCGAGGATGGTGACCCAGATGCCCGCGCCGAGGCTGGTGTAGAAGCTGAACACGGCGAGGTTCATGCGCGCGAGGCCCGCCGGCAGCGAAATGTACTGGCGCACCGCCGGGATCAGACGGCCGGTGAAGGTGGAGATGTGGCCGTGGCGCGCGAAGAAGTCTTCCATGCGCTGCAGCGAGTGCTCCTTGAACAGGATGTACTTGCCGTAGCGCAGCAGGAAGGGGCGACCCAGCTTCATCGCCAGCCAGTAGTTGAACAGCGCGCCGGCGAGGCTGCCGCCGATGCCGGCGAGGATGGCCAGTACAAGATTCATTTCGCCCTTGTAGGCGAGATAGCCGGCGGGAATCATCACCACTTCGCTGGGGAAGGGGAAGAAACTCGATTCCAGCGCCATCATCAGAAAGATGCCGGTATAGCCCCAGGCGCCGACGGTGGCGACGATGGTCTGGATGATGTCGTTGAGCATGATGGGGTGACAGGTTCAAGTTGCAAGACTCAAGAGGCAAGGGGGAGGCGCGCCTCCTTGCATCTTGGATCTTGTGTCTTGTATCTCAAACAACCGCCTCTTCCTTCTTCTCCACCGGCTTGATGAAGTGCTCGCGCTTGACGCCGAACATCAGCAGCATGGGGCTGGCGACCAGCACCGACGAGTAGATGCCGAACATGATGCCGATGGTCAACGCGAGCGCGAAGTTGTGCAGCGCCTCCCCGCCGAAGAAAAACATCGACAGCACCATGAGCTGGGTCGAGCCGTGGGTGATGATGGTGCGGCTCATGGTGCGGGTGATGGCGTCGTCGATGATGTGCGGGATGGTGGCGCCGCGCATCTTGCGGATGTTTTCGCGGATGCGGTCGAACACCACCACCGATTCGTTGACCGAGTAGCCGAGAACCGCCAGCACGCCGGCCAGCACGGTCAGCGTGAACTCCCACTGGAAGAACGCGAACATGCCGAGAATGATGACGATGTCGTGCATGTTGGCGAGCATCCCCGCCACCGCGAAGCGCCACTCGAAGCGGATCGCCAGGTAGGCCATGATGCCGAAGGCGACCACCAGCAGCGCCAGCGCGCCGCTGTCGTAAAGTTCCTTGCCGACCTGGGGGCCGACGAAATCGACGCGCTTCAGCTCGATCGTGGCATCAACCGACTGCAAGGCGGCCATCACGCGGTTGCTGGTTTCCGCGGCGTTGGCTTCACCCTTGTTGGGCAGGCGGATCAGCACGTCGTGGCTGGTGCCGAAGTTCTGCACCGAGATCTCGGGCAGTCCGGTCTTTTCCAGCGCCGTACGGATTACATGCAGATCGGCTGGCTGGTCGGTGCGGACCTCGATCAGGGTGCCGCCGGTGAAATCGACGCCGAGGTTGAGCCCCTTCCCCCACAGCGCAAAAATGGCGAGTAAAAACGTGGCGAGCGAGATGAACGTGGTCACCTTCCCCCAGCTCATGAAGGGGATGGTTTTCTTGAACGGGAAAAATTCCAGCATGATGTAAGCCTTAGATCGAGATTTTCGTCAGCCGTGCCTGGCGGCCATAGATAAGGTTCACCATGGCGCGCGACACGGTAACGGCGCTGAACATGGAAGTGAGGATGCCCAGACACAGCACTACGGCGAAGCCGCGCACCGGGCCGGAGCCGAGCCAGAACAGCGCAATGCCGGCGATCATCGTGGTGAGGTTGGAGTCGAGAATGGTGGCCCAGGCGCGCTCGTAGCCGGCGTGGATCGCCGCCTGCGGAGTGAGGCCGGCCCGGATCTCCTCGCGGATGCGCTCGTTGATCAGAACGTTGGCGTCGATCGCCATGCCGAGCGTGAGCGCAATCGCTGCCATGCCGGGCAGGGTGAGCGTGGCCTGCATCATGGAGAGCAGTGCGATCAGCAGGAGGGCGTTGATGGCCAGCGCGACCGACGAGATCAGGCCGAATACGCGGTAGTAGATGACCATGAAGCTGACGACCGCGAGGAAGCCCCAGATGTTGGAGTGGAAGCCCTTATCGATGTTCTCGGCACCCATGCTGGGGCC
>DAOMWT010000005.1:0-47421 GCA_035436705.1 Thiobacillus sp. | reverse complement strand
GTCACCGGCGCCAGCATCCAGCTGCGCAGCGCGGCCACCCCCACGCCCTCGACCATGGCGTCACGCAGCCACTCGAAGGCTGCCGTTTCGCCGCTAAGCCGCACCGCGGTCACCTTGCCGGCATCGACCCGCACGCGCTTGGAGATGCCGCGCGGGCTGTCCTGGTAATGCATCACCGCGAGCGCATCATACAGTCCCAGCGCGGCGTCAAGCGCCGCCAGCAAGGGTTCGGGTAACGCCTGCGCATGGGCCAGGCGCAGCGTCAGCACGTCACGTTCGCGCCCGGCCAGCCCGGCTGCGGCGTAGTCGCACGCACGCAGCAAGGGCTGTACCGCATCGAGCAGCAGCGTGCCGTCGCCCACTGCCAGCACGGCCATGCGCCACGGCAGCTCGGCCCTGGTCACCTGCACCGCGGCATGCTTGAGCTCGGGCTGCTTCGACACGGCATCGAACAGCGGCAGGGTCAGCGCGTTGATCCCGTGCCCCGCCATGAAGCGCGCGCCCCAGTGCATCGGCAGAAAACACTGGCCGGGACGCACGCTGTCGCTCGCCTCGGCCACGACGATCACTTCGCCACGGCGGCTTTTCACGCGCACCAGGTCGCCGGCTTTCAGTCGCCGCAATTCGAGATCGCGCACGTTCATCGCCAGCGCCGGGGTGTCGGCGTGCGCAAACAGCCGCGCCA
This sequence comes from Thiobacillus sp., assembly GCA_035436705.1. Taxonomy (GTDB): domain Bacteria; phylum Pseudomonadota; class Gammaproteobacteria; order Burkholderiales; family Thiobacillaceae; genus Thiobacillus. Next base: position 46,736 of record DAOMWT010000005.1, on the reverse strand, counting down.
CGCGGCCGCTGCGGCTCATCGCGTGCCACTGGTCGCGCAGGCGGCCGGTGTTGAGGTGCAGCGGGTAGCGCGCGTCGATCGCCTCGGCCAGCGGACGGTAGGGCGCGGCATGGAAGCGCGCGCGGCCGCTGGCGGTGGGATAGATGCCGTCGGCATACAGCCGCGCAGTGCCCGCCGCTGCGCCCTCTGGAAACGGCCATTGCTGCGGACCGATATCGAGCCGCGCGTAGCTCAGGCCGGTGATGTCTAGATCGCGTCCGCGCGTGGTCTCGCGGTGCTCGTTGAATATTTCCTCGGCGCCGGCATAGGGAAACAGGCGCGCACCCGGCTCCGGCCGTAGCCGCCGTGCGAAGTCGCACACGATGTCCCAGTCGGCGCGCGCTTCGCCCGGCGGCGGTACGGCCGCGCGCACGCGCGAAATGCGGCGCTCGGAGTTGGTCACCGTGCCGTCGATCTCGCCCCAGCTGGCGGCCGGCAGCAGCACGTCGGCAAAGGCCGCGGTTTCGGTATCGGCGCAAGCCTCTTGCAGCACCACGCATTCGGCTTCCAGCAGCGCTTCCTGAACCTTGTTCTGGTCGGGTAGCGACTGTGCGGGGTTGGTGCAGGCGATCCAGATTGCCTTGATCTCGCCGCGCCGCACCGCTTCGAACATTTCCACCGCGGTCTTGCCCGGCGTCGCCGGCACAGCGTCCACCCCCCACAGCTGCGCCACCTCGGCGCGGTGTTCGGGGCTGGCCAGATCGCGGTGCGCCGACAGCAGATTCGCCAGTCCGCCGACCTCGCGCCCGCCCATCGCATTGGGCTGACCGGTAAGCGACAGCGGCGCGGCACCCGGCTTGCCGATCTGTCCCGTGGCCAGATGCAGGTTGATCAGCGCGGCGTTCTTGTCGACGCCGCAGGTGGATTGATTCAGCCCCTGGCAATACAGCGACAGCGTCGGCCCGGCGGCGAACCAGCGCGCCGCCTGCACGATGTCGGCCGGCGCCACGCCGCAGATCGGCGCCACCTTCTCCGGCGTGTAGTCGCGCACCAGCTCGCGCAGTGCCTCCCAGCCTTCGGTATGCGCGGCGATGGCGGTGCGGTCGATCAGCTCCTCCCACAGCATCACATTGAGCATGGCGTGATACAACGCGACATCGGTGCCGGGCAGGAGAGCGAGATGCAGGTCGGCATCCGTCGCCGTGTCGGTGCGGCGCGGATCGACCACGACGAGCTTCAAATCCGGATTGGCGCGGCGCGCAGCCTCGATACGGCGGAACAGGACCGGGTGCGCATACGCCGTGTTCGAGCCGGCGATGAAAATCGTCGCGGCGTGATCGATGTCGTCGTAGCAGCCCGGCGGTGAATCGGCACCCAGCGTGGCCTTGTAACCCGCCACCGCCGACGACATGCAGAGGCGCGAATTGGTGTCGACGTTGTTGGTGCCGATCAGCCCCCTGGCCAGCTTGTTGAAGACGTAATAGGCCTCGGTGGTGAGCTGGCCGGAGAGGTAGAACGCCACCGCGTCGGGGCCGTGTTCGCGAATGACAGCGCCAAATTTTTCGGCGACATGATCGAGCGCCACGTCCCAGCTCACACGCTGGCGCGGCAAGGCCCTGCCGGTACGCAGCGCGGGATACAGAGCGCGTCCCGATGCCTGCGCCGACAGCGCCAGCGTCGCGCCCTTGGTGCACAGTTTGCCGCGGTTGGCCGGGTGCGCCGGATCGCCGCGCACGCCGGTGATCTTCCCGGCGGCGGCTTCGATCAGCACCCCGCAGCCGGTGCCGCAATAGCAGCAGACAGATGAAACATCGGACATGATGGCTCCTTTCCCGGTCTGTCAGCAGGGTCTGTGCCAGTACATATCAGCGTAATGAATTCAATCAGTTGGCTGGAAGATGATGCGTGCGAAGCCGGAGATGCGCGCAACCTGAGTGCATGCAAGGGATGCGGTGCTGCAATTTGGTGCAGCGGTTAAGGAATGGAAACAGCCGGACCGTTGCCTGGAATTTCCGCCTATTCGGGAAGACGCGTCCGGGAGGTGAGCTGGACGCGGTTGCCGCCGCGCTTTTTGGCGTCGTACATCGCTTCGTCGGCATAGCGGATCAGCTGCTTGCCATCGCCGCTATGGTCGGGGTAGAGCGCGATGCCGATGCTCGGCGAGACATGCACCCGGTGGCCGGCCAGGTCGAATGGCCGGGCAAGGGAAACACGGATTTTCTCGGCTACCAGCAAGGCCTGCTGCCGCAGGGGAATGCCATTGAGCAGCACCAGAAACTCATCACCGCCAATGCGCCCGACCGTATCCGATTCACGCACGCACTGTCTGAGACGGTGGGCCACTTCCTGCAGCAGGAGGTCGCCGACAGGATGCCCCAGGGTGTCATTCACCTGCTTGAACTTGTCGAGATCGAGATACAACAGGGCCAGCGGAGTTTGATTGCGTCCGGCCCACAGCAGGGAGGTTTGCAGCCGGTCATGGAACAGTTCGCGGTTGGGCAGATCGGTCAGCGGGTCGTGTCGCGCGATGTGCTGCAGCCAGCTTTCCATCTGTTTGCGTTCGATCACGGGTGCAATCTGGGTGGAAACGAATTGCAGCAGTTCGACGTCCTTTGGGGTGTATCGCACCTCGGCGCCACGGCTCTGCACCGCAAGGGCGCCGATGACACCCTTTTTTGCGTTGATCGGCACCCCCAGCCAGGCCGATGAATCCGCGCCGGTGGCGGGAGACAGAAGCAGTACCTGTCCGGTGCGGACGACCTCTGCGCTCAGTGCCGCCGAATCGGGTTTTTGCGGTGCGGGCACCCGATCGTTTTCGTCGACATGGTAAGGAAAGCTCAAGTCGTCCTTTTTCACGTCGTAAAGTGCAACGAAGAAACTGGCGGCCGGCAACAATCCGCCAATGATCTGATGGGTTTGCTGAAACAGGGCGACCAAATCTTCTGCCCAGTGCGCCGCATCGGAAATGGCATAGAGTGCGGCCTGCATGGCGTCGGCGCGCTTGCGCTCGGTCACGTCGCGCGCCACGCCCACCCTCACCTGGTCGGCTTCCGACCAGCGCGCCGACCACATGACATGGACAATCTGGCCGTCCTTGCGCACATAGCGGTTCTCGAAATGCGGCAGGGGATGCCCGGCGGCAACCTCGCCGGCAGCCTGCAGCGTCCTCGCCCGATCCTCGTGGAACACGAAGTCGATCATCGGCCTGCCGATCATTTCTTCCGGGGAGTAACCGAAAATGCGTTTGCTCGCGGCACTGACAAAAACAAAACGTCCACGCGTATCCACGACGCAGATGGCGTCGAGCAGCAGATCCATGATGTTGTTCAGGGAAACGTAGCTATTGGATTTCATGTAACAGAATTCTGGCGTGGATATGCTGCCGCTTTCAGACCATGTCCGGCCGGTCCTGGCGAGTCGTTATGGACTGAGTACTCATGCAGCGGATGCCCTGGGCGCATGCTCGAATCTCGGGAGAAGCGTGAACAGAGCCTCAACGCACCCATGCTACGCTCAAATGACACGAAAATACCTTCCTGCAGACCGGGTTCGGAACGATGACTGACATTGCAAAAGACGGGGAAATCGGCAGCGCGGCCTACAAGACCCTGCTGGAATCCGCCCAGGCCATTCCCTGGAAAATCGATTGGAAAACCATGCGGTTCGCCTACATCAGGCCGCAGATAGAAGGGCTGTCTTCCCTGGCGCGGATGTCATGCTGCGGGCGGCCTTGCGTCCCGATGCCCCGGCAAGCGGCCGCCATCCAGCGCGGATGCTGAATGGCGCGACCCCTTCATACGGCATATCCGAGCACGGCGAAATAATGGCAGGCGGTGCCAGTCATGACGAACAGATGCCAGATGAAATGGCCGTAGCGCAGGCGCGAATCGAACGCAAAGAAAATCACCCCCAGCGTGTAAGCCAGGCCGCCGGCGACCAGCCATAGCAGGCCGGCAACAGGCAGGCGCTCGGACAAGGGCTGCGCGGCAATCACGATCAGCCAGCCCATCAGCAGATAGAGCCCGGTGGTGAGGATGGGATGCGTCAGCCGGTTCAGCGCCTTCAGCGTCACCCCGGCCACGGCAATGCCCCACACCAGCCCGAGCAGCGTCCAGCCCCAGGCGCCGCTCAGCACTCCCAGGGTGAAGGGGGTGTACGTCCCGGCAATGAGAAGGAAGATCGCGGAGTGCTCGATAACCCGGAACGCGCGCTTGGCGCGGCCGGCCGGCAACGCGTGATACAGGGTGGAAGCCAGGTACAGCTGCACCATGGTCGCAGCGAAGATGCTCGCACCGACAATGAACCCCGCATCGCCATGCCGCACGGCATGCCGGATCAGCAACGGCGCGGCCACCAGTGCCGCGATCAGCCCTAAACCGTGGCTGAGGCTGTTGGCGATTTCTTCCTCTCGCGACTGTGCGCGTTTGCTTGCGGCAAGCAACAGACTCACGACCTTCGCTCCCGATGTCCAGGGTTCAAGCCTGGCAGAACCATCATTCTCGCCGAGCGGCGGACGGTTGGAAATGCAATGATTTACCAAACGGAACCATCGCGTGTGACTATATTGACTGATATTCGTGGCCCCATTCAGCAGCCGTGCTTCGGCAGCAAATTGGCCGGAAAATCAGGCGGATCAAGCCATCAAGGGAATTGTCATGTGGAAATCGTTTCATCCGGCGAGAAAGGCGGAATCGCTCCACCGCAAGCCGGGCCGCAACGGGTTTGCCGCAACCGGACGGGAAGAGAAAATACCCTGCCCGCATCCGGCGCGGCCGCGGCAACCGCGCGGGCTTCCCATGCTTCGCCTGATCGCGGCAGCCGGGCGCATGGCGGCGGCATGCTGCCTGCTCGCCTGCGCCGGATGTGCCAGTCTCCCCGACGCCGCGAGCGAAATGGCGATCCCGCATACGCAGGCGGTGGCTTTCGAGGGCGCGCGCGGTTCCGTCTCCGCAAACAGGAGTGCGGCCATCATCGACAAACTCCAGCGCACATCCGGCGACATCGACATCCTGCAGAAGCACCTGGCCATGGAGCAGGCGATCAACGCCGACAGCCCGCTGGTGCTGGGCAACAAGCTGGTCCTGTTGCAGGATGGCCCGGCGACCTACCAGGCCATGTTCGCGGCCATGCGCGCAGCCCAAGACCACATCAATCTGGAAACCTACATCTTTGAGGACGACGACATCGGCAGACAGTTCGCGGACCTGCTGCTGGAAAGGCAGGCCGCCGGCGTCCAGGTCAACCTGATCTACGATAGCGTCGGCTGCCTGAATACCCCCAAGGAGTTTTTTGCGCGCCTGAGCGCCGGCGGCATCCAGGTGCTCGAGTTCAATCCGGTCAACCCCTTGGCAGGGAATAAAAAGGGATGGCTGCTGAATAACCGCGACCATCGCAAGCTGCTGCTGGTCGATGGCCGCATCGCCTTCATCGGCGGCATCAATATCAGCGAATCCTATTCCAGCGGCTCGTCCATGAGGCCGGCGCGAAGGAAAGCGGCAAAGCCCGCAGGAAAGCCTGTAGGCTGGCGGGACACCCACCTGCAGATCGAAGGGCCGGTGGTGGCGGAATTCCAGAAGCTGTTCATCGACACCTGGCGCAAGCAAAAAGGCCCGCCGCTGGCCGCGAAAAACTATTACCCCCCGCTCGGCAAACAGGGGGACGAGATCGTGCGCGCCATCGGCAGCGCCTCCGACGATCCCCACAGCCTGATCTATCTCACATTGCTGTCGGCGATCGACCATGCGGAACAGCGGGTGAATCTCACCAACGCCTATTTCGTTCCCGATCCGCAATTGCTCAAATCCCTGATCGACGCTTCGCAGCGCGGCGTCGAGGTGAAGCTGATCTTGCCGAGCCATACCGATTCCTGGGCGGTGTTCCACGCCGGGCGCTCGCATTACGCGAAACTGCTGCGGGCCCGGGTGAAAATCTACGAACGGCGCGGCGCGGTGATGCATTCCAAGACAGCCTCCATCGACGGCGTCTGGTCGACCATCGGTTCGACCAATCTGGACTGGCGCAGCTTCCTGCACAACGACGAAATCAATGCGGCGATCCTGGGCCGCGACTTTTCCCGGCAAATGGATGCCATGTTCGCAAGGGACCTGGCTGAGTCCGATGCCATCGATCTCGAACGGTGGCAGCAGCGGTCGCTGCTGCTCCGGTTCAAGGAATGGGCCGCGCGGCTCGCCGAATACTGGCTGTAGCTTGCCTCAAAGCCTTGACAGGCGGCCCGGGCCACGGCCGAACGCAATGCCCGGGCAGCGGTCCTGGCCGCCGTCGCTCACTTGACCCGCATGTCGTTCTTGACGGATGTCACGCCGCGGACGCCGCGCGTCACCTCGACCGCCTTGTTGATGTCGGCCTGGGAATTGACGAAACCGCTCAACTGAACCACGCCCTTGAAGGTCTCGACGTTGATTTCGGTGACTTTCAGGGTGGGGTCGTTGAGTATGGCGGCCTTCACCTTGGCGGTGATGACGCTATCGTCGATGTATTCGCCGGTCCCTTCCTGCCTCGGCGTGGACGAGCAACCGACGACGGACACCAGCGTGGCAGCGAGAAAAACCGCGGAAAGATAGGTGTTGAATTTTTTCATGATTGACTCTCCAAATGTGAATTAAACAGGGCTATTCGATTCTGCTCCTGTCGCCAGACCAGTACGGCACGGCACGGCGGAACCCAGCGAATCCGACCTGCACGCCAAGTCAAAACCTTGATGCCAATATAGTTACAAAGGCGGACGCGGTCGGTACGGTGACGCACATAACACGATGCTGCATATCGGCTGTTCCCCGAGTGATGTGGAAGGCTCACCGGATCAGCAGGGAATGCCGCTTCACGCGCAGATTTCCCTTCCAGCCGCACCGCACCGAACAGCATCGGTAGCGGTGCACCGGCAGGAAGATGCTCGTGAACAGATCGACGAACCGGCGCGGGATGCGGCACACAGCGCCGTTGCAGCACGGGCAGGCGCGCCCGGAAGAAGGATAGCCGGCGTCGTCAGGGCCGGCATCGCCGACTGCGGAGGTCATGTTCATGACCTCGTTGGCCCAGGACGATGTTGTCGCATCGCTCGCCGCCGCGAGAAGAAAAGATCGCGTGACGATTCCCGACGCCGGATATGCATCCGCCTCGGCGCGCCTGGCGCCGTGCGCAACGCCGCGCACGCCATGGAGGAACCGCACCCCCTAGGGGCGGGCATCTTTGTTGCGCTCCTCGAAGTCCTCGACTGCCGTTCGGCTCCGCCCTTCGTGACGCCGTAGCTCTCCTGCATCTTGCCGGCCAGTTCGCCACGATTGCCGGCAATCGCGGCGACGGGATCATCGGTCAGCTTGCTCCATTGCGCCTTTACCTCGCCTCTGAATGGCTTCCAGTTGCCTTTTACAATATCCCGGCTCATATCAGCCCCCTTCTGTTCCGGAACCCGACTGGCGAAATGGCCCATCGAGCATCCATCGTCATAGCGTGACTACCGCTGCTTATGCAAGCTCGCCAGATAGCATGGTGACAGCCTCGATCCAGATAAACGCCAAGACTGGCCGCATCTTCCGGCCAAGTCGGTGCGATGGGATACATAGGGAAACGTTGGTCGATGGACTTGGCGGGTTTCAGGCGTAGACACTGAACGCCGATGCCCTTGTACGGCACAGCAAAACGACCCTAAACGGCCGCCGTGCGCAGCCTGTTGCGTGCTTCGGGGCGTTATTCCCGGGGCTCACACTACAGCGAGGCCCATTGGCGATCCTCCGCTGAGGATTGCCTCCAATGTTCACTAGCGCACTGAAGCGGCGTGGCATTCCGCGTACGCTGCTGACCTACTGGGTGCGACATTCAAGTCGATCCGGTTTGCCCGCGAGCGGCTTAAAACCACTTGTGCCACGATTTCCCACTTTCAAAGGATTGACCATGAACCCTACGCCGCTGATTTCTGCACCGATCGCCACGCTGAGCCTGGCCGCCGCGCCGGCGAGCTGAATCCACTCGCCAATACGAGGAGAACATCATGCTGGGAACCATATTGTTGATCGTTCTGATTCTGATGCTGATCGGCGCCATTCCGACCTGGCCGCATAGCAAAAACTGGGGCTACGGTCCCAGTGGCGGATTGGGTTTGATCGTGATCATCCTCATCGTGCTGCTGTTGCTGGGACGGCTGTGACGGCTCATCGTCCGTTGCAGTTCGGCTGATTTGAGCCTGCATGCGTGCAGGGTGGCGAGGCATTGATTTCGACGGTCCCCAACCCGGGGCTGCAAGCACTCACGCATTCCGAATGTTCGATGATCATCCGATTTCACAATTCAAATGCGCTGACGGCGTGCCAAATCGAACGAGTTATTGCGCCTTGACCGGTAACGTACGGAACGGACTGGCATTTGACGTGTTTATTTGTAAATTGAATCGTGGCCTGCGGGGGCAGTGCAGGTGCCGTCGTTGCAGGCTGTTGCTGTCGGTTGCGCGAGAAAAGTCTATGTATAAAAAATACACCATGTCGAATCCATTTCGCTCAATTGCCCTGTCGGACGTGCCGCTGTTATCGCTGTGCACAGCATCGCTCGCAAGCGCAGCCTACTCTGAACCCCCTGGGCGCGTGGCGCGCCTGTCCCATGCCCAGGGAGCGGTGATCTACTCGCCGGCTGGCGAGACCGACTGGTTTGGCATGGTGCGCAATCGGCGCTGGACCGCTCGGGATACCCGCGCGGAGCTTCAGGTAGGCAGCGCAGCCCCCGCCTGGGGGGCCGTGCACGGTCGACCGCCCCGGATGCTGTCGAGCGCCCCCTTCACATCTGAGCGGGTGAAGCGCGACTGGCTGCAGGGCTGATCGGTAGAAATTCAGACCTGGCCTGGAAAACAGTGCCGGTTCTTCTCTGTTCGACACGCTCGGTTCGATCCCGACGAGTCCCTCAGAAGAGCAAAAACTGTGGTCTTCCCCCGCTTGTTCAGGCTATTTTTACAGCAGCGACACGACACCCATGAATACGCTTGCCACACCCGATGCATTCCCCCCGAGTTCCGAAACTCAGTCCGGCGGAGCAAATTGTGGCGTGATTGCCGAAGAGGCGGTCACGTCGATTTCATCCCCGCCCGCCGTACGTGTGCAAGCCGACGTACGCAGCCTTCCTCTCATGGTACTCACCGTGCTGGCTGTCATCTTTGTGCTCCACTGGGCACGCGCGTTTTTTATTCCGCTGATGCTGGGCATCATGATCAGCTATGCATTTTCCCCCATCGTCAATCTGATGCATAAATGGCGGATTCACCGCGCCATCGGGGCTGCCGTCTTGTTGATCGGTATCGTGGGAGGAATGGGTTCCATGGTCTATTCGCTCAGCGACGAGGCTGCCCAGTTCATCGAAACCCTGCCTGACGCCGCGGAAAAATTCCGCAAAACACTGCGCAAGGAATGGGGGGAGACCGAAGGCGCCATGGTGCAGATGCAAAAGGCGGCCGTTCAACTTGAAAGTGCGGCGAATGAAACGATCACCCCGGCTGCCACCGCCCCGAAAGGCGTGACCCGAGTGCTTGTCGAAAAACCCAAACTGAACATCACGGACCACCTCTGGAGCGGAACGCTGGGGGCGACCGTACTGGCGGGACAAGCGGTGATGGTATTGTTTCTGACCTATTTCCTGCTGGTATCGGGCGACACTTTCCGGCGCAAGCTGGTCAAGATCAGCGGCCCCACCCTCGGCAAGAAAAAAATCACCCTGCAGGTGCTGGACGAAATAACCGATCAGATTCAACGCTATCTGCTGGTGCAGATATTCACCAGCATTCTGGTGGGAGTGGCGACCTGGCTCGCGTTTCTCTGGATCGGCCTGGAGCACGCGGCGATCTGGGGCATCGTCGCCGGCGCATTCAACATGATCCCCTACCTTGGCCCAGTCGTCGTTACCGGGGGTACGGGGCTGGTCGGCTTTCTCCAGTTCGGAACGGCGGGCATGGCACTCGCGGTCGCCGCCATCTCGCTGGTCATCACCAGCCTGGAAGGCTATTTGCTGACGCCCTGGCTTACCGGCCGGGCAGGCCGGATGAACGCAGTGATGGTCTTCGTCGGGGTGTTGTTCTGGGGCTGGCTATGGGGGGTTTGGGGTTTATTGCTGGGCATTCCCATCATCATGATGATCAAAGCCATATGCGACCGGGTGGACGATCTCAAGCCCGTTGGTGAACTGTTGGGAAAATAGAACGTGCCAGCGTACGTTCTTATCCGCCAGCACTGCTGTCCAGCAGGTAGAGTAAGCACGAGCTTGGATCAGGCCCATGTCAAGACCACTTAAAACCATCACCTATGCGATTGGCGCGCTCGCTGGGCTGCTTGTTCTCGGCGCGATCGCCCTGTTTTTTCTCCTGGATGTCAACGCTTACAAGCCTCGGCTTGAAGGAGCCGTCTCGGACATGACGGGGATGGATGTCAGGATCGGCGGCCGTCTGGGTATCGGCTACTTCCCCAGCCTGCTGGTCACCCTGAAGGACGTGCACATCCGTAACCGGGGGACGGAGGTCGTCACCGCGAAAGAGGCCAGGATCGGGATCGACTTCCTCGCGCTGTTCCACAAGGACGTCCGGATCGAGAAGGTCGTGCTGGAACAGCCGACCATATCCATCGAGAAGGCCCGCGATGGCCGGTTCAACTTCGAGAAAACAGAGAAGGCTCGAACACCATTATCCAACCTGGACCTGACAAAAATCTCTTTTTCCGACGGGACGTTCCGCTACGCGGACAAGCAAACCGGGTGGCGCTTTGAAGCCGGTGATTGCAGCCTCGACGCAAGCCGTCTGCAGCTTTCGAACAGGGAGCACCTGGGCATCATGAATCAGTTATCCCTCGCCGCAGACGTCGTCTGCGGGAAGGTCCGGTCGCAGGACCACACCGCATCCGACGTGAAATTTTCGGTTGCCGGACAGCATGGCGGCTTCGAACTCAAGCCGCTCACGATGCGTGTTTATTCGGGGCAGGGTTCGGGGCGCATCCAGGCTGACTTTACGGGCGCTGTTCCCCATTACCGCGTCCGCTATTCCCTTTCACAGTTCCACATCGATGAATTCCTCAGGTCCCTGTCGCCGCAACATGTCGCGGAAGGATCGATGGATTTCTCCGCGAACCTGTCGATGCAGGGAAACAACATGAACCAACTGAGGCAGACCGCTGCGGGGCAGATCGCGCTGCACGGCAAGAACCTCATCCTCAAGGGCCGCGATCTCGATCGGGAGTTCGCCCGCTTCGAGTCCAGCCAGACCTTCAACCTCGTGGACGTGGGTGCCTTCTTTTTTGCCGGGCCAGTCGGCCTGGCGGTCACCAAGGGGTACGACTTCGCGAGCATCTTTCAGGGGTCGGAGGGCCGCAGCGAGATCCGGACGCTCGTCTCGGACTGGAAAGTCGAGCGCGGCGTCGCGCAGGCGCAGGACGTGGCCATGGCGACGAGCGAGAACCGGGTCGCCCTCCATGGCGGGCTCGATTTCGTCAACAAGCGGTTCGATGACGTGACCGTAGCGTTGATCGACGCCAAGGGCTGCGCCAAAGTGAAGCAAAAGATACGGGGCACCTTCCAGCACCCCCTGGTGGAGAAGCCGAATGTCCTCAGATCCCTCAGCGGGCCGGTGCTCAAGCTGCTCAAGCAGGTGAAGGGCCTGTTTTCGGATGAGGCGTGCGAAGTGTTCTACTCCGGCTCGGTCGCGTCGCCGAAATAGAGGGAGCAAGCACTTGCCATGCTGCACGCTGGCGTTCCCCCTCCCTTTATTGCGCTGTCTGCTGGCGCAGATATTCACCCCGTTTCATGTCCATATAGGCCGCTCGGCTTACTTCGCGCAATTGGCGGGGATATTGCTCGGTGGCGATGAACCAGCTGTTCAGGCGTCTTTCGAACTGTATGGGCGGCGGCTTGGCCAATGCACCAAGATAGGCGTCGATGGCGAGGTAATAGCGCATGATGTTGCGTTCCGCCAAGCCCCGCATGCCCCCGATATATTCGGGTTGGCCGCCGGATCCCCTTCCGGTCTGGGTGAATCCCACCTTGCCTCTGCCAATGGTGGCGAGGTAGGTCTTCATGGCGAGTCGTCCGGCCATGCCGTACCCATACGAATAGGTCAGATGCATGAAGGTCCGGCCGTTTCCAACCGGCACAGCTTGCAGCTGGATGCGATAGTCACGGGTGCTCAGTGGGCCCTCCGGCGCAGCGAGCTGGATTTCCAGGTAATTCGCTGTCGCCGCGGCGACGCGATAGGAAAACTCGATGGGATAGGCATCCTTGAGGGGCTGAGGGGTTTTCTTGCCGATATAGACCGTCAGGGCAGTGCGGCTCTGATCGGTCGTGGCACCGCAGTACTTGGTATTGATATGCAGGATCATCACGTCGCACCAGTTCTCCGCATCTTTGAGTGCGGCACTGACGGTGGAAAACGGATAATCGACCAGAACGTAGACATCGCCTTCCAAGTCGTTCGACGATTCGGAAGAGTCGAGCGCCAGCGCTCGCCGAAACGGGTTGTACCGCAGTCGCTCACCCAGGGACGCGTATTTGGCCTGGAGCATTGCGGCGGACTGCGTGTCCGGCACGGAGGCAAACGACAGCCCGGCGCTGGAACACGCTATCAGCACGAGCCACAGCCGCGTCAGCCAGGCCAACTGGTTTTCCCGTAATGCGTGCTCATCGGCACAGGCCAATCGGCAAAAATGGCGGAATGAAGTGTCTCTGGCGCCATGAAGGGGCAGTCAAGAAAGCCGGCCCCGGCGCGACCTTGACGCTGCGCCATGCGCAGCGTCAAGGTCAGGCGGAATGCTAGGAGTGGGCGTCCTTGTTGCGTTCTTCAAACTCCTTGATCTGCTTCTCGGCTTCGTCCTTCGTGATGCCGTAGGACTCCTGGATCTTGCCCGCCAGCTGATCGCGCTTGCCGGCAATCACGTCGAGGTGATCATCGGTCAGCTTGCCCCACTGCGTTTTCACTTTGCCCTTGAACTGCTTCCAGTTGCCTTCAACGATATTCCAGTCCATAACAATCTCCTTGGGTTCGGGCCGCGACTGGCGGGATTGCCAATCGAACATCCTTTGTTGCCGCCGGCTTCTCGTCACCTTTATGCACCTCGTCAAGCCTCAGGCTGCAGAGGGGGTGGTGCAACGAACGTCCGGACAGCTTTTATAGAAACCCCCGATTAAAGATCAAGGCTATTCGCATACTTGGGCGCCGTCCGTACGGTGACGTACGTAGTGCAACGTTGGGCGATGGTCTTGGCGTGGTATCAGGGGGCCCGCACTGCCGGGAGGCGCAAGCCCGACGATGGAACGACTCAGACCTTTTGGGCCCATAGGGTGCACCAGCCATCGGGGCTGATCTGGCCTTCGACCAGCTTGCAGGTATTCGATTCGGCGATGAAGTTCAGGCATCCGGCGCACTTCTGCTCGCCCTTCGGCTGGTTCTGGTATTGCACGCTTGCCTGTGTCACTTTCCCGGCCGGCGCCGGGGCGGCAGCGTCTGCGCCGGTGGCGGGAGAGCCGGCCGGGGCGGCACCGCTTGCGCTTTCGCCTTTCTTTGAATCGCATCCAAACAGTGCGGCCGGCAGCAACAGGCTACAACCCACCGCCAGTGCGCCGCGCAGCACCGCCCTGCGCGGCGGGATTTCCTCTTGCCTCTCATCCCTTAACTGCTTGCTCTGGCCTTCATCGATATCCGTGTTCATTTCAAGCTCCTTTGGTTCCGGACCTGACCGGCGGAATGGCCAATCGAGCATCCTGTGTTGCAGTTGGACTCTTCGCCACGGGTGGGGTCACCACGCGCAGCGACGACAGGCTGCAGGGAGGCGTTGTGGTGCCCGCCTGGACCGTTTTTATAGAATTTTCTGATGAATGTGCAAGCCTGGCCGCCGCTCACGTGCATTCCGTGTGGCGGCATGCCTGGGGCGACTTTGGGTGATGCCCTTGGCGGGTAACTGGAAGATCGCATCGCCATTCATGGACCGCAGACTGGCTGAGCAACGTCCCCTGGTTCACGCCCGGCCGAACCCATGCCGGGTTGGTGGAAATCGACAAGCTCAGGTGGCCTGTCCTTTGCCTCGGGGGCTGTTTTTTGCAAGCCGCACCAGCGCACCCAGAAGCGTCTGGATGTGCTGTCTGGTCGGCTCATCGGTCAGCCTGCCGCCCGCATCAAACCGCAGTGCGGCATTGTCCATCATCACTTCCGGCTTATTGACCACGGGCATGTCGAGGGTGACGAGGATTTGCCGCAGATGGTATTGCGCGCGGGCCGTTCCCAGGCTGCCGGTCGATGCCCCCATCACCGCCGCTGGTTTGCCCGCCCAGGCGCTCTCGCCGTAAGGCCTTGACGCCCAGTCGATGGCGTTCTTGAGCACGCCGGAAACCGAGTAGTTGTACTCCGGCGTGGCGAACAGGATGGCATCGGCGGCCAGAATCCGTTGCTTGAATTCAAGCACGGCAGCGGGCATCGCCATTTCGCTGTCCTGGTCGAAGACCGGAATGCCATGGAGCTCAACCAGGCTCAGCACCGCGCCGTCCGGCACCAGCTCCTGCGCCGCCTTGAGTGCAAAACGGTTGTAGGCGTCTTTGCGCAGGCTCCCCACGATGCCTAAGATGATTATCTCGTCCAATTCAAAACTCCTTGTCCTGGTTCGGACAAGGATGTCAGCACAAGGCGCCCGGCGCTGTGCGCCAGCGCACGTAGGAAAACCGGTGGCCAGGGTGCGTTGCCGAACGGAATGGGAACCCGTTCCCGGTGCAACGTGCATGCTGGCCGGCGGTGTTTTAGCACTTCGCCTGTTGCGCCCGCCCAGATACCGCTTAAGCGTGCCTGACCGGGCGATGTAGACGGGCCTCCTCCGGCAGGCGGGTAAAGCGCCTCTTGCAGCGTCCGTCACCGGCGACGCCTTCCCTGTGTTTTTCGAGGAGCCAATATGAACGATCCGTCCAATTCCACCACGTGTCCGCTGAGTCGGGTGGCCCCGCTTGCCCTGCTGCTCATGGCCTCGGCAAACCTGTACGCCCAGCAGCCCATATCGGTTTCCCTGACTGGCGACGCCGAGGTTCCGCCGGTCGCCGCTTCGGCGAAGGGTACGGGTCTGATTGCTGTAATGCCTGACCGCACGGCGAGCGGCAGCGTCAAGGTTCCCGGTCTTGTCCCGACGATGGCGCATATTCATGAGGGTGCCGTCGGGAAAAACGGCCCGTCGATCTTTACCCTGACCCAAGCCGCCCACGACAGTTTTGCCGTCCCCACCGGGCCAGGCTGACCGATGCGCAGTACACAAGCTCTACGACCGGAAATCTGTACATCAATATGCACAGCGCCCAGCACCCGAACGGTGAAATCCGGACACAGTTGCTGCGCACGGACGCTGTCGCCACACCGACGCGCGCGGCCTACTGACCCGTATCGCCTTGAGGGAAACCAAATGCCGATTGCCCCTCCGCTTGATCGACACTACGAACCAAGGAATTTTTCCGACCGGACTGCTTATGCTTTCGTCATGTTTCTGCGGTTCTTCGCCGACGCTTTTTTCGCTCGCCGCTATGGCCATCGCGCGGTTGTGCTGGAAACGGTTGCGGCTGTGCCGGGCATGGTGGGCGGTGCCCTGCAACATTTGCGGTCTCTGCGCCTGATCGAAGCCGATTACGGCAGGATCCGCTTGCTGCTGGACGAAGCGGAGAACGAACGCATGCACTTGATGACCTTCATTCAAATTACCCAGCCCTCCGGGCTTGAGCGCCTGCTGGTCCGGATTGCCCAAGGCATCTTCTTTAACCTTTACTTTCTGCTTTACATGATTTCGCCCAAGATCGCGCACCGTATCGTGGGTTACCTGGAGGAAGAAGCAGTCCACAGCTACACCGAGTATCTGGCTGGGGTGGACAACGGAACCCACGCCAACGTCCCGGCGCCCAGAATCGCGATTGATTACTGGAAGCTTGCGCCCGACGCACGCTTGCGCGACGTCATCATCGCCGTCCGCGCAGATGAGGTTCGCCACCGCGAAGTCAATCACGAACTCGCCGACCTGCTGGCTTGATCCGGATCGCGGTGCGCGTAGGTATTTCCCAGGGATTCTTGTTTTTTCACGCGCCCGGCACCCACGCCAGGACGATGTATCCGCTTTGCCACGACGCGCATGCCAAACCTGCGGACGGGAGCGAGTGCGCGACACAACCAGACAGGGCCGGCGTCACGCCATATCGGTATCCTTGGAGTCGCCGACCGAGGCCCGGATGACCTCGCGCGCGATCGCCGTCTCTTGCGCTGTCCGGGTCTCCGCCACCATCACGGCCTGGCCGCTGGCGATTGCATCGCCGATCAGGTCCGACAACCATCCGTCCTTGTCTCCGGCACCCGGCGTGACACCGGCTGCCGCGCCGATCAAGCCTCCAATGCTGGCGCCCCAGCCCAGCAACATCAGGGGGGCAACCAAGGGGCTGGCGACGAACAGGCTCACGCTCGCCGCTGCCAGCGCCACGCTGCCCAGCGCGCCGATTCCGGTGCCTACCGCGGTTCCGATGCTGGCGTCTACCAGCACGTCCTTCAACACCGCATCGCTGCCGTCTTTGGGCATGGTGTCAGATGCAGCCGGATCATTTGCGAAGATACGCAGGCGTTCGCGCGGCAGCCCCTGTTCGATGAGCCTGGAAAGGGCGCTTTCGGCTTGTTCGCGGTGGGTAAAAAAGCCTGATACATGGTGGCGGTATTCGTCCATGTTCTTTACTCCTGGAAAATGATTCGTGCAAAACGGATGGCGTTTCAAGCCTATCCGGCGGTCGCCGAGGAATCTGCGCGTTGTCGTACAGATGCGCGCCATGGAGACCTTCGGCGCCATCGCCCTGACGGCCTATTTGGGTCGCGGACGCGACAGCTTCGGCTGCACCGCCTGGAGCCGTCCGGATCGCAGTTCGACCACGGCCTTCGCCACCGCACGCGCCACATTGCGCGCCTCTTCCTGCACCGGTTCGTCCCGGTCCAGCGCATCGTGGCTGGTCGCATACGGCGCGTAGTAGCCGATGTAGCGATCCAGCCGCGCCTGCGCCCCCGCGTCGATGAAACCCATCCAGTCGAGCCAGTCCGACAGGGCGCGGCGCGAGCCTTCGATCCCGGCCACGTCGCCGTGGACGATCAGCCCGTAGGCGCGCCCTGCCAGGTGCTGGGGATAGTCCCAGCCGGCCATCTCGAGTGCTTTTGCCTTGCCAGGATTCTTGCCCGAGGTCGCGGTGGGATCGGGGTTGCCGCCGTCGGCGCACACCAGGCGGTCGATCATCAGCTTCAACGGGCCGGGGCTCTGGTACCAGTACACCGGCGAGACGATGATCACCCCATGGGCGGCGGTCCAGCGCGCGTAGATCTCGGCCATCCAGTCGTTGGTCTGGCCGAGCGCATGGTTGGGGTAGCAGCTGCACGGCCAGTTGCACAGGGGCATCGCGGTGGACACGCAGCCCTTGCAGGGATGGATCTTGCGGCCGTATTCGGAGGCGAGCAGGCTGAGGTCGAGCACATCGGCCTGGATGTCGGCCTGCTCCAGGGTTTCGCGCGCGATTTCCAACAGCCGGAAGGTCTTGGACATCTCGCCCGGGCAGCTGCCGTCGTTACGCGCCGAGCCGCAGACCAGCAACACCCGGGACGGGCTCGCCGGGTCGGCCCAGCGCAGTTGCGCCGCGTCGATGCCTTGCTTCGCGGCAATCCACTCCGACGCCAAATCGTAGTCCGGATCGGCATAGCCCGGGCCCGCCTTCTGCGTGAAGGGGGATTTGCGGTACTCGCCATGGGCCTGCCAGGCGATCTCTTCAAGGCGGGCGATCGACGCGTCTTCGACGCGGAACGCCGGATCGATGAAGGCGGCCCGAAATCGGGTACTGAACTCGGCACGTGTAAGGGGGGCCGGTGCCTGGCCCTTGCGAATCTCAGTCATCATGACCTCCGTTGACTGTCAAATTTTTCCGCCAGGTCGGCAAGGCGGAGGCGGGTGGGCGTAACGGCTTTCATGAAAACTCCTCCTTGTAAAGTGGCAAGCGGAGACGAATCCGGCCCAAGGCGATGTCGAATCGAGGTCCGAAACGCCGGATCGGGTGGTGAAACTTATGGCGATGGCAGATGCCTACGGTAACGCAAAAAGCGGCTCATCAGCGGCTTGACGCTGGTGCCGTGGACGAGGATCGAAAGCGAGACCGCAATGAGCGTCAGCCGGATCAGATCCAGGGCGAGGTCTTCGGGGAGGCCATGCTGAATGGCATACATCAGGTAGTACAGCGAACCGATGCCGCGCACCCCGAACCAGCCCACCATGCCGCGTATCTGCCATGACGTGCGCGTAACCAACAGGCCGGCCAGGACACTGACCGGGCGTGCCACCATGAACAGGAACAGGGCAAGTCCCACCGCGCGCCAGTTCCAGGAATCGATAAACAGCGTGCCGCCGATCAGCAGGATGAGCATCAATTCGGAGAGCCTTTCCAGATGTTCCTTGAACACCAGCGATCCTTCGCTGACGGTAGGCACCGGCTCTTTATCCGGGATTGCGTTTTCAGCTTCCGCCTCGCTGCGGTCGGATTGCGGGTGAACCAGATCGGAGCCGGCGAGTTTAAGCTCGGTCTGTCGCAGCGCGACGGCAGCGAAGAAAACCGCCAGAAATCCCCACGCATCGACCCCCACACTCAGGCCGTACACCACTCCGATGAGGCCGAGCCCGAGGAAGTCGTCCATGAGCTTGTGCCTGGGGGGCGTACCGCGCAGTTTTCGTCCCAGATGGGCCACTGCGGCCCCGGACACAACCCCGATGGCGATTGCCGCAACCGTGGCCCACAGTACATCGACCAGGGCCCAGCGCAGGCCGAACTCACCGAGCTCGTGAAGCCCGAGCAATCCCATCCCCAGCATCACAAATGGGAAAGCGCTGCCGTCGTTCATACCCGCCTCGCAGGTCAGGGTGAAGCGAAGTTGGTCGCGATCCCCGGGATGGCGGGTCTGGACATCGGTCGCCAGCACCGGATCGGTGGGCGCCAGGATGGCGCCCAGCAAGACGCCCGCGCCCAGCGGCAGGCCAAGCAAGCAATAGGCAAAGGCGGCGACCAGACCGACGCTGACCGCCATGGAGACCGAGGCCAGCAGAATCGGCGTGCGCCAGCGGGCAAGGCTGAACGGCACCGGCATTTTGACGCCGGCGGAAAACAGAGAAATCAGCACCACCACTTCGGTCAGCACTTCCAGCAGCGCCGATTCCTTGAGCGGGTTGAAGTGAAACAGATTGAGCACCGTCGGCCCGACCAGCAGCCCCACGGCCAGATAGACAATGGCGGGGGTGACCGGCAGGCGCTGGAGCAGCGGCGCAGTCAGGGCCCTCGCGAGCAACAGGCCGCCCACAAGCAGAAACCATTGTGCGTTAGTCATGGCGAGGGCGATTCATTGAATTTCCAGTTTGAGGCGACTTTTTTGGCGGTGTTCCTGGGTGGTGAATTCGCCAGGCAGGATTCGACTGTCCGTCGCACCCTGGAGTGAAGACTGGCGTATTCGTCGAGTTGTGGTTGATCCGTGTCCGACTCGGCGAGCGTAAACGGATACGAAACTTTCTGGTGTACGCCACCGTACAGACGCACTTGCTCCGCCCGCCTAGGGTGCAACAACGGTGACAAGCGCATTCATTCATGGCCTCCAGGCAGTGGGCGAAACACCTCCTGTTTGATCCGGCGCGCCTTGTCAAAAATCGTGCACTGCCTATAAAACCGGGGCACCCGCACACGCTGACAGCCGGCAGGCCGGCGTTATTCGTCCAGGAGATCGAACATGAGCAAAGCAAAGACAACGCGCCATACCGGAAAAGGCAACCAGAAAAAAGGCTCGCCCCCGGCCAGAGACACACACCGGGCTGCCGGCGGCGAGCTGCACCAGATCGCGGGTGGCGAGCACCCGGCGCTCACCACCAATCAGGGCGTCGCACTTTCCGACAATCAAAACTCGCTCAGGGCTCATCCGCGCGGCCCCACGCTGCTGGAGGATTTCATCCTGCGCGAAAAAATCACCCATTTCGATCATGAGCGGATTCCCGAGCGTATCGTTCACGCGCGGGCGACGGGGGTGCATGGATTCTTCGAGCTGACCGCCTCGCTGAAGCAATACACCACTGCCAGAATCCTCACCGAGGTTGGCGAGAAAACGCCTGTGTTTACGCGCATATCGACCGTCGCAGGCGGATCCGGTTCGGTCGATACCCCGCGCGATGTGCGCGGGTTTGCCGTCAAGTTCTATACCAAGGAAGGCAACTGGGATCTGGTCGGCAACAACATCCCGGTTTTCTTCATCCAGGACGCCATCAAATTCCCCGACATCATCCATGCCGTCAAGATGGAGCCCGACCGCGGCTTTCCGCAATCGGCGACCGCGCACGACACCTTCTGGGATTTCATTTCGCTCACGCCGGAGTCCATGCACATGGTGATGTGGATCATGTCGGATCGAACCATCCCGCGTTCGCTGCGCATGATCGAAGGCTTTGGTGTGCATAGTTTCCGTCTGATCAACGCCGCCGGCGAATCGACCTTCGTCAAATTCCACTGGCGTCCCAAGCTCGGCCTGCAGTCCACCATCTGGGACGAGACCGTCAAGATCTCCGGCGCCGATCAGGATTTCCACCGCCGCGACATGTTCGAGGCCATCGCGGCCGGTAATTATCCCGAGTGGGAATTCGCGGTGCAGCTGTTCACGCAGAAACAGGCGGACGGTTTCCCGTTCGATCACCTGGACGCCACCAAGCTGATTCCCGAAGAACTGGTTCCGCTGAAAGTGATCGGCCGCATGGTGCTGGATCGCTGGCCGAACAATTTTTTTGCTGAAACCGAACAGGTTGCCTACTGCCCTTCGCATGTGGTGCCGGGCATCGATTTCTCGAACGATCCACTGCTGCAAGGCCGTTTGTTCTCCTATCTCGACACCCAGCTTTCGCGCCTGGGGTCGGTTAATTTCCACCAGATCCCGGTCAACGCCCCCCAATGCCCGTTCGCCAACCTGCAGCGCGACGGCCACATGCAGATGGCGCAGCCGGCCGGCCGGGTCGCCTACGAACCCAACTCCCTCTCCGACACCGCGCCGAGCGAAACGCCCAAGGGCTTTCATAGCGCCGCAGTCACGGAAACCGGCGAGAAAGGCCGCATCCGGGCCGAGAGCTTCGCCGACCACTACAGCCAGGCGCGGCAGTTCTATCTCAGCCAGACGGCGTACGAACAGGCGCATATCGCCTCGGCGCTGGTGTTCGAGCTGTCCAAGGTCGAACATCCGCACATCCGTGTAGCCATGGTCGGCCACCTTCTTCACATTGAAAAGGATCTGGCCAAACGCGTCGCCGTCGGACTCGGATTCGACACCATGCCCGATGCGCCGGTAGCCGCAGCGCCCGTAAAGAAAATGGCGCCATCGCCCGCATTGCAGATCATCGGCAAGATGAGGGACACGCTCATGGGCCGCGCGGTCGGCATCCTGATCACGGATGGCTCGGACGGCGCGGCCATCGGGAAGATCAAAAAGGCCGCGACCGATGCGGGCGCCAGCGTGAAGATCATCGCCCCGAAAGTGGGCGGCACGAAGCTTGCCGATGGCTCGATGCTGGTGGCTGACGGACAACTGGCGGGTACGCCTTCCGTGTTGTTCGACGCCGTCGCCGTCATCCTCTCCGGCAAGGGCGCGAAAGCCCTGTCGATGGAAGGCGCCGCGATCGACTTCGTGCGCGATGCTTACGCGCATCTCAAGGCCATCGCCGTCGACCAGGGCGGCCAGGCGCTGCTGCAAAAAGCGAATGTCGAACAGGACGCGGGGGTCGTGGATGCCAACGACAGGAAAGCATTTATTGCTGCGGCCAAGACGCGCCAATGGGAGCGGGAAAAGTCCGTTCGAACCTTGGCATAAAAGCCATGCCAAAAACCAGAAAAGCGCCAACTCTGAAAGAAAGGACGAGCGCCATGCGCAATAAAGAAGAAGGGAAGATAGGTTGGGTTTTGCTTTGGCTCTTGGGAATCCCGATTCCGATTTTGCTGGTGCTGTATTTCCTGCGTGGATGCACCTGAGACGGCCCGGTTGAAAAACATCTGCTGACGCAGCAATGGCATTGGGGAACTCAATGGGCTTGCGCCTGCAATAACGAGATCAACGATTCCCTGCGCTAAAAATGGAGAGGCAAGCAATGAGCACGATCACCACGCAAGACGGCACGCAGATCTATTACAAGGACTGGGGCGCGGGACAACCTGTGGTGTTCAGCCACGGCTGGCCTCTCAGTGCGGACAGCTGGGAGGCGCAGATGCTGTTTCTGGCAGGCAACGGCTATCGTTGCATTGCCCATGACCGGCGCGGCCATGGCCGTTCGAGCCAGCCCTGGAATGGCAACGAGATGGACACCTTTGCCGACGACCTCGCTGCGCTCATCGAAACGCTGGACCTGCAGGATGTCGTGCTGATCGGCTTCTCAATGGGCGGCGGCGAAGTGGCGCGCTATATCGGCCGCCACGGCACCCAGCGCCTGGCCAAGGCCGCGCTGATTTCTGCCGTTCCGCCGCTGATGCTGAAAACGGTAGCCAATCCCGGCGGCCTGCCGATAGAGAAGTTCGACGAGATTCGCCAAGGCGCGCTGGCCGACCGCTCGCAGCTCTACCTGGATATCGCCGGCGGCCCGTTCTTCGGCGCCAACCGGCCAGGTGCCAAGGTCTCGCAAGGCATGATCGACTCGTTCTGGCTACAGGGGATGCAGGCCGGTCACAAGAACACCTTCGACTGCATCAAGGCGTTTTCCGAAACGGATTTCACCGACGATCTGAAGAAATTTGACGTGCCGACGCTGATCATCCACGGCGACGACGACCAGATCGTGCCGATCGGTGCCGCGGCGCTCAGCTCATCGAAGCTGGTCAAAAACGCGATCCTGAAAATCTACCCCGGCGCCCCCCACGGTCTCGCGGACACGCACAAAGACCAGCTCAATGCCGATCTGCTGGCATTCCTGAATACCTGAAGCTGTTAATCGGAGAAGTCGCCATGAAAGGTTTTGTACAAAACATCGAGGACATTGCCGTCGAGAATGAAGCATTTCGCCGCGTGCTTTACACCGCAAAGAATTGTCAGCTTGTGGTCATGGCGCTGAAGCCCCAGGAAGAGATCGGGATGGAAGTGCACCAGCTCGATCAGTTCTTTCGCGTGGAGGAAGGGACAGGCGATGCCATACTCGATGGCGTTCGCACGGCGATCAGCGCGGGTTCTGCCGTGCTCGTCCCTGCTGGGGCGAATCACAACATCATCAATACCGGCAAGGTTCCGTTGAAGCTCTATACGCTCTATGCACCGCCGAATCATCGCGATGGCGTTGTCCACCGTACCCGCGACGAGGCAGAGGCCGACAACGAACACTTCGACGCCAAGACGACGGAATAAAGAATCGACTGTGCACCGCCTCCGGGAAGAGCAAGGACTTGGCCCGATGGCGCATATCAGAACCGAAAAAATGGCCGCGTCTGGTTACGCGGCTCAACCGCCAGGTGGAATCCATGGAAATGGCGCAACGTGAGCGCTTATTTCCAGGATTCTTTCCGTAGCCCGTAGCGGCAGACTAGCGGGTAAGCAACGGTTGCTACCTACGAGTCATATGACTCATTTGCATCTTGTCGAAGGTCGCTTGTTGTTCGGCTGAGAGCGTGGCATAGAAGGCTTTGACGGCGTCTGCCATTTTGGCCATGTTCTGCGCCTGATCTTTCATCAAGTCCGCCATCTTCGCCATCCGTTCCGGCGCAGTCTTCGGCATAGACTGGGCGTCGCCCTTCATCTGATCCCGCATCGCCGCCATGTTTTTAGCTTGATCGTTTACTTGATCGGAGAATGTCTTCCAGGCCGGTTGCTGATCTGCCGTGAGATTAAGCTTGGCATTCAACTCGCTCAGGTTTTTATGCGCGCGGGCAACAGGGTCCATCTTCATGTCGCCTGACATCATGCCCATGCCGTTGCAGTCCGCTCCAGAGTGATACGGACCCATCTTCGTGCCCGGCCCGGCGGCCGTTGCGAGGCTCACTGCAAACAGTGAGGAAACCAGTCCCAGCGTTAGTTTTGTATGCAGTTTCATAATCAATCTCCTTAAAGCATTTCAGGTCGTGTGGACGACAGCAAGGCGGCAACATGCCTCTTGCCATGTTTGCTATCGGCAGCCGGTTATCGGCATATACATGCGATATACCCGGCTCCTCCGGTTAACGATTTGAATTTTGCGTCTGAAGCCGACTTGCGTCTGTGCGTCAGCACACACACTATTGCAGCATTGACCCAAGACAGCGGCTACCCTCCGAAGTGCCGTGTCGCTTTCCCTTTTGCATTGATGGGCCAGCCAAAAAATGCCCGGCAGTTGTCCTTGGTTGGGCAGTTTTCGCCGTCACGCATCTGCCATCAAGTCGATGCTTTCCTGGGCCACCAGGGGCGCGCCGAGGTATCGTGCCAGTCCTTCCGCGCCCTGCCGCATGAGGAACCCGTGGTTGCGGATAAAAATCGAGCGGGCAAATGGAGCGATCAGGTTCATCCACCACCGGGTGCTGCGGACATGCCACTCGTAGCGGACGACGCTGATCGCGCCCTCGTCGATGAAATGCCAGCGGCCGATCCCTTCGAGGTCGCCCTGGACGGAACCCTCGATGGCCACCCGTTTTTCGATGCGGGTGACGCGCACCTCGAACACCATCCGGTAAGGCAATCGCCCCTGCCAGACATAACGCAGGACGCTGTTGATGCCATTGGCATCACCGCCCGCAACCTCCTCCACTTTCTGCACGCCAGGCCACCAGTCCGGCCAGCGCGGCGAATTGTGGATGGCTGCGTATACCACCTCCAGCGGCGCTTTAATGTGCCAGATCGTCAGCAAGCGATATTCCGCCACGAGGTCTCCAGAAAATGACTAAAGTGAATCAGCGATGGACACGAAGCCGATCGGCGACGCGGACTGCCGCAGGCCGTCGGCGCGAGTTCGTCTGAGTTCAGTGTGCGCTTTCGTACAGACGCGCGTCCTCCCATGAGTAGTATGGCAAGCAGAGACATGGCAATGGCACCAAGCTTGCCTACCCGAAAGACCTCGATCCTGGCTTGAATGGCGATTTGTCGATTCTCGCCGGGGTCCGAGGAAACCAATTGAGAAAAAGGAACATGATCATGAACAATGCAACTCAGGAGTACGTACGCCCCGGCCACGAAATCCAGCCCAATCCGGATTTCCCCCATGCCCCCTTCGGCTGGTCCCGCGAACAGGCCGTGGAAGTCGCTCAAACGGAAGACCTGACACTGACCGAAGCGCACTGGCAGGTCGTGCGCGCGTTGCAGGAGATCAGTTCACACCATGCGGAACCTGCCCTGAACGCGCGCGACCTGCACGACGCGCTCGACGAACACTTCCATGCCGAAGGCGGCATCAAATATCTCTACAAACTGTTCCCCAAGGGGCCTCTCGCCCAGGGCTGCCTGCTCGCCGGCCTGCAGCCGCCGGCAGGCGCTCAGGAGAAGGGCATGGGCAGCGCGGTTTAAGCGCTTGGCAAGCCGGCAACAAGTCGCATCAACCTCCGCGTCGCTTGCGGGCCCGCGCGGCTGGTCACGTATTGCTCAGCGGTCCCGAGCCCGTCCGGCCGATCATGGCCAGAAACTCGCGCCGGGTCGAGCCATCCGAGCGGAAGGCACCCAGCATGCGGCTGGTGACCATGGCGGCGCCCGGCTTGTGCACGCCGCGCGTGGTCATGCACTGATGGGTTCCTTCGATCACCACCGCGACCCCTTTCGGCTGCAGCACGTCGTTCAGCGTGTCGGCGATCTGTACCGTCATTCTTTCCTGTATCTGCAGGCGCTTGGCATAGAGATCAACCAGGCGGGCAAGCTTGGAGATGCCCACCACCCGGCGGTCCGGCAGGTAGGCAACATGCGCCTTGCCGATGATGGGTGCCATGTGGTGCTCGCAATGGCTTTCGAAGCGGATGTCGGTCATGACGACCATCTCGTCGTAGCCATCCACCTCGCCGAAGGTGCGCGACAGAAGCTGCACCGGGTCCTCGAGGTAGCCGGCGAAGAACTCCTCGTAGGACCGAACGACGCGCGCGGGGGTGTCCAGCAGACCCTCGCGGGTTGGGTCGTCGCCTGCCCAGCGGATCAGGGTGCGTACCGCGTTTTCGGCAGCCTCGCGGTCGGGGCGGGCCGGCGGTTCGGATGCTGGGGAGGGTGTATGAGGCGGTTCAGAAGCCATGCGGGCCATCCTTTCGTGTTCAAGCAGGGAACATGCACGCGGCGATCGGCCATACCTGCAGGTTGACGTGTCATCACCTGTAGATGCCGGCTGGGCAATCGCATCGGGCTTACTTTCGCATCATCCCGAAAATCAGGGTGACCAAAAAAATGACCAGAAACACAAAAAACAGAATCTTGGCGATCTCCGCAGCGCCGGCGGCGATGCCGCTGAAACCAAGGACCGCCGCGACAATCGCGATGAGAAAGAAGATTGCTGCCCATTTCAACATGATGACCTCCGTCTTCCGCCGCGGGAAACTGTTTTTGGATTGGCGCGGAACCGATTTGCCGCGCCCACTTTTGGCACCATGTGGCGGTTGACGTGGGCAACCCTTCCGAGCATGGACGTCCCTTCTTATTTGTAGACGGTTCCTCGCCAAACAGGCTGTCCGTATGACCGTTCACACGACACCCGGCTTCAGCCTTGTCGGGAAATCGTCGGACTTCTTGTGCGGTGGCGCACACGCGGTTTCCGTCCTATGGTCTACTTTTATAGGAAGGACATGGCGATGACTGCCGAAACAAGCGCTGGTCGCCGTTCAGCTTGGTCATGGGCCGCTTTCGCATGGAAGCAACGGGTATCTGGTTGGAAGAAGGGTGCGGGCGCGCCGAGGGAAGCGCATTGACGCGTTGCGAGCATGTGCCTGAATGCTGTGCCGCTACTCACTGTTGGGAGACACGACATGTCGATAGGAACAATTCTGCTGATTATTGTGGTTCTACTTCTGATCGGCGCGATCCCTGCCTGGCCCCACAGTCGGGGATGGGGATACGGCCCCAGCGGTGGTCTTGGGCTGGTGTTGATTATCCTGCTCATTCTGTTTCTATTGGGCAAGATATAGCGCACCCTCGTGCTGAACCCCGTCGCCTGCGTTTCCTTGGGCCGTCAATGAGGAAGCGCAGGCGATACGCCTGCCTGCAGCAAGACAGCGAGCGCCGCTGCCCCCACCGGTCGGCCGAAAAAGTGGCCTTGGCCCTCGTCGCAATGCCGGGCCAGAAGAAAAGCGGCCTGCTCTGCTGTTTCGACGCCCTCCGCAATAACGCGTTGCTTGAGACTTTTGCCCATGCTGATCACGGCACTGACGATGGTGGCATCGTCCGGGTTGCTGGTTATCTGGTTCACGAACGACTGGTCGATCTTCAGGGTATTGATCGGAAACTGCCGCAGATAACTCAGACTGGAATAGCCGGTGCCGAAGTCATCGATTGCAAGCTTGACGCCCATGTCTGCGAGCGCGTGCAGAACGGAATCGGCGGACGCGGCATCCCGCATAAGGACGCTTTCGGTTAGTTCAAGTTCCAGATAGCGCGGTTCCAGACGCGACGCGTCGAGGGTCGCGCGCAAGGTTTTGAGAAAGTCCCTGGCGCGGAACTCGAGCGCGGAGGTGTTGACCGCGATGGGGACCGGCGGCAGGCCTGCATCCTGCCAGGCGCGGGCCTGGCGACAGGCTTCGTGCAGCACCCAGCGGCCGAGCGGCAGGATCAGTCCGCTGTCCTCGGCGATGGACACGAAATCGGCGGGGATCAGCAGCCCGCGTTGCGGGTGTTGCCAGCGGACGAGCGCCTCGATGCCGACGATCGTGCCGCTGAGAAGATTTATTTTCGGCTGATAGTGCAACACGAATTCCTGCCGTTCCAGCGCGAGGCGCAGGCTGGCCTCGATGGATTGCCGCGCAATGGCGCGGGCGGTCATTTCCTGCTCGAAGAATGCGTAGGTATTGCGGCCGTTATCCTTGGCGTGAAACATCGCGGTGTCCGCATGCTTGATCAGGGTTTCCGCATCCAGGCCGTCTTCCGGGTAAATGCTGACACCGATGCTCGCGCCGATATGCAGATCGTGCTGGTCGATGCGGTGCGGCAGTGCGATTGCCGTAATCATTTTTTGCGCAGACAACGCCGCGTCCTCCGGATGATCGATATCGGGAAGCAGCGCCACGAACTCATCCCCGCCCAGACGGCTGATCGTGTCCGACTGGCGTACGCAACCCAGCAGACGCTGGCCCACCGACTGCAGCAATTGGTCGCCCACGCTATGCCCCAGCGAGTCATTGATGTGCTTGAAGCGATCCAGGTCCATGAACAGCACTGCGAGCTTCTTGCCGGAGCGGCGCGTCAGCGCGACCGCCTGGGCCAGCCTGTCGTGCAGCAGGATGCGGTTGGGCAAGCCGGTGAGTACATCGTGATGTGCCAGGTGGTCCAGTTCGATCTTCGCCATTTGCACTTGTTCGGCCAATTTGCGCGCTTCGATGGTCGCGACGACCAGGTTCGCGTTGGCTTGCTGCAGGCGGATCATCTGGTCGGCTGTTGCCGACTGCAGGGTCTCTGTGGTGCGGATTTCGTCTTCCCGGGTGGCGGCGCGCCCTTCGCGTACACGGGCTTCGCCTTCGCGTGCCTGCACCACGCTCTCTCGCTGGCCAGCCGCGTCTTCTCGCTGATGCGCGGCGTCTTCGCGTGCTGCGGCCATCCGCTCGCGGCCCAGAAAAGTCCCCGCGTCGGCACACGCTGCACGATCCAGACGCCGTCTGTCGCTGCCACGCACGACCCATGCCCGCTCAGCGTGAGCGCCGGAATCGTCCGCCTGATTTCCCGCTCCGGCGCTGCGAACATCGCCTTTGTCCTTGCTGTTCATGCACATCCTCCGGGGGGTCGTTCCTGCTAGGAATTGACCGTGGGATGACCGGTCATGATGCCGTCGTATTCGGACAAGGGCTCGCCAATCACGATGCCCTCGTCGCCGATGTCGAACAGCCGAATATCCTTGCTATGGTCGCTGCCGCGCACCTTGACGATCGAGAAGGCGCGCTTGAACTGCCCTGCGATTTCGACATAGCGCTGCACCAGGATGGCATCGGCGAGAAACGCGCTGCCAAACGGACTGAAACGCAAATCGGTGTAGCGGTCCTCCAGTTCCGAGGTCATCAGGATGGTCACGCCCTTGCTGGTCAGTTCGGCCACCATCCGGTACAGCGAACCGCGAAAATCCTCGCTGAACTCGGGTGCCAGGGCCAGTTCGAAACCCGACAGGGAGTCGATGACGACGCGCTTGGCCTGCATGCGGTCAATCATCAGGATCATGTCGTGCAGGGTTTCATCGATCGACAAGTCCAGTGAACGCGTGTCGATCACCCCCACCTGCCCGGCACTCACCAGCGCATGCAACGTGTTGTTCAGCAGTTGACTCGGACTTTTTTCGAACGCCGCGATCACGCCCGTCTCGCCGCGGCGCGCTCCTTCGGCGAGAAATGCCGTCGCCAGGATGGTTTTCCCGGAACCCGAGGGGCCGACTGCGAGCAGCGAATAACCAGCCGGCAAACCGCCCCCCAGCATCTCATCCAGGCCCGCGACCCCCATGGAAATCCGTTCCGTGCCGCCAGCGGGGTGCGGTCCGACTGCCTCGTGCGGCTGGACGATCGCCCGCGGAAACACCTGGAGGCCTGCATCGCCAATGCGGAAGGTATGCAAACCGGGCGCCTGGGCCTGGCCACGCATCTTGACCACCTGCATCTTGCGCACCATGGAATTGCGATGCAGGCTTTGCGACAGCCACAGGATGCCGTCCGCCACGGTAAAGACCGCACTCGATTCGGACTCGGGCGCCAGATATTCGCCGATCAGAAAGGTGGTGGCCTGCCAGCTGGTCATCTGCATGCCGAGCTGCTGCACGAAGCGCTGCAGATCGGACACATTCCGTCCTTCGGGCCGGGCCGATTGCACGACGGATCGAAACGAGTCGACGAACACCAGGCTGGGCTCATAGTCCCTCACCTCGGCGGCGATGCGTGCCAGGACGCGGTCGAAATCGCCCTCCAGGAGTTCGTTCGCCAGGTTGACGAAGCGAATCGACTGATTGATCTTGCCGTGATCGAAAAACGCAAATTGCTGCTGGTACCGGAGCATTTTCAGGGTGGGCTCGCCGAGCACGGTGAAGAACAGCGCCCGGTAATCCGACGTGGCCAGCGAGAACATGATCTGGTGGGCGAGCGTGGTTTTTCCGCTTCCCGGCGTGCCGGCAATCAGATTGAACGAGAACTCCGGCAGCCCCCCACCCAGCAGGTGGTCCAGACCCGGCACCCCCGTTGGCAGGCGACGTATGCTGACCTTGCTACCCATTTTTTGACTCCTTGATGGCCCTGTCTGCAACTTCATCGCCCCAGGCCGAACGTAAAATACTGATGGTTAGCTGCTCGCCGATTAGCGAGGCCAGGATGTCGGTGAACGTGAACAGCAGCAGACTGTTTGCTGCGCTGGCCTGCTCTGGCGTTTGCGCTTCAAGACTCGTTTTCAATGCCGCGAACCGCTGATAGGCCTGGGGTGACAGCGCGCCGGCCGCGAGCCAGGGAAAGCTTGACTGGCCTAGAAACAGACTGCGTTCGTATAGGGAATTGAACCCCGTTTCACCGATGATCGAAATGATCTGGGCCGCCATCGGCTCCCATAGGTCAATCACGACATCGGCGCCTGTTTCAGGGTGCGATGCCGTGAGACTTTTGATGATCCGGTACCGCGGCAGGTCACGGGTTTCCATAAGAAAAAACTCAGTAATCGGTCGATACAAGAGCGCGAGTGGAATACAGCCGTCTTTGCAGGGGCGTTCTGCCCGCGTGACGAACCTGCTGCAGATCGGCACCCGTTATCATCGGATATTAAAGCCGTTTGCACCGAACAGACCGATAACGATCAAATGTAGTGCGGCAATGTAGTTCAGCAGACGCGGCATGAGCAGAATGAGAATGACCGCGATCAGAGAACCAGGGGGCGAGGCTTAAAAAGTCATATTCATGTCTATTTCCTTGGTCACGGGTGAACGGGGGGCGCGATTATTCTCACTTCGACCGCGTGATCCCGGCGATCGTCGATCAGGGGAATGGTATTGTCGGGACGGTCGACACCATCCACCGTCACCTGGGCACCATGCTCGCTCATGCGCTTGACGGCAATGTGGTAGACCGTTTCGCGATAGCGGTAGTGGATGGTGTACGCATCCCAGTCGGCCGGGACGCACGGTGCGATACGCAGATGGTCCACTTCCAGTTGCAGGCCCAGCAGGGTTTCCACGGTCAGCCGGTACATCCAGCCCGCCGCCCCGGTGTACCAGGTCCAGCCGCCGCGGCCCGTGTGCGGCGGCGCACCGTAAATGTCCGCGCACATGACGTAGGGCTCGACCTTGTAGCGCTCGATGGCGTCCGCAGTGCTGCCGTGATGGATCGGATTGAGCATGGCGAAGCATTCCCATGCGCGTTCCCTCTCCCCCATCATGGCAAACGCCATCGTGGTCCAGATCGCGGCATGGGTGTATTGGCCGCCGTTCTCGCGCACGCCGGGCACGTAGCCCTTGATGTAGCCGGGCTCCAGCTCCGATTTGTCGAACGGCGGGTCGAGCAGCTGGATCAGCTGCGCATCGCGCCGCACCAGGCGCTGATCCACCGCCGCCATCGCCTGGCGCGCGCGCACCCGGTTGCCGCCGTTGGAGATGAGCGCCCAGCTCTGGCTGATCGAATCGATCTGGCATTCGTCGTTGCTGGACGAGCCCAGCGGGGTGCCGTCGTCGAACCAGGCGCGCCGGTACCAGCCTCCATCCCAGGCATGGGCCTCGATGTTGCTGCGCAGTTGGGCGGCCTGATCGCTGCATACGTCGGCAAAGGCCGCATCGCCACGGCCGAGCGCCAGGCCGGCAAACAACTCGAGGTTTTCGTAAAGGAACCACGCCAGCCAAACGCTTTCGCCCTTGCCGTCGCGGCCGACGAGATTCATGCCGTCGTTCCAGTCGCCGCAGCCCATCAGCGGCAATTGATGAACGCCGAAACGCAGACCGTGCTTGAGGGCACGCACGCAGTGCTCATAGAGGCTGGCCGCTTCCGGCGAACGTTGCGGCTGATCGTAGTAGGCCTCCTCTTCCGGATTCAGCTCGCGGCCCTCGAGGAAATGTACTGACTCGTCGAGCACGCCGGTGTCGCCGGTTGCCAATACATAACGACAGGCGGCATACGGCAGCCACAGATAGTCGTCGGAAAAATGGGTGCGCACGCCTTGTCCGTGGGGCGGATGCCACCAGTGCTGCACGTCGCCCTGGCGGAACTGGCGCTCGGCGCAACGGATCAACTGCTCGCGGGCGAGCCACGGCGTCGCATGGACCAGCGCCATGGTGTCCTGCAATTGATCGCGGAAACCGTAGGCGCCGCCGGACTGATAGTACCCGCTGCGGGCCCACAGCCGGCAGGACAAGGTCTGATACACCAACCAGCCGTTGGCCAGCACATTCAGCGCGGGGTCCGGCGTCTCCACATGCACCGCGCCCAGGACGTGGTTCCAGTGCTCCCACACCGCCTCCAGGGCCTGCCTTGCCCCTGCCCGCCCGCCGAATCGCTGGATGAATTGCCGCGCTTCGTCGCTGGTGCGGGCCGCGCCGAACACGAACACGATTTCGCGCTCCTGCCCTTCGGCCAGTTCGATCCGCGCCTGTATCGCGGCACACGGATCGAGGCCGGCGCCGGTCCTGCCCGACAGGCGCTTGCGGCGCATCGCCGCCGGGCTGGCCAGCGAGCCGTTGCGGCCGATGAACTCGGTGCGGTTTCCGCTCGCCGAGCGCTCGCGTTCGCTGACATGGGCGAACACCACCCGGCCGGCGCATTCGCGGCCGTAGGCATTGTGGGCAAACAGCGCCCCGGTGTGCGGGTCCGTTTCGGTGACGATGTGCATCAGGTTGGCGTGGCGCCACTCGCCGAGCACCAGTTCCCAGTACCCGGTCAGCGACAGGCTGCGCGCGCGCCGCGACCGGTTGCGCAGCTTGACCACCACGAACTTCACCGCTGCGTCCATGGCGACGTAGGTGAAGAGTTCCGAGGCGATGCCCGCTTCGTAATGCTCGAACACGCTGTAGCCGAAGCCGTGCCGGCACACATAGCCGGAGCGGCCGCGGGCGGGCAAGGGCGTCGGCGACCAGAACGCCCCCGTTTCCTCGTCGCGGATGTAGACCGCCTCGCCGCTGGCATCGGAGAGCGGGTCGTTGTGCCAGGTGGTGAGGCGGAATTCATGCGCGTTTTCCGCCCAGGTATAGGCGCTGCCGCTCTCGCTGACGACGGTGCCGATGTGCGGGCTGGCGATCACGTTGACCCACGGCGCCGGCGTGGTCTGGCCGGGTTCGAGGGTGATGATGTATTCGCGCCCGTCGGGCGTGAAGCCGCCCAGGCCGTTGCTGAAAATGCGCTCGCGCGCCGCCAGCGGATACACCGGCTCGGCCACCATTTGCAGCGCGGGCTCCAGACGGTCCGACACACGCTCTGCCGATACGCGGCGTTCCACCTGCTCGATCAGGGTCTCGGCGGTATCGTTGAAGACGATGCGGGCGACCGTCTGCAGCAGCACCCGCTCGTCCTCGCTGAGCTCTTCGACGCGCCGCACGAAGACCCCGCCCGGCTTGTCGATCACCTGCGCTTCGGGGCCCGCGTTGATCAGCCCCATGATCTGGTCTTGCAGCACCGCCCGGTAGCCCGAAAAATCCTCGTTCACGATCACCAGATCCGCAGCCAGGCCCTTCATGCGCCAATAGGCATGGGCCTGCAACGCCTGCTTGACCAGGTCGATGCGGTTCAGGTCGCCGATGTTCAGCAGCACGATCGGCAGGTCGCCCGAGATGGCAAAGCGCCACAATCCGGACTGCCCAAGCTGGTTGCGGGCGATGATGCCGGGGGCGGCGCGGCGCAAGGCATGGGCGTGAACGACGGAGGAGGCCAGGCGGCCATAGATCTGTGCATCGGCTTCGCTTGCGTTGAGGTGGCGCAGCACCTCCTGGCTATGGAACCAGGCCATTTCGAAGGCGCGCTCGACGAAGTGCCGGTCGCCATACTCCTCAAGCAAAGCCAATGCGGCCTCGCGCGTATCCGCGACACCGGAGATGATCTGCACGGTCACCGACTCGTCGGGGGACAAGGTGAGGGTGCGGCGGATCGCCACGATGGGGTCGAGCACCGATCCCTCCGTGTTCGACAGTGCCGACGGGCTGCCGGGGCCGTCCAGCGCCGCGGGGTTGGCCGCCGTTCGACCGCGTCCGATGAAGCGGGCGCGGTCGGTCTCGTAAGACTGCGCGCCGGCAACGACACCTGGCGCCGCCAACAGATGAAACATCCACGGCACCTGCTCGCCCGGCGTGCGGCGACGCCGCGTGCAGAGGATCGCCTGCCGGCTGGGCAGGATTTCGGTCTGGACGAACAGGTTGCTGAAGGTGCGGTGGGCGAGGTCGGCATTCAACGACGCCAGCACCACCTCCGCGTAGCTCGTCACCTCGATTTGGCGGGTGCGGGACGAATGGTTGCTGAGCGTGACGCGGCGGATCTCGACGTCATCCTCTGGCGAAACGCTGATCTCGGTGTGCGCTTCGATCCCCTGATCGCGCCGCCGGTATTCAGCGCGCCCCTGCACGAAGATCGCCTCGTAGTGGTCGGCGCGGCGCAAGGTCGGCTGATACGCGGTCGACCAGTAGCGTCCCGTGTCGCGGTCGCGCAAGTAGATGAAGGTGCCCCAGCCATCGGAGGTGGCGTCCTCGCGCCAGCGGGTGACGGCAAGGTCGCGCCAGCGGCTGTACCCGCCGCCGGCATGGGTCGCCATGACGTGATAACTGCCGTTGGACAGCAGGTGAACTTCGGGTATCGGCGTATTCGGGTCGGTGAACACGCGCATGATCGTGCCCGCTTCGGCGGCGGGGGGCCGCGCGGCGGCGCTCACTTCAGCCGCGTGCGGGTGCAGGGTCGCGCCCTTCTTGGGCACCCGCTCCTGCAGCAGCAATTCGGTCGCCTGGATGAGGGGGACCGACATGAACCGGCGCTGCATCGGCTGGTCGAGCAATACATGCTCGAAGGCCAACAGGCTCATGCCTTGATGATGCGCCATGAAGGCGCGCACGATGGCGTGATTCTTGCCCCGCGGCACACGCGATGGCGTGTAGTCGATCGCCTCGAAGAATCCATAGTTGCCGCGGAAACCCTGGTCGGCCAGCATCAGCAGGTTGCGGCACGCTTCCTGCGGCATCACCGTCAGCGCCAGCGCGCTGGCGTAGGGTGCGATGACCAGGTCGTCCCCCAGCCCGCGCTTGAAGCCCAGCCCGGGCACGCCGAACGCACGGTATTGATAGACCTGGTGCACGTCGGTGGCGTTGTAGCAGGACTCGGAAATGCCCCATGGCACCGCGCGTTGCCGGCCGTATTCGATCTGGCGCGACACCGCTGCCTTGCAGGTCTGCTCCAGCAGGGTGTTCGCGTAGCTCGGCATGATCAGCTGCGGCATCAGGTACTCGAACATCGAGCCGCTCCACGAAATCAGGCTGAGGTCGCCGCCATGGCTGGTCAGCAGGCGGCCGAGCGAGAACCAGTGCTTCTGCGGCACCTGTCCCTGCGCGATGAGCAGGAAACTGGCCAGGCGCGCTTCCGATGCCAGCAGGTCGTAGCAGGTCGGATCGCGGCGCCGTTCGCTGACGTCGTAGCCGATGGCCAGCAGTCCGCACAAGGCGTCGTAGAGAAACTCGAAATCCATCGCCGCCAGCTCGCGGCAACGCTCGGCCAAAGCGTCGATGGTTCCGAGCCGTTCCGCTGCACGCGCGCCGGCCAATTCAGCCAGCGTCGGAATGCCGCTGAAGTGCCGCGGCTCGGGCACCAGCAATCCGAGCTCATCGCGCAGCGCGCGGGATTGCTGGTCGAATGCCTGCGCCCAGTAATACAGCTCGCCATCGATATCGATATCCGCCGGCAGCCAGGCAAGCAGCCCGCCGCCGGTGCGGTGGATCTCGTCCAGCACGCTTTCGGCGGCAGCCAGTGTCTGGGGCTGCCCGTCCAGAGTGAGCGCGTGCAGCGTGTCCTGCAGCAACCGGATCTTCTTCGCAAGATCCGGGGCGGGTAACGCGGGCACGTGCTCGGCCAGGACCTGCAAGGTGTCCTGCAGGCCCTGAAACGCGTTGGCCGACAGTACCGGCCGATCTTTCAGCTCGGTCAGCCCCGCCTGCAGGGTGAGCAGGCAGCCGACCAGGTTGCCGCTGTCCACCGAAGAGACGTATTTCGGGTGGAGCGGCTGCAGCGTGCGGGTGTCGTACCAGTTGTAAAAATGGCCGCGGTAGCGTTCCAGCTTTTCCATGGTGGCCAGGGTGGCTTCGGTACGCCGCAGGAATTCGCCGGCGCAAATGTAGCCGAAATCGTACGCGGCCAGGTTCGCCAGCAGCGACATGCCGATGTTCGTCGGCGAGGTGCGCGAGGCGATGCCCGCAGCCGGGTATTCCTGGAAGTTGTCGGGCGGCAGCCAGTTGTCCCCGGGGCCGACGAAATCAGCGAAGTAGCGCCAGGTCCGTCGCGCCGACGTCCGCAGGAAAGCCCGTTGCTCGACGCTCAGGTCCGGCGCGGGGGGCACCAGCGGCCGGCTGATCCACCAGCCGGCGATGGGCGACACCAGCCACAGCGACAGGATGGGGAAAGCGTAGAGCCACGCCGCCGTTGGCGCCCCTCCCCGCATGACCAACGCCGCGCCCAGCGCAACCGCCACCACAGGCGCGATCCACATCTCCCTGAAAAAATCGCCCAGCGACCGGCGCCGGTTGCGAACCGCATAGGAAGGCAGTTGCCAGAGCAGCAGTCCGCGTTGCGTAAACAGCATGCGCACACCCGAGCGCAGGATCGCATCCAGGCAAATCCAGGTGTCGTAGGGCAACAGGATCAAGGTCAGCAAGGCGATCGCCAACGAGCGCCCCACGGTTTTGCTGGTCAGGACCAGGTGCACCTGCCAATCCCGTTCTTCAGGCTTGCGGACAAGCTCGATCACCGATCCCAGCAAGGCGGGCAGGAACACCACCGCCGCGACCAGCAGGCTCCAGAACCACGCCGACCCCGGGCCGAACAGCCAGCCTCCGGCCAGCAAGACAAGCAGCGACGGCGACACCAGGCTGCGCCGCAGGTTGTCGAGGATTTTCCACCTCGACAGGCTGGTGAGCGGATTCGGTTGCCGCTTCGCCCGCCGCCCGTTCGAGCCAGCCGGGCCGGGCACCCGCGGCAGCAGCCAGCCAGCCAGCTGCCAGTCGCCGCGTATCCAGCGGTGGCGCCGGCTGGCCTCGATCGCGTAGCTGGCCGGATGCTCTTCGATGAGGTCGACATCGGTCACCAGGGCCGAGCGCGCATACCCGCTTTCCAGCAGGTCGTGGCTGAGAATGAGGTTATCCGGAAAGCGGCCGTCGACAGCCTGGCGAAAGGCGTCCACATCGTAGATGCCCTTGCCGATGAACGAGCCCTCCCCGAAAACGTCCTGGTAGACGTCCGACACTTCGCGCGTGTAGGGGTCGATGCCGGATTCGCCTGCGAACAGTTTGGTAAACCGCGAACGGCCTGCGCTGGTCAGGCTGATCGAAGCGCGCGGTTGCAGGATCGCGTAGCCTTCGACGATGCGCCCTTTGCCCGCATCGTAGACCGGCCGGTTGAGCGGATGAGCGAGGTTTCCTATCAGCGCGCGTGCCGTATCGCGGGGCAGTTGCGTGTCGGTATCCAGGGTGATGACGTACTTGATCGATTCGAGGATGGAGGCATCGCCGACCACCTCCGAGAACGCCGTTTGCGCCTCCCCCCTGAGCCGGGCATTGAACTGTTCCAGTTTGCCGCGCTTGCGCTCATGGCCCATCCATACCCGCTCGACCGGATTCCACACGCGCGGCCGATGAAACAGGTAGAAGATGCACGGGTGGTCCTCGCGGTAGGTCTCGTTGAGCGTCTGCACGGCTGCGCGCGCGTAGGACAGCAATGCATCATCATCGGGCAGCGACTGCTCGGGCGCGTCGTGGAAATCCGTCAGCAGGGCAAAGAACAGATTGGGGTCGCGATTGCCGAGATAACGGATCTCCAGGGCTTCGACCAGATCATCGATCTCCTGCCGTCCGCCCAGCAAAGTGGGGACGATCACCATGGTGCGGTGAGCGAATGGAATGCCTTTCGAAAAATCCATGCGTGGCAGCGCACGCGGCGGCAGGAGCAGCGTGACCAGCAGGTTCACCAGCGGGACAGCCAGCGCCGAGACGCCAGTCACGCCGGCGACCGCAAAAAACCAGTAGCGCCAGTCATCCGGCGCGAATCTGTCGAAAGCGGAAAGCACGACCGCCGCCGCCAGCGCGGTGAGCAGCAGAATGGGGGCAAGGTAAAGGCTCAGGCGGAAATGCCTGCCCGCCCGGATGGCCCGCAATTTCCACGGCAAGCGGCAGCCGACCGCGCGCTCCAGGTCCTGCCGCCCGCGATCGATCAGGTAGTAACCGACATGCGCGCTGCGATCCTGCGCCCCCAACTGCCCCGCGGCAGTCTGCGCGAGAACGATGGCTGCGCGCGCCACGGCCGACTCGCTGCACGAACTGCCCCGCGCCACGTCTTCGACGACATGGCGGTAGCGGTCGCGGGTGACGAAATCCTGGCCGGCATGCATCCCGGCCGGGTCTTCACGCAAGGCCTGTTCGACGACACTGAGCGACTCGACGAAATGCTTCCAGTCCATTGCGCCGATGAAGCGCAGACTGCCGATACTGTTTGCGATGGAGATCTGATTGGCCGCAGCCGTTCGGCCGGCCGCCTCCGACAGCTGCGTGGCGGTCACGCCCTGGTCGAACAGTTTCTGCTCGACCCAGGTTTGGACGAAGGCCATGGCGGGGCCCTGAGACTGGAGTCTGGCGTAAAACTCCTCCACGAACGGCGCGGTCAGCGGCACATCGGCATTGGCAAACTCGGCCAGCAGCTGGATCAGCTGTTTCGGCTCGGTTTCGGCCGTCGCGAGCATGCGGTCTGCCCAGCTGATGGCCGCGTCGCGCTCCTCGCGCCGGTGGGCGATGCGCAAGCCGACGCGGCGCAGATTTTCCAGCAGCGCCAGCTGCAGCATGATCGGAAACGCCCACAGTTCGCCCAGCTTCAACGGCTCGACGGCCTGGTAGGCGGCGACGAACTGGGTGACGTTGTCGCTGTCGACCCGGCCGTCCATGTGGGAGATCAACTCCAGCGCCAGGTCATAGATGCGGGGAAAGCCGGCTGACGGCCCCTCAGCCAGGCGCGGCAGCTGCCGGCTGTACCCGCGCGGAAGATGCCGGCGCGCCAGCGTGACCTGCTGCTCGATCAGATAGTAGTTGTCGAGCAACCAGGCCTCTGCCGGCACGATCCGCTGTCCCTGCGTCGCGGCCGTGGTCACGACGTCGTACGCTGCCAGCAGAACGCGCGCATTGTCCGCCAGCCGTGACAGCAGCCGGTCCGGCCCCGGACGCGAATCGATTCGATGCTGGCCCGCCAGCGTGGCCGCGTGACGCTTCAGTTGCTCGATGCTGAACAGCTCCGAGCGCAGCAACTCGGTATCCTGGTCGTTGCGCAGCGCATTCCGGGTGCGCGCCGACGATCCGAACTCTTTGATGACTATGACATTCTCCTTGCTCGAATCCGAGGCGGTCAGCGCAGTATGGGGCTTATGCGCGCTGGGCGTTGGCCTGCATGATCATGGGGACGTGGTTCCGCAGCGCCAGGGCCGCCATGGCTACGGCGGGAGTTCCGGCCCCGGGATGCCCGTTTTCGCCGCCGGCAGCGCTATCCATAGCCGCACCAGAATCAGGCCGACCGCAAGCAGCGGCGGGCCGATGAAGATGCCGATGAAACCGAAGGCGAGAACTCCGCCAAACACACCAAGCACGATCAGCAGCAGAGGCAAGCCGCTGCCCAGGCTGATCAGGTAGGGCTTGACGAAGTTGTCGATGCCGCTGATCACCAGGAAGCCCCACAGGGCCATGAAAACCGCCCAGCCAATGGACCCCTGGTTGACGAGCCAGAAAGTGGCACCGCCCCAGATCAGGGGCGGGCCGATCGGCACCAGGGAGAGGAAAAAGGTGCTTATGCCGAGCAGGAAGGCGCCCGGCACGCCTGCAATGAGAAAGCCGATCCAGGCGGCCAGGGCCTGGGCCAGCGCCATGCCGAAAATGCCGTGCACGATGCCCGCCACGGTGTCGTGGATGGAGGTCAACAACTCCGCGCCGATATTCCCGGCAAACTTCTCCAGTCCGATTCTGAGGGCCTGTACCAGGGCGCCGCCATCGCGAAAGAAGAAGAAACCGATGAATACGGCGAACGTCATCTGCAACAGGCTCTGGCCGACGGCCTTGCCGGCGACGACAAGGAAATCCTTGGCCGGGTCCAACAGCCCCTTGAGCAGCGCCACCGCTTCTTCCCGGCCGGCAGCCAGCCCCTGCCAGTAGCCATCAAGCTGCGTACCGACGATGGGTATTTCTTTGAGCCATGCAGGCGACTGGATCGGACCGTGGTTCAGCCACGTCCGGGCCGTCTCGACGATGGCCGTCACGTTGTCCGTGAGGCTGACCGCAAGCAGTGCCGACGGCCCGATCACCAGCACGAGCAACAGCGCCACCATCACCAGTGCCGCCAGCGTCGACTTGCCCCGCAACGCCCGGCGCAGCCGCACATACAGCGGCCAGGTCGCAATGCACACCACCACGGCGAACAGGATGGCGGGAATGAAGGGAAGCAGGACCTGGTAGCAGCCGACGATGACGACGGAGATCGCGGCCAGTTGCATGAATTGTAGGAGACGTTGTTCCATCGGCATCACGGCCTCCATGCCTGCGGTCGTTGTTTGTTTGGGCCGTGCGTGGCGCGTCGGGCCGCCCTCGATGGGGCGCAACGCACAGACCGGTTTTCGATTCATGCCACAGCGCATTCCGGCGTTTTCGGTAACAGGCCCCAGCACCAACCATCTTAGTCGCTCGCGTGGGAGGCTGCTGAGCCCTGGCGTGACTATCCGCTACGCTTGGCGCCCGGTAAAGCGCACCCACGCGGAATAACCGCCCGTTCTCCGGATCGGTCCGCTCATGGCGAAGGCCAAATCGATTCCATCAGGATGGCCGCCTGGACAGTGATTTCGGGTACCGGCCAAACCGCCTCTGGCGCGGCGCGCCCGCTCGGCAATTCGAACCCCTCCTATGCCACGCCCAGCGCGCGTTGTCGCCACGCCATTCTGTGCAGCGGCTACTTGTCGCCCTTTGCCGTGTCCTGGATGCTGTCACCGAGCTTTTCGATCTGCTCTCCGGCCTTCTCTGTCGCCTGGTCGGCCTGCTTGCCGGCCTTTTCTGCCGGGCCTTCCTGCTTCTGACAGCCTGATAGCGCTACAAGCAGCGCACCCATGACCAAGGCTGCACCGACGGTCTTTTCGTGTTTCATCATTGAATCTCCTGTCAACTCAAACTGTTGCGCCGCATACGAGGTCAAGGCAATGGGCGGCCGGCCAGGCTCGGCAGGCCAGATGCATCGCACGTCGACCGTCATGTTCAGGGCTTGCTGACTTCGTGGCCGATGACACCGCCGACGGTGCCGACTCCAGCACGATGGCCGTGTTCCTATCCTGCGCCGACATCCCGACACAACCCCCAAGCCGGCAGCATGGCTACGGCACCCGCACCAGGCGTGACTCTCAGTATCGTTTTCATGGAATAGCCTTTTTACTTTCTCAAGTACAGCGTATTTGCGGCCGGCGCGGCCGGGTCAAGTGCTACCTCTTGCTACTTGCCAAAGCGCGTCTTCGCTTGATCCAGGCAGCGGTCCTTGGCATCGCCCGCGTAGGTATCGCACTTTTCCTTCGCCACCTTGTACTGGGCGTCGATCTTGTCCGCCGCAGCTTGCTCGCGGGCATCGGAAGATTTCTCACCGGCGGTGGCGTTCGCATCGGAGGTTTTCATCTGTGCCTTGGCGTCGGCCTTGGCGGCAGTCTCCGCCGCCTTCGCCTGCTTCACGCATACGTCTTTCGCGTTGCCGGCCATGTCGTCGCATCGTTCCTTCGCTACGGCATAGTCTGCTTCCGCGCGGGCAACGCGCGCCCGGTATTGGTTCTTCGGCGTGGGCTTGTAGCTGGCATCGAGCTCGGCCATGCCGATACTCTCCTTGCCCTTGGCCTCGGCCACGCAGATATCCTTCGGATTGCCGGACAACGAAGCGCAGCCCGTCTTGGCCAGCTTGTATTCGGCCGCGATCCTGTCCTTGCCGGCCTTGTAGTCGCTCTTCGACAGGTTTTGCGCCATTGCGCCGGAGCTGAACGCGAGACTGACCGCAAGTGCGATCACGTTGAAGTTGAGTTTGTTCACTATCGTTCCTTTAGGAGTGGGGTCGGGAAAATACGGCTTCGGCAAGCCGGTCTTGCGGACATAACGCTTCGCCAGGCGCACGCTGTTGGCTCCGATGGCCCAAATTACGGGACGCCTCTTTCGCCGTCTGTCTGCTGGCGCACATAGGCCAGGCAAGGCGTCTATACTGGAAACGCACCGAATGCCTGGTCCGTGCAGTCGCGGCCAACAATCAGGAAATCACCCATGCCTCACCGCTCCCGCGTATGAACCCTCCTCTCGACCCGCGCCATAACCACCTTCTCGCCGCCCTGCCGGAGGCAGAATACGCACGCCTCCTGCCCAATCTGGAACCGGTTTCGATGCCGCTCGGCGAAGTGCTTTGCGAGCCCGGCAACCAGATGCGCCACGTCTATTTCCCCACCACATGCATCGTGTCCCTGCTCTACGTCATGGAGGATGGCGCATCGGCCGAAATCGCCGTTGTCGGAAACGAGGGCATCGTCGGCGTTTCCCTTTTCATGGGCGGCGAAACCACGACCAGCCGGGCCGTCGTGCAAAGCGCCGGCCACGCCTACCGGCTGAAGGGGCAACTGCTGAAAGACGCGTTCCTTCACGCCGGGCCGATGCAGCGTCTGTTGCTGCGCTACACGCAGGCGCTGCTGACGCAGATGGCGCAGACAGCGGTGTGCAACCGGCATCATTCGGTGGACCAGCAACTCTGTCGCTGGCTCTTGCTCAGCCTCGACCGCCTGGACTCGAACGAGTTGAACATGACCCAGGAACTGATCGCCAACATGCTCGGGGTGCGCCGCGAAGGCGTCACCGAGGCTGCCGGCAAACTACAGTACGCCGGCTTGATCCACTACAGCCGCGGCAAGATCACCGTGGTCGATCGGCCCGGGCTGGAAGCGCGCGTCTGCGAGTGCTACGCAGTGGTGAAGAAAGAATTCGATCGCCTGCTCCCTTATGCAGTCGTTACGTAATCCGCCTGCCCGGGTGCCCGCGCACTCAACCCCATGGCGATGGGCCGCATAGGCAGGAAGACGCGTTATGTGCGCCACCGCCCAGACATTCGCCAGGCTTCGCCCGATACTTCGCAAGTCGAATCTCCATTACGGGGCAAGGGTTCGCCCTTGCCCCGTATCCCGACAGTGAAATAGCGCTGCAGCTTCTCCGTGTGGCGCTTGCCGGGTTTATCCCACGCCAGGAGAGTCCGCGTGCCCAACATCCAGTCCGCCCCTGCCGCCAATCGTCTGCTTGCGGCCTTGCCGCGCAAGGACCGCAAGCGCTTTCTGGCGGGATGCGAAGCGGTCGATCTGGTGTTTGCCGAGGTCCTGGCCGAGCCGGGCGAGCGCATTCGTCACGTTTATTTTCCAACGCAAAGTTTTATTTCCCTGGTGTCGCCGATCGGCGGATGCAGCAGCCTGGAAGTGGGATTGGTCGGCGACGAGGGCATGCTCGGAATCGCCCTCATCCTCGGGGTGGACGTGTCGCCGCTGCATGCCGTGGTACAGGGCGCAGGCCAGGCGCTGCGGATGAACGCGGCGCTGTTTCGCCACGAGCTCGAAGCGAGCCCCGCGTTGCAACGCGGGCTGCAGCGCTACCTCTATGCGGTGATGGGCCAGCTCGCCCAGACGGCGGCTTGCACCCGCTTCCACGTGGTGGAGGCGCGACTCGCCCGCTGGCTTCTGATGACGCAGGACCGGGCGCATTCGGACGCGTTTCATGTCACGCACGAATTCCTGGCCTACATGCTCGGCGTGCGCCGGGTCGGCGTCACCAAGGCCGCCACGTCGCTGCAAAACCGCAAGCTGATCAGTTATCACCGCGGGGATATCACGGTTCTCGACCGCAACGGCCTGAAAGCCGCCTCTTGCGGATGCTACGAGGCAGACAAGGCGACCTATGCCCGGATGATGGGTTGACCGGGCAATCCCCCGCCGCCGCAAACCGTGCCGATAAAGAAAACGGGCGGCAAGGTGAATACAGCGCTGCGCAAACGCGGCCGCTCAATGCACAGCTGCGAACGGCATGCATGCGAGGCCTGCCCTGTCTTAATCCCTTTTTTGTACTAGTTTTACTGATGTGCGGTAGTAAACGAACCACACGTCGCTTGTTGCTGCCGACTGCATCTTCGAATGACGTGGCGGCCATTTCAACCAAATTTTGAGGATTACCGCCATGAAACAGCTCAACAAGGTTCTTTCCGCAGCATTCCTGGCCGTTTCGCTGGCAGCCGTTGCCGGATGCTCCTCGACAGCCCACCAACAGGGAACCGGCGAGTATATCGACGACGCCGTCATCACCACCAAAGTGAAGGCAGCCATATTCGACGACCCCATGACGAAACTCCTGGAGATCAAGGTCAAAACCTTTAAGG
Organism: Thiobacillus sp.; assembly: GCA_035436705.1. Lineage (GTDB taxonomy): Bacteria > Pseudomonadota > Gammaproteobacteria > Burkholderiales > Thiobacillaceae > Thiobacillus. Next base: position 2,012 of record DAOMWT010000005.1, on the reverse strand, counting down.
GCGAAGTCCAGTTGAGCGGCTTCGTGAGTTCGCAAGCGGCCGCGAACAGGGCCGTTGAGCTGGCTCGCGGCGTCAACGGCGTGACCGCCGTGAAGAACGACATGCAGATCAAGTGACGTCGAACGGCTCGTTGTCCGCGGCCCCCCCGCTGCGGGGGGGCGCCCGGCATAGGCTGACCGTGCCTCTTGCAATGGCCCGGCTTATGCCGGGCCGCGGCCAAACAATTTCAAGGGAGTGCCAAGCATGCTTGAGACTATCGCAGTCATCCTGATTGTCCTCTGGTTATTGGGGTTGGTTACCTCGTACACCCTGGGCGGATTCATTCACATTCTTCTGGTCATCGCGATCGTGGTGATACTGCTTCGCGTCATTCGCCGTTGAGCGGCCGCCCTGGCCAGGGGCGCGGCCGCTGAACGGCCCTCCGCCTTCGCGAAAGGCACAGGTCGGATTCATGTACGAACCACGCCACAAGCCACCGATACCCGCGGGCAGGTTTGCGCTGCGGATGCTTGCCCATGCCGGCCTGGCGCTGGCGCTGATCGGGCTCTCGCTGCTTGTCGGGATGATGGGTTACGCGTACTACGAACACATGTCGTGGCTCGATGCATTCCTGAATTCGGCCATGCTTCTCGGCGGCATGGGGCCGGTCAAGACCGCAGGCTTGAGCGCGCCGGGAAAGCTCTTCGCGGGCGCTTATGCGCTGTACGCCGGACTGGTGGTGATCGCCGTGATGAGCATCATCCTCGCACCGGTCATTCATCGGGTGCTTCACCGTTTTCATTGGACCGAGCAGCGGCCGCCCCGCTAAGCCCCTCAGTCTGCTCGTACGCCGCCGGCCGTGCACCGGCGGCGCCGAAGCCACGTCTTGCGCGCCTCCTCCGCGAACCCCATCAATACCGCCAGCGCCGCCGCGAACAGCCAGACCTCCGCACCCACCGGCGCCGTGCCGAACAGCCAATGGCCGGTCGGGGTATAGGCGATGAACAGCAGCAGGCCCAGCTCCGCTGCGATGCCAAGCAGGATGAGCGGGTTGCCGAAAAGGCTGAACGCGAAGATGGAACGCCACGGGTGGCGGCACAGGAAGACGTTGACCACCTGCATCATCACGATGGTCGCGAGGCAGGCGGTGGTCGCCTCGAGGTAAAGCGGCGCGGTTCGCGCCAACGGCTCCCCGTAGTGCCAGCCGGCGGCGTCAAGAACGAAGAAGAACACCGTCATCGCAGCAGCCGCTTCCAGCACGCCGAGAAACAGGTAGGCGCGGGCGATCAGGCCCCACGACAACAACCTTTCGCCGCGCGCGCGCGGCGGGCGCCGCATCACGTCGGGGTCGGGCTTTTCGGCGCCGAGCGCGAGCGCAGGCAGCATGTCGGTGCCGAGGTCGACCGCCAGGATCTGGATGATGGTGAGCGGCAGCGGAATGCGGAACAGCACGAAGGCAAGATAGGGCACCAGCTCGGGAATGTTGGAGGAAAGGATGTAGGTGAGGAACTTGCGCAGGTTGTCGAACACCGCGCGCCCTTCCTCGATGGCTGAGACGATGCTGGCGAAGTTGTCGTCGAGCAGGATCAGGTCGGCCGCTTCCTTGGCGACGTCGGTGCCGGCAATGCCCATGGCGATGCCGATGTCGGCGACCTTCAGCGCCGGCGCGTCGTTGACGCCGTCGCCGGTGACGGCGACGATCTCGCCCTTTTTCTGCAGCGCCTCGGCGAGGTGCATCTTCTGCACGGCGGCGACGCGGGCGAACAGGATTTCCGGCGCATCCAGCGCCAGCTGCAGCTGCGCCGGCGACAGGCGGCCCAGATCGTCGCCGCTGATGACGACCGGCTGCGCGGTCTTCACCAGGCCGATTTCGCGGGCGATGGCCTGCGCCGTATGCGGATGGTCGCCGGTGACCATGATGACGCGGATGCCGGCCGCGGCGCAGCGCGCCATGGCCTCCGGCACTTCCGGCCGCGGCGGATCTTCCAGCCCGACCAGGCCCGACAGGACGAGGCCGCGCTCCTCGGCGGGCA
>DAOMWT010000004.1:0-49472 GCA_035436705.1 Thiobacillus sp. | reverse complement strand
GCCGCGTCAGTACGGCGGTCAGGCTGGCACCCAGCCCCAGCGCGCCCAGCGCAATCCAGCCGCCGTGCGCCCCGACCGCCTCGCCCCAGGCCAGCAGCATGCGCGACATCCATGGCAGGTCGCGTCCGGCGTCGGCATACACGGTGGCGAAGCGCGGTACCACATAGCCGAGCAGAAATCCGATCACCAGCGTGCCGACGCCGATCAGCAGCAGCGGGTAAATCGACGCCGATAACACTTTCTTCTTCACCGTGTCGATCTGATTCTGATAGCCGAGGTAACGGGTCAGCGCAGGCGAGAGTTCGCCGGTGCTTTCGGCCGCACGCACGGTGGCGGCATACAAGGGCGGGAATGCGCCGTCCTGCATGGCGAGTGCGGCCGAAAACGGGCGGCCTTCGCGCATCGCGGCAAGCAGGCGTTCGATCAGCTGGCGCGACTCGGGGCGGTTTTCCTTTTCGGACAGGGTTTCCAGCGCCTCGGTCAGCGTCAGCCCGGCATCAAGCAGCGCGATGAGTTCCTGCGTGAACAGCAGCAGCGGAAAGCGCGTGCTCCGCGCCGCCGGCCAGATGCCGCGCTCGGCGACGATGGACAGCACCTGCGCGCCTTCGCGCTGCAAACGCGCCGCGATCTCAGCCTCGTCGAGCGCCTCCACCGTCAGCGCCGTGACTCCCGCGCCTGGGTGCAAGGCTTTTACCCGGTAGCGCATTAGGCGGCTTTACCAGTTGCCAATGTCGGCACCGTCGCCGCTGCCGCCGGGTGCGCCATCGCGGCCAAACGAGAAGATGTCCACCTCGCCGTGCTCGCCGGGCATGCGGTATTGATACGGCTTGCCCCAGGGATCGTTCGGCACCGCTTTCTTCAGATAGGGGCCGTCCCAGCGCGGCTCGTCCGCCGGCCTGACGTTCAGCGTGGCCAGACCCTGATCGGTGCCGGGATAATGGCCGGTATCGATGCGGTACTGGTCGAGTGCCTTTTCCAGCGCACTGATCTGGGCTAGGGCTGTCTTGATCTCGGATTTGCCGACCTGGGAAAAATACTTGGGCGCTACATAACCTGCCAGCAAGCCCAGGATCACCAGCACCACCAGCAGTTCGAGGAGAGTGAAACCGCCTTGTCGGCTAAGGCCGGGCGTCGCGATGAATGGAAACACAATCTAACCTCTGTGCGATGGCTTGCCGTGTGGCAAGCAAGTTTGGGGACGAATGCCGTTCATTCCGGGTAATCGGCAAAGAGCCAACTGTCACGGAACTGAATTGAAACAGACACACGTTACATATTGATTGAAGCCGGGCTCAGGCGCCCCTGCGGCTTGCGTCTCTATGCGGTTGCCATGGATACTCGCACCATCGTTTGATGGCGTGCCCTGAACGGATCGGCATAGCGCGATGGGAAGGGGCTCCCGAGCAGTGGTTGGAAACTGGATAAATGGAGCCAGAATGCCGGGGGAGTTATTAGTTGAACTGGCAGACTGAGTAAGCGGAAATGACGAATGATCAGCGAAAAAACAATAGCTCATGCGGCCCTCCCTAGCTGCATTCATGACACTTATTATGTTGTTTTCCGCAGATCGACCAGCGTATCAAGCGCTGGTTCTCATTATGGAAGCAAACTTATCACGAGGTTTTTCACGTGGCAAGCTGCGCTGACGTTTTCAATTTCAGCCCAATCGTCTTTATATGAAGAATGCGGCGGCTGAGGCCGTGTGATCGCGGACTGGTTTGGCTTTTATAACCTGACGGTTTGTTTGAGTGATACGGGCGAGGTTGCACCCGCAAGGGGTACGCCGGCGGGTGTCCCGCTGCTGCGCAGCGACCCTTCCGCTGCCGGCTGGGTCGCGTACCCCATGCGGGCGGCGTCGATTACCTACATCTGGCGGTCAGCGTCGTCATAGACGGCGACGCGGGAATTGACGCGGGGTAAGTGAAGCTCATTTTTACCTTTCATTTTCCAGATATTCACTTTCAGAAAGCCAAGCCCATGTGTAGTAATAACCCATACTGCCGATACTCAGCGGAGGATTGGCAAAGGTGGACGGTCACGCGATGCGCGGCATCGAAGGCGCTCTCCTGCGCCACGATGAGGGCACCGTTGCCATTCCTGACCTCGGCGCGGGTAGGCCTGGCCCAGCGCATTGCGCGTGAAGGCTTCGGTCTTGTAGACCGTGCCGCTGGCGTTCCTGACCGTGCGGTTCATGAGCTGGTGGCCGTAGCCCCGAGGTTGCCGGTGACGGCGACGATGTTGCCGTGGGTGTTGAGTTTAAACACGACCCGCATGGCGTTTAGCCAATAACATCCGCATCAATAATGCAGCAGCGACTGCACTTACAATCGCAGCAAGTGCGAGAAGGATTGCCAGAACCCAAAAGAATGCATCCGTCAATCCTGTAGCCTGTTGATGTTGAGCCCCAAACCAGTAAGCCACCACCCATGCTTTCGCTATCATCCAACTCAGCGCTACTAACATCAATGGAAACAGCACTCCCTGGATAAATCCGATACCAAGGATTACAGGCATGCTAGTCAATACGGGTAAACGTGTTTTAAGAATTCTTCGCCCAAAAAAATAAGAAGGAATTGCACCTAAAACCAAGCCCTCGATAGCGAGTACCGGCCCAAGCAAAGCTTCCCCCTCAGGCATGGGATGAAACAATCCCTCATATCCATGTTTTGCCCATAAGAAAAACTCCCACAAGACTAATAAGCACAATACTCCAATACAAGCTGCCAAGAATTGCAACAGAGCCAAGACCACATGTGTTCGTAATTTCATAGCGGCCTCGCCTCGCGTCATTTTGAAGAACGAACACTTAGCATCGGGTTCAGTGCGGACGGAGGCGGCTTGCTGAATGACTGAAGATTTTGGCTACCGCTGCCCCATGAGCCACTTGCACCGCCACCCCAAGAGCCTGATGCGCCGCCAGTGTTCAGAGGGATTGGCTTCTCATGGCCAGGCGCCTGAAACTCTCCATTCGTATTCAGAGCAGGTGGCACTCCGCCTGCTGCTTTAATCACACCTGATACATAGGAATTACTATTATAGCCATTCGTTCCTGCCTGCGGATTCAGATCGTAATTCAGGTTGTTTTGATAAGAACCTGCTGACTTGATCAGGCGATTGATGAATTGGGTATGCTTGCTGCACGTTTCTCCACGCTCACGCAGATCCAGCAGGACTCTAGGTGCACCATAAATGCCATAGCTGGCAATGAAAGATGCGCGAATGAGTCGGAGAAGGCGTGCATCTTCCTGAGCGCGTTCAGATATCGGCTGGTGAAGCCACGCGTAGTAGCCGGCACGCGCAACGCCTAGAATCCGGCACATCACTTGGATGCTGAATTCATTTCGATGCGCCTCAATGAACTTGTAAGCTTTCCTGGCTTTGCTTGGAGCCTAGTGCACAGACATGGCAACCCTTTCCAACTACATGTTCAAGATGCCAGCCCTGTCCAAGGAAAACTGGTAACTCCAGGAGGAGGAGCCATTGTTGAGGGCCAGTTCAATTTCGTCTGGTACGCCATCATGGTCCGTATCTGTCAGTGTATTGGGGCTGAGAGCGGGAAGTGTCTTGAGAGTCAGCGCGGTTGACAGCGGGTCTCCGTTCCAGCTTCCATCCGTCGATTGCTGGCCAGCGCCAATAAGCAAGTAATCCTGAGCAGGCGCGAGAGAGGGATGCGCGGCATTGACGGCCTGGATGGCAAGATAAGCCAATGCGGTCTGCATGGACGTGCTGACGCCATTTTCTCCAAAGCCGTTATCAGCATTTTTCTTGGTCAGGAGATAGGTCACGCCATCATCGAGAACCGTCGCAAGGTTATAGGTGCCGATACCCTGGCAATAGAGTGAAGTCCAGTTATTGGCGTTACTTAATTTGGCGACTTCCAGGAGGATGATGGCCGTTGGCAACAGGGCGCTGGCACTCATGTTTATGGTTTCGCCCGTTGTGATGCGAGGCATGTAGGACCACCCTTTGCCAGAAGCTTCCGCTCTTTGCGAGGGCAGGATTTCGCAGGCAACCGCCTTGCTCAGTTCAGTCGACTGGTTTGCATAGCTGTAGCCGGACAGGCGGACAGCTTCGATACCCAAAGGCGTGTCGGGGAAGCTCACTCCATATTGAGGGTAGGCCCCCCAAGCCTGGCGATCCGAAGCGGATCTGGCCGTGAGCAAAGCTTGGGCATACGGTTTCATGTTCATGCCGGTGCCGGCCAACGCGGCGATCTTGCGCGCGGTGGAGCCGACGCTGGCAGTTTCAGCATTGACGAGCCAGGCACTGGCCGCACCATAGGTTTCGCCGGTTTTGATGCCGGCATTTATCAGCGCTTCCAATACAGTCGCGGTAGTTTGTACCTTCAGGCTATCGTTGACGGACCAGGAGCCATCGCCTTTCTGCGACTGGAATAGATAGGCTAGACCTTTGACGCGCGCAGCATCTATTTCGACAAGTGAAACGGGCCACGCAGCCTGACTGACAGCCAGGCTGGTCAGCACGCCAGCGTGCGCGATTAACCGTAATTTCCCCATGCTCCCCCCTGATTTTTTATTTGGTTCATGCTCGATCGTCTGACGGCGCCCGCAGTTTTGCGGTGCGCAACCATCTATCGTGAATCTTGCGACTGGCGGGAAACTTACGTGTTGGTTATCTGAGCCAGTCCAGGTAACAGCTGGGGCGCTGAAAAGCAGTTGGGGGGTGCGGTAATGCAGAAGCCACCAGCTGCCTTCGCAACGGGTGCAGTATCTTCAAAGTGAGTGAGCCTTGGATAAGGTCAAGCTGGATTGACTGGCGATTTGCGAAAAAACAATAGCGCATGCGGCTCTCCTCAGGCTGCATTGGAAACGACTAATTATTGTTTTCCGCAAAACGACCAACGTACTTTGCATTGGCCGCGTATCAAGTTGGATCGAAAGTTACATGATTGTTTTTGTGTTTGTCAAGATGGCTTTTCAGGCTCCGCGAAAATTTTAATGGCGCTTGCTATTCGGATTTGCTCTTGGATTGAGTGACGTGCTTCGCGACCAAAGTTCTGCGCCCCCGGTTTTTCGATTGTCGAGCGGTCTTCATTATAAAAAATTGTCGCCGGCTCGACACGCGCGCGACGTTTCGGTTATGATTCGCCCCGCATTAGGCGCGTAGCTCAGCTGGTTAGAGCACCACCTTGACATGGTGGGGGTCGTTGGTTCGAGTCCAATCGCGCCTACCAACGGTAGATAAAACAGGACGGGCTTTTGCCCGTTTTGTCATTTCTGCGCGGCGCGCTTTCGATGTATCTGCCTCAATCTCTCCAGTTTGTTCTTGCAGCCTGAGCTTGGCATGCCGGCCGGCAAGGAGTTCGGCCGGGAACGCTCCGCTCGTTTAAACCGACCGTTGCGTGCCGCTTCTGCAGAAGTCTTTGCGCGGGCCGCGGCCGTCTCGCGGCACGCTGCCTGCACCTCAGTCGCGGCCGCGGAAGACGGCTGCGCGCATCAGCAGCATTGCGGTGACCGGCGATGTCAGGAGGATGAATACGGTAATGAGGACTTCGTGGATTACCGGCCGCTGGGCCAGCGCGGAAGACACCAGGATCGAAGCCAGCAATACGCAGCCGGTACCCAGCGTGTTGCCCATGGTCGGGGCGTGGATCCTGGCATAGAAGGTGTCAAGGCGGAGTAGGCCGAGGGAGCCGACCAGGGTCAGCAGGCCGCCGCAGATCAGGAGTAGTGCTGCCGGCAGCGCAAACCACGGCGAAATGTCGATGGTCATCATGGTTCGATCACCTCGCCGCGCAGGAGGAATTTGGCCATCGCAGTCGAAGCGACGAAGCCGAACAGGGCGATCAGCAGGGCAATGTCGAAATAGACGGCGGAGCCAATGCCTATTCCCAGCATCAATATCGTGAGCATGCCGTTGATATACAGGGTATCGAGGGCCAGCACCCGGTCCTGGGCGGAGGGTCCTCGCAGCAGGCGCAGCAGTGCACACAGCATGGCGAGGGCAAAACAGGTCAGGGCGAAGTAAATCGATCCGGAGAGAATGGCGTTCATTCGAATATCTCCATCAGGGGACGTTCATAGCGTTGCTTGATGGTGCGCATCCAGGCGGCCTCATCCTGCAAATCGAGGACATGCAGCGTCAGGACGTTGCTGTCCGCATCGTGCCCGGCCCAGACCGTGCCCGGCGTGGCGGTGACGATGATGGTCAGCATCGCCAGCCCGTGAGGGTCGCGCATGTCGAGGGGAATCTTCATGAAGCCGACCCGGGGCTGGCGCCGGGAGGCGCCGAGAATGATGCTGCCGACCGCCAGATTGGAACGGATGATGTCGTGCAGGACGTGGAAGATCAGGCCGATGGCCAGGTGCAGCCGGTGGGGCCAGGCCGGGAGGGGACGCAGCGGGGCGATGGCAAACGTGACGAGGAGGGCGAGCAGGATGCCGAGGACGATCTGCCCCACCGACAGACTGTCGTTGAGCAATAGCCATATCGCAACCAGGACGATCGGCAGCATCGGCAGCAGGGGTTTGCGCTTCACTCGCTGGTTCCTCCCGCGTCGGCCGGCAGCACCGCATTGGTGTAGACGGCGGGATTGTGCAGGGATTCGGCGGTGACCATGAAGTAGTCCATGGCGGGCCCGGCCCCCAGCGCCAGGGTGGTGCAGAGGATGATCAGGCCGGCCACCGGCCCGGCCTCGACCCAGAGCAGGCGCGGCGTGCTGCGTTCGCCGCTCCAGAATACGCGGACGCCCAGCCGCGACAGGCTGATCACCCCCGCCAGGCCCGACAGTAGCAGGGCTGCAACAAACAGCCAGGAAGGCAGGGGGTTGCCGCCCGGCGCCTCGGCAATGGCTGCGGCGAGCAGGGAGAATTTGGCGACGAAGCCCGACAGAGGGGGCAGTCCGGTCAGCAGCAGCGCGCAGGAAACGAACGTCAATCCGAGAAACGCCATCGCTGCCGGTATCGGCAGACCGACCGTTTCGTCGGGGTGCTCCGTATCGCTGGCAGGATCCTGCAAACCGAACGCCTCGAAGCTGACGGCGAGCAGGTCGGCCGCATAGGCCCGGTTACGCTGCACCATCTCGATCACCATGAAAAATGCGCCGCTGCCCAGTACCGAACTGACCAGGTAGAACAGAGCCGGGCCGGTCAGGGCGGTGCCGCGGAAGCCGATGGCGGCGAGCAGGGTGCCGGACGAGACGATCACCAGAAATCCCGCCAGCCGTTCCAGCCGCTGGGTGGCGAGAATCCCGAGACTGCCGATGGCGATGGTCGCCAGGCCGCCATAGAAGAGCCATTCACCCCCGAAGGGCGCCGGGGATCCGGCCGCATGCAGCAGGGTTTCGATGCGCAACAAGGCATAGATTCCCACCTTGGTCAGAATCGCGAATACCCCGGCCACCGGCGCTGAGGCCGCAGCATAGGTCGTCGGCAACCAGAAGTTGAGCGGCCAGGCGCCGGCCTTGACCAGGAACACGATGCCGAGCAGTGCGGCGCCGATGTCGAACAGGGTGCGGTCGTCGGGGCTGAGGATCTGTACGCGCAGGGCCAGCTCGGCCATGTTGAGCGTGCCTGTCACGCCATAAATGAGCGCCGCCGCCACAAGAAACAGCAGCGAGGCGACCAGATTGACCGCGACGTAATGCAGCCCTGCCTTGACCCGCGCCAGCCCCGAACCATGTAGTGCCAGACCGTAGGAAGCCGCCAGCAGAACCTCGAAGAACACGAACAGGTTGAACAGGTCGCCGGTGAGGAAGGCGCCGTTCAATCCCATCAGCAGGAACTGGAACAAGGGCAGGTAATGCACCCCCGCCCGCTCCCAGCGCGCCAGCGAGTAGATCAGGGCGGCCGATCCGAGCGTTGCCGTCAGCGTCAGCATGATGACCGCCAGACGATCCACCACCAGCACGATGCCGAAAGGCGCCGCCCAGTTGCCGAGCGAATAGACGGCGATCTCGCCGTGCCACGGAGCGGGCAGGCGCGCGTCGGTCATGGCCAGCAGCGTCAGCGCCAGCAACAGCTGGGCGAGCGTGGCGAGCAGCGCAATCGTGGCGCGCAGACGATGCCGGGTTTCGCTGATCAGCAGCAGCAAGGCCCCCGTCAGCAGGGGAAGCACAACCGGCAGGATGGGCAGCTGTTGTTGCCAGCTACCCATGTGGCGCTCCGGGGGCCGACGGGGGCGAAAGGCGGGTTGGCTTCATTCTTTTTCTGTTTCCTGGCCGTCGACGTGGTCGGTGCCGCTCAAGCCGCGCGAAGCGAGCAGGACGACGAGGAACAGCGCAGTGGTGGCGAAGCCGATGACGATGGCGGTCAACACCAGGGCCTGCGGCACCGGGTCGGTATACAGATCGGGGTTGCTGCCGCGGAGCGGGTCGATCACCGGGACGGCGCCGACGCGCAACCGGCCCATACCGAAGATGAACAGGTTGACTGCGTAAGCGAGCAGCGACAGGCCGATGATGACCTGGAAGGTACGCGGACGCAGCAGCAGCCACACGCCCGAGCCGGCCATGACGCCGATGGCGAGGGCGAAAACGATTTCCATCAGGCGTTTCCTCCGATGCCGGCCTTGCGGTGATGGCGGCGCAGCGACTGGTGGGCGATGACCACCAGCATCAGCACTGTCGCGCCCACCACCAGCATGTAAACACCCAGATCGAAGAGCAGCACGCTCGACAGGTGCAGTTCGCCGAGCAGCGGCAATTCGCCGTGCCAGGCAAGGCTGGTGAGGAAAGGATAGCCATACAGCCACGCGCCAGCGCCGGCTGTGGCCGCGCTGAGCAGGCCGAGCGCGATCCATACCATGGGATGGATGCGCAGGCGCGACTCCACCCAGACCGTGCCGCCGACGAGGTATTGCAGGATGATGGTGGTGGCCAGCACGAGTCCGCCGACGAAGCCGCCGCCCGGCGCGTTGTGGCCGCGCAGCAGGAAGAATAGTGAGACCAGCATCGCCAGCGGCAGCAGCAGGCGCACGAGCACTGCCGGCAGCATTATGTAACCGCCCGGCAGCTCGGCGTCGGGGTCGGGCACGCGGTTTTCTTCGATGCCGTCCGCTGCATTCTGCTCACGCTGCTGGCGCGGCAGGGGGATGCTCTCCGGTGCGGGGCGGAAGCGCCGCAGCAGGGCGAATACGGTCAGCGCGACCACGGCGAGCACGGTGATTTCGCCCAGCGTGTCGAAGCCGCGGAAATCGACCAGGATCACGTTGACCACGTTGAGGCCGCCGCCCCGGGGCAAGGATTGCTCGATGAAGAAAGGCGAAATGCCATCGATGTCGGGGCGGCTCAGGATGGCGTAGGCCAGTGCTGCAAGACCGACGCCGCCCGCGACCGCGATCGACATGTCGCGCAGGCGGCGCAGGCGCACCCGGGCCGTTTCGGGCCGGCCCTGGGAAAAGCGTGCTTCGCGCGGCGGCAGCCAGCGCAGGCCGAGCAGGATCAGCACGGCGGTGACCACTTCGACAGTGAGCTGGGTGAGCGCCAGGTCGGGTGCCGAGAACCAGACAAAAGTCAGGCTGGTCGCCAGTCCGGCGCCGCCCGCCAGGATCAGCGCGGCAAAGCGATGATGCTTGGCTTGCCAGGCGGCGGCCAGTGCGCAGGTGCCGCCGACGATCCAGAGCAGCGCGAAGGCCGGGTGGAGAGGCATTGTTTCCCGTGTACCCCAGGAACTGCCGGTATTGAGCATGGGCAGCAGCGCGCCGCCCAAGGCAACGAGAAAGAGTACCAGGAGCTGCATCTGCAGGCGTGGCGAAAACAGCCAGCGCAGGGCCCGCTCGGCGCCCGACATCAGCATCGCCTGCGACCAGTCGAAGATGCGCTTGCCGTCGATGCGTTCGAGCAGTGGCACATCCGCGCCGGCACGCCAGAGGAAGGCGCGGTAGAGCACGACGCCGCCGGTGAGCGCGGCGGCACTCATCAGCAGCGGCAGATTGAGGCCATGCCAGACAGCCAGGCTGTAGGTTGGCGCGTCGCTGCCGAGAATTGAGTCGGTTGCCGTTTGCAGATAGGGGCCGACGGTGATGCCGGGAAACATTCCGACCAGCACGCAGGTCAGCACCAGCAGCGCGCTCGGCAGCAGCATCCAGCGCGTCGGCTCATGCGGCGCGCGGGGCAGATCGTCGGTCGGCGGACCGAAGAAGACCTGATGGATGAAGCGCAGCGAATAGGCGACGCTGAACATGCTCGCCAGCGTCGCCACCAGCGGCAGGCCGATACGCTGCCAGTCAGGACGGTCGAGGAAGATGGTCTCGGCAAAGAACATTTCTTTCGACAGAAAACCGTTGAGCAGGGGTACCCCTGCCATCGCCGCGGCCGCCACGATGGCCAGCGTCGCAGTGATCGGCATCGCCCGATACAGGCCCGAAAGTCGCTGCATGTTGCGCGTGCCGGTTTCATGGTCGACGATGCCCGCCGCCATGAACAGCGAAGCCTTGAAGGTGGCGTGATTCGCGATGTGGAAAACCGCCGCCACCAGCGCCAGCGGACTGTTCATTCCCAGCAGCAGTGTAATGAGGCCGAGATGGCTGATGGTGGAGTAGGCCAGCACGCCCTTCATGTCCTGCTGGAACAGGGCCAGGTAGGCGCCGATCAGCAGCGAGCACAGGCCGGCGCCGCCGACGATCCAGAACCACAGGTCAGTGCCTGCCAGCACCGGCCAGAACCGGGCCAGCAGGAACACGCCGGCCTTCACCATGGTGGCGGAATGCAGGTAGGCCGAAACCGGCGTCGGCGCTGCCATGGCATGGGGCAGCCAGAAGTGGAAAGGAAACTGCGCGCTCTTTGTCAGTGCGCCGAGCACGATCAGGATCAGTGTCACGGGATACCAGGGATGGCCCTGGATCGTGTCTGCCGCCGCCAGAACCGCATCCAGGTCATAGCTGCCGGCCATGTGCCCGAGCAGCAGCATGCCGCCCAGCAGCGCCAGTCCGCCCGTGCCGGTAACGATAAGCGCCATGCGCGCGCCGCGGCGCGCGTCCACGCGGTGATGCCAGTAGGCGATGAGCATGAACGAAGCGAGGCTGGTCAACTCCCAGAACATGGCAATCTGGAGCAGGTTGCCCGACAGCACCACTCCGAGCATCGATCCCATGAATGCCAGAAAAAAGGAGAAGAAACGGGGCACCGGATCGTCCGGCGACATGTAGTAGCGCGCATAGACCACCACCAGCGCGCCGATCACCGTGATCAGCATGGCGAACAGCCAGGCGTAGCCATCCATGCGCAGGGAGAAGTCCAGCCCCAGACCGGGCGCCCAGGGAATGGTCATGCGGATGACCCCTTCGGCGGCAATTTGCGGATACAGGCTTGCCGTCAGGACTGCAGCCGCAAGCGCGACGATGCCGGCCAGCCACGCCTCGGTATTGCGGGCATTGGTCGGCAGGAAGGCGGCACACAGGCTGCCAACGAACGGAAGAAGAAGAATCAGGAGCAAGGACATGCGCTATTTACATTTATTCAGCACGTCTCCGGGCCTCTTGTCGAATCTCGATTTTACGGAAAAAGCTTTCAGCGGTTTCCGTCAGGAAAGCGGCTGGTTGCGGCACTGGAATGTTCGTTTAATGCGGTCGAAACGGTAATCGAAACCCGGCGTAGTTTAGCATCAGGGTCTGCCTGACCCGGGTCCGTCGCTATCTCCAGACGTGGCGATCTGGCGGCGTGAATGGCAGGGCTGCCCGCAAAGCGGCAGGAGCCGCATCTTGCGGGCGGCGCCCGATGGACGAGCGATCTGCGGGGATGCTAAAATTATTTGCGTAGATTATTATGTCCTGGGCAGCCCCAGTCCCGTGAGGTGGGGCGTTGGCGCAAAGTGATGGCGGTGGTTCGAGTTCAAGCTATTCATCGGGCCGGGATGGCCTCTGGAGGTCGCGAAACATCACCGCGAACCGGCCGCCGACACTGGATAAACTCGGCGCATAGCAGTTCGCAGCGTGTCTGCAATCTTTAATCAGTCATATCCGAAAGCGCGGCCGGGCCGCGTTTTTTGTTTCCGGAGTTTGTATATGGTCAACGTCACGCTTCCCGACGGTTCCGTCAGACAGTTCGATGCGCCGGTCACGGTGGCGCAGGTCGCGTCCAGTATCGGGGCCGGCCTTGCCAAGGCAGCGCTCGCCGGGCGGGTCGATGGCCGGCTGGTCGACACCAGCCACCTCATCGATACGGACGCACAGCTCTCCATCGTCACCGACAAGGATGCCGATGGCCTCGACATGATCCGTCATTCCACCGCGCATTTGCTGGCGTACGCGGTGAAGTCGCTGTTCCCCGACGCGCAGGTGACCATCGGTCCGGTGATCGAGGATGGCTTCTACTACGATTTCGCGTACAAGCGCCCGTTCACGCCGGAAGACCTGGCAGCGATCGAGAAGAAGATGGCCGAACTGGCAAAGCGGGACATCCCGGTCGAACGCAGCGTGATGCCGCGCGACGAAGCGGTGGCCTTCTTCCGCGGCATGGGCGAGCTGTACAAGGCCGAGATCATCGCGTCGATCCCCACCAATGAGGATATTTCGCTCTACCGCGAGGGCGATTTCATCGACCTTTGCCGCGGCCCGCACGTGCCGTCGACCGGCAAGCTCAGGCACTTCAAGCTGATGAAGCTAGCCGGCGCCTACTGGCGCGGGGATTCGAAGAACGAGATGCTGCAGCGTGTGTACGGCACGGCGTGGGCGAAGAAGGAGGACCTCGACGCCTATCTGCATCGCCTGGAAGAAGCCGAGAAGCGCGACCATCGCAGGCTCGCCAGGCAGCTCGACCTGCTGCACATGCAGGACGAGGCGCCCGGCATGGTGTTCTGGCATCCCAAGGGCTGGATCGTGTGGCAGCAGATCGAGCAGTACATGCGGCAGAAGTTCGTCGAATACGGCTACCAGGAAGTGCGCACGCCTGCGATGATGGATCGCGGTATGTGGGAGAAATCCGGCCACTGGGAAAACTACCACGAGAACATGTTCACCACCGCATCGGAAAACCGCGACTACGCGGTGAAACCGATGAACTGTCCCGGCCATGTGCAGATTTTCAACAGCGGCCTACATTCCTACCGCGACCTGCCGCTGCGCCTGGCCGAGTTCGGCTCGTGCCACAGGAACGAGCCCTCGGGCGCGCTGCACGGCATCATGCGGGTGCGCGGCTTCACCCAGGACGATGCCCACATCTTCTGCACCGAGGACCAGATCGAGCAGGAAGTGGCCGACTTCATCGTCATGCTGCAGAAGGTCTACGCCGATTTCGGCTTCGGCGACGTGCTGGTGAAGCTGTCGACCCGGCCGGACAAGCGCGTCGGCTCGGACGAGTCGTGGGACAAGGCGGAAGCCGCGCTGGCGGCGGCGCTGGAAAAGAACCGGCTGGCATTCGATCTGCAGCCGGGCGAGGGCGCGTTTTACGGCCCCAAGATCGAGTTCACGCTGAAGGACTCGCTCGCTCGCCTGTGGCAGTGCGGCACCATCCAGCTCGACTTCAACCTGCCGGTGCGCCTGGGGGCGGAGTTCGTCGACGAGGACAATAGCCGCAAGCCGCCGGTGATGCTGCATCGCGCGATCCTTGGCTCGATGGAGCGCTTCATCGGCATCCTGATCGAGCACCACGCCGGTAACTTCCCGTTATGGCTGGCGCCGGTGCAGGTGATGGTGATGAACATCAGCGAGCGCCAGGCTGAATATGTGCAAAAAGTCACCCAGGCGCTGCGCGAGGCGGGTATCCGTGCGGTGTCGGACTTGAGTAATAACAAGATTACTTATAAAATCCGCGAACATAGCTTGCAGAAGCTGCCTTATCAGGTGGTCGTTGGCGACAAGGAGTTGGAGGCCGGGGTGGTCGCCGTCCGCGCCCGCGGCAATCAGGATCTGGGACAGCTCGGTTTGGATGGCTTCATCGCGCGCCTGAAAGCGGAAACGCTGGCGCGCCAGTAGCAGCGGTCAAACAAGGCGTCGGGACTGCCCCGTACAGGGGATTGGTCCCGCGCCTTCTTTATTTTGTTTGGCCTTTTTGCCTCGGCGCATTGCGTCAGGTTTTTATTTGGAGAACAGCTCATCGCGACAGAAAAGAAACAGACACGCATCAATGGGGAAATTACAACCCCGGAAGTGCGTTTGGTCGGTGTGGAGGGCGAGCAGCTCGGCATCGTAAAAATTTACGAAGCGCAGCGCCTGGCGGAAGAGGCGGACCTGGATCTGGTGGAAATTGCGCCGACGGCGCAGCCGCCCGTATGCAAGATCATGGACTACGGCAAGTTCAAGTACCAGGAAAGCAAGAAACAGCACGAAGCCAAGCTGAAGCAGAAGCAGGTCCAGATCAAGGAAATCAAGTTTCGTCCGGGTACCGACGAGGGCGATTACCAGATCAAGCTGCGCAACCTGATCAAGTTTCTGGAAGAAGGCGACAAGACCAAGATTACGCTGCGTTTCCGGGGCCGCGAAATGGCCCACCAGGAAATCGGCATGGCCCAGTTGAGGCGGGTCTCGACGGATCTGGCCGAGTTGGCCGTGGTTGAGCAGTTCCCCAAGATGGAGGGCCGCCAGCTGGTCATGATGCTGGCGCCGAAAAAGAAGATTTAAGCAAGAAGATTCGAGTGTAATGAGACCGGTGTTTCTCAGGCCCATGGGGTTGAAAACACCACAATACGTGCTGTCGGGTTGGTGAAGCATTCCGCGCCGCGGGATCACCTGACCGCATGAAATAAAAGGAAGCATCATGCCTAAGATGAAAAGCAAGAGCGGCGCTGCCAAGCGGTTCCGCGCGCTGGGCGGCGGCGGGTTCAAGCGCTCGCACGCGTTCATGCGTCACATTCTCACCAAGAAGAGCACCAAGCGTAAGCGCCAGTTGCGCGGCATGGAAACCGTCAATGCCAGCAACCACAAAGCGGTTGCACGCATGTTGCCCTACGCATAAAGGAGAGAAAGCATGCCACGCGTCAAACGGGGTGTAACCGCCCGCGCCAGCCACAAAAAAATCCTCGATGCCGCCAAAGGCTATCGCGGTCGTCGCAAGAACGTATTCCGCGTCGCCAACGAAGCGGTGATGAAGGCCGGTCAGTACCAGTACCGCGACCGCCGTCAGCGCAAGCGTCAGTTCCGCGCCCTGTGGATTGCCCGTATCAACGCCGCCTCGCGGCAGCACGGTCTGACCTACAGCGTGTTCATGAACGGCTTGAGCCGCGCCGAGATCGGGATCGACCGCAAGGTGCTGTCCGACATCGCGATCTTCGACAAGGACGCCTTTGCCAAGATCGTCGAACAGGTCAAGGCCAAGCTGGCGGCGTAAGCCGTCAAACCGTCACAAAAAAAGGCCGCAAGGCCTTTTTTTGTTTGTGATTGATACGAGACTATTGCCATGCGCAATCCCAACGAAATCGTTGCCGACGCCCTCATCGCCATCCAGGCCAGCCCTGACTTGCCGGCACTGGAACAGGTCAAGGCGGGCTATCTGGGCAAGAGCGGCCAGCTCACCGAACTGCTGAAAAGTCTGGGCGCGATGCCCGCCGACGAGCGCAAGACCGCCGGCGCCCGCATCAACGAAGCCAAGCAGGCGGTGGAAGCCGCGCTCAAAACGCGTCGCGACGCGTTGCAGCAGGCCGAGTTGGACCGACAGCTCGCGGCCGAAACGCTCGACGTGACCCTGCCTGGACGGGGATTGGCGCGCGGCGGGGTGCATCCGGTGTCGCGCACACTGACGCGCATCCAGGCGCTGTTCCGCTCGATCGGCTTCGAGGTGGCGACGGGGCCGGAGATCGAGACCGATTTCTACAATTTCACCGCGCTCAACATCCCGGAAGACCATCCGGCGCGGGCGATGCACGATACCTTTTATCTGCAGAGCGGCGAGTTGCTGCGCACTCACACTTCGCCGGTGCAGGTGCGCTACATGCAGACCCACCGGCCGCCGCTGCGCATCATCGCGCCGGGACGGGTGTACCGCTGCGATTCCGATGTCACGCACACGCCGATGTTTCATCAGGTCGAAGGCCTGTGGGTGGACGAGTCGGTGTCGTTTGCCGACCTCAAGGGCGTGCTCGCCGATTTCATGCGCAACTTCTTCGAACGCGACGATCTGCCGGTGCGCTTCCGGCCGTCCTTCTTCCCCTTCACCGAGCCGTCGGCCGAAATGGACATCGGCTGCGTGATGTGCGGCGGTGCAGGCTGCCGCGTGTGTTCGCACACCGGCTGGCTGGAAGTGCTGGGCTGCGGCATGGTGCACCCCAACGTGTTCAGGCATGTCGACATCGACACCGAACGCTTCGTCGGCTTTGCCTTCGGACTCGGCGTCGAGCGCCTCGCCATGCTGCGTTACGGCGTCGACGATTTGCGGTTGTTCTTCGAGAACGATTTGCGTTTCCTTAAACAGTTCAATTAATTAGGGCGCATACATCATGCAATTTTCAGAAGCCTGGCTGCGCAGTCTGGTCAACCCCGCACTCGATACGCCCCAACTGGCCCACGCATTGACCATGGCCGGGCTGGAAGTCGAGGCCTTGGCGCCGGCCGCCCCGCCGTTCACCCGCGTGGTGGTGGCCGAGATCCTGTCGGCGGAAAAGCACCCCGACGCCGACCGCCTGCGTGTGTGCCAGGTCGATGTCGGCGAGGCGGCGCCGGTCACCATCGTGTGCGGCGCGCCCAACGCGGCGGCCGGACTCAAGGTGCCGTGCGCCCGTCCGGGCGCCCGATTGCCCGGGATCGAAATCAAGGTCGCCAGGGTGCGTGGCGTCGAGTCCTTCGGCATGCTGTGCTCGACCAAGGAACTGGGCCTGGAAGGCGCGGCCGACGGCCTGATGGTGTTACCTGCGGATGCGCCGGTGGGCGAGGATTTCCGCGCCTGGCTCAACCTCGACGACACCCTCGTCACCCTGAAGCTCACGCCCAACCGCGCAGACTGCCTGTCGCTGCAGGGCGTGGCGCGCGAGGTCGGTGCGATCACCGGTGCCGAGGTGCGTCTGCCGCAGATACAGGAAATGCCCGCCCGTATCCACGACACGGTGCCGGTGCATGTGGCGGCAAGCGGGGCCTGCCCGCTCTATCTGGGGCGCGTGGTGCGCGGCATCGACGCACAGGCGCCCACCCCGCGCTGGATGACGGAGCGGCTGGAGCGCAGCGGCATCCGCCCGCTGCTGGCGCCGGTCGACATCACCAACTACGTGCTGCTCGAACTCGGTCAGCCGATGCATGCCTTCGCCCTGTCGCGCCTCAGCGGCGGCATCGAGGTACGGCTGGCGCGTGCGGGCGAGACACTCGAACTGCTGAATGGCCAGACTGTCGAGCTGGCGCCCGACATGCTGGTCATCGCCGATGCCGGCGGGCCGGTGGCGCTGGCCGGGATCATGGGTGGGCAGCCGACCAGCGTGGAACGCGCCAGCGTCGACGTCATGCTGGAAGCGGCGTTCTTTGCTCCCACGGCGATCGCCGGACGCGCGCGGCGGCTGGGCTTGTCCACCGACTCGTCGCACCGTTTCGAGCGCGGTGTCGACTACGCCGCGACGCGCCAGGCGATGGAGCGGGCGACGCAGTTGCTGCTCGACATCTGCGGCGGCCAGCCGGGGCCGATCACCGAAGCGGCGGCCGCGTTGCCGCAGCGTGAATCGATCGTCCTGCGACTGGCGCGGCTGAAGCGTGTGGCCGGCATCGAGCTCGACGCGGATCAGGTGGCGCGCGGCCTCGATGCGCTCGGCATGCAGGTCGAACGCCAGAGGGATAGTCTTGTCGTCACCCCGCCGAGCTTCCGCTTCGATCTGGCGATCGAGGAGGACCTGATCGAAGAGGCGGTGCGCCTGTTCGGCTACGACAACATTCCGGCGCAGCCGCCGGCAGCGCCGTCGCGTATGCTGCCGCAGGACGAAACCATGCTGGCCGACGACGTCCTGCGCCAGATGCTGGTCGGGCTGGATTACCAGGAAGTCATCACCTACAGCTTCGTCGATCCGGCGTGGGAAACGGCGTTGAATGCCGACGCCCGCCCGTTGCCCCTGGCCAATCCCATCGCCAGCCAGCTGTCGGCGATGCGCACCACGCTGTGGGGTGGCCTGATCGAGACGCTGCGCCATAATCTCAACCGCCAGCAGGAACGGGTGCGCATTTTCGAGCTGGGGCGGGTGTATGCGTCGCAGGTCGAACAGCCGATGAAGCTGGGCGGCCTCGCTTATGGTGAGGTGCAACCTGAACAATGGGGCGCAACTGCGCGCCGTATCGATTTCTTCGATCTCAAAGGCGACCTGGAGCGTCTGTTCAGCCACCCGCTCGACAGCCGGCGCGGCGCCCATCCCGCACTGCATCCGGGACAGTGCGCCGAACTTTGGACCGGGGGCCGGGCGATCGGCTGGATTGGTGCACTGCATCCGCGCCTGGTGCAGGCATTCGATCTGCCGGCCGTGCCGGTGCTGTTCGAGCTCGACAGCCAGGCGCTCGCCCGGCGTGCCTTGCCACGCCATGCGGCCTTGTCGCGCTTCCCGCTGGTGCGGCGCGATCTGGCGTTCATGCTGGACATTCATACCCCGGCCGGTGAACTATTGGCCGCGCTACGCGAGGCTGCGTCGCCCCAGGTGCGGTCGATCGAGGTGTTCGACGACTACCGCGGAAAAGGCATAGGAGAAAACCAAAAAAGCCTTGCCATTCTGGTAGTTATGCAAGATACTGAACGCACATTGACGGATCGGGAAGTGGAGGATGCAGTGCAAAAACTGATCGACGCCGCGCTTCGCCAGTGTAATGCCAGTTTGCGTGCGTGACGCTTTTCCTCACGAGCCATCCCTGCTGACACGACCATGACCACCCTGACAAAAGCTGATCTGGCCGAACTGCTGTTCGAAAAAGTGGGTTTGAATAAACGCGAAGCCAAGGATGTCGTCGAGTCATTTTTCGATGAAATCCGCTTGTCGCTCGAAAAAGGCGACATCGTCAAACTATCCGGTTTCGGCAATTTCCAGTGCCGGGAAAAACCGCAGCGTCCAGGCCGCAACCCCAAGACCGGCGAAGAAATGCCGATTTCCGCGCGCCGCGTGGTGACCTTCCACGCCAGCCAGAAACTTAAATCCCAGGTCGAAGGCGCCCAAATTGGAACGCCCACCAGCCCGGAGTGAACTCCCGCCGATCCCGGCCAAACGCTATTTCACCATCGGTGAAGTCTCGGAGCTGTGCGCCGTCAAGGCGCACGTGCTGCGCTACTGGGAGCAGGAGTTTACCCAGTTGCGCCCGGTCAAGCGGCGCGGCAACCGGCGTTATTACCAGCACCACGAGGTGCTGCTGATCCGCCGCATCCGCGAACTGCTGTACGAAGAGGGCTTCACCATCAGCGGTGCGCGCCAGCGTCTGGAACACGATGCCGAAGCGGTACCCGGGCCGGTTGCGGCCGTGCTGGATGTCGGCGTTCTGCGCAGCGAAATCACCGCCATCCTGAAAATATTGGGCTGACGGTCTTCCGCCAGGTGCCGCTCCTCTGTTAGAATCTCGGGCTTCGTCGGGGCGTAGCGCAGCCTGGTAGCGCACTTGCATGGGGTGCAAGGGGTCGGAAGTTCGAATCTTCTCGCCCCGACCAATAAATCAAAGAAACAGGGTCGGGTCAAACCGGCCCTTTTTCTATTGCGCGACCGAAACCCTATTGCCGTTGCGGTATCAGCAATTTCCGGTTTAGGTTCTATCATTTAACGTTGTCGTTCAATATCAGGAGAGAGTTATGGAACACACTTTGCCCGCACTGCCTTTCGCCATGGATGCGCTTGCGCCGCACATGTCCCAGGAGACCTTTGAATACCACTACGCCAAGCACCATCAGGCCTACGTGACCAATCTCAACAACCTGATCAAGGGTACCGACTTCGAGAGCAAGTCGCTCGAGGACATCGTCAAGAGCGCGCCCGCAGGCGGCATCTACAACAACGCTGCGCAGGTGTGGAACCATACTTTCTTCTGGAACTGCCTGTCGCCCAACGGCGGTGGCGCCCCCTCCGGCGCCCTGGCCGATGCCATCAACAAGAAGTGGGGTTCGCTCGACGAGTTCAAGAAGGCCTTCCAGACCAGCGCCGTGGGCAACTTCGGTTCCGGCTGGACCTGGCTGGTGAAGAAGGCCGACGGTGGCGTCGACATCGTCAACATGGGCGCCGCCGGCACCCCGCTGACGACCGGCGACAAGGCGCTGCTGTGTGTCGACGTGTGGGAACACGCCTACTACATCGACTATCGCAACCTGCGTCCCAAGTTCGTCGAGACCTACCTCAACAACCTGGTGAACTGGAAGTTTGCCGAAGCGAATTTCGCCTGATCCGGCTTGCCGGCTGGGCGAAGTAAAAAAACCGGGGCGCGTGCCCCGGTTTTATTTTGTGCCTGCGCCGGCATCCGCCAGCCGCAGGATATCCAGATAGCCATGATCGGCCATTGCCTGCGCTTCGTGCAGCAGGCCTGCATTCTCCGCATCCGGCGACGCTGTGCCGTCCAGCAGCTGCAGCATCCGCGTCCAGCGCGCGCGCTGGTTTGCCACCGTCAGCGGCGCCGCCAGGCCACGACGGCGCAACTCGGATGCGCGGCCGATCAGGCGGAATTTCGCGGCATCCAGTTGCGGCGGCAGCGGCAGCGACAGATCGAAGCTGATCTCCAGCCGGTAAGCTTCATCAATGCGGGACGCAGGCGGGGGTGGTCGCCAGGAGAGTTCATCCGGGTTGGGCGGCGTGGTGCGGCCGGGATCGAGCGGAAATTTGTAGAACCCCCATTTCGCGCCCATCCAGCATTCGAGCAGTACACGGTCGTCGTCTCCCGTGCACAGTTCGCCGCTGGCCGTGGTGAGTTCCGTATCGCCGTGCAGCGGGCCGTAGGCGCGCGGATCGCGCTTCCAGCGCTGGAAATCGCGATGGGGTGGCATGCCATAGTCGGCCTCGAGGGCGTGCCAGAGGGCGATGAACTGGCGATAGTCGGCTTGGTAGCCTGGGCTGCGGCGCAGGAATTCCCATGCCCACTGGTCGCGCGTCAGCGTCTCGCAGCAGGCATAGGCATCGGCTGTCATCGGTCAGATCGGCAGAAAGATCATGCTGGCAGCGTTGACCATGCCAAAACGGATCGCGCGATTGCTTTTGCCTTCGATGATTCTGGCCAGCGTGTCCTGGATGCCGATGAGCTTGCCGAATTCACGCTCGAAGCTTAGGTTGGCTACACCGTTCTCGTCGGCACTGTTGGATAGCAGAAGGAGATCGCCGCGCAGGTTTCTGGCGGTGGCGAGCTTCCACACCACCGCTTCGGTATTGCGTGCGGCGTTGTAGAGTTTCTGGGCGTCCACTTCGGTCAACAGGTAAAACTCGGTCTGATGATTGAATGCCGTCATGTGCATGATCAGCAGGCCGCCCATCAGCGCCTTCACCCGGTCGCCTGTGTAATCTTCGCGCCAGGCCGCGCGCAGGGCGGTTTCCCAGCCAATATCCTTTTGCGGCGACAAATGCCAGTGCGAGAGCGGACTGAACAGGGCCACGGTCGCTTCGTCGGCGCCGGTGAAGCCGGATTTGCGCCATTCGCCGGGGTTGCGGCGATAGAGCTTGAGCGTCAGCGTTTTGAGGGTGGCGATGACTTCCTGCTGGTGGATCTCGATCACATTGTCGACATCGCCTTTGACCAGATCCTTGACGCTGAAACTGCGTACGCTGCGGCTGCCATCCTTGCGCTGGATGGGCTGGCTGGCGCAGGCGGTGAGCAGCGCGCAGCTCAGCAGACAGGCGAACAGGGCGAGGATACGCTTCACGAAGAGCAGCTTACCTCAATCTGCTTCGCCCAGTCCGGCGGCTCGGCGGCGTAGGCCTCGGATTCCGGCTGCTCGTCATAAGGCCGCGACAGCAGCGCGTGCAGGCGATGGACCTCGCTGTAATCGCGATGGTCCGCGGCGCGGCGGATGGCAGCTTCGGCCAGGTGATTGCGCAGGATGTATTTCGGATTGAGCGCGTGCATCGCCTGGCGGCGTGTGGCGTCGGCCGAATCCTGCTGGCGCAGCGCGGCGGCATAGCGCGCCGCCCAGGCATCAAAGGCCGCGCGGTCGGGGAACAGGTCGCGCAACGGCGGATTGACGGCTTCAGGGCGGCTGTCGAAATCGCACAGGCGGCGCAGGAAAATCGTGTAATCGACGCGGTTCTGCGCCAGCAGTTGCAGCGCATCCATCAGCAGCGGGGCCGTCTCGCCGCCCGGTGGCAGGCCGAATTTGGCGGCCATGCGCTCGATATAGGCGCGACCGAACTGCTGCGGGTAGTCACCGATCGCGGCGGAGGCGGTTTCCACCGACAGCAGCGGCACCAGCGCCTGCGCCAGCTTGGTGACGTTCCAGGCTGCCACGTCGGGCTGCTGGTCGAAGGCATAGCGCCCGCCGCTGTCGGAATGATTGCAGATGAAGCCGGGGTCGAACGCGTCGAGGAAGCCGAACGGGCCGTAGTCGAGCGTGAGGCCGAGGATCGACATGTTGTCGGTGTTCATCACGCCGTGCGAGAAGCCGACTGCCTGCCAGTGCGCCATCAGTTCGGCGGTGCGGCGGGCGACTTCGCGCAGCAGCTCGGCGTAGGGTTCGGCACGCGCTGCCAGCTCGGGGTAGTAGCGTGCGATGACGTAATCGGCCAGCCGTTTGAGCGGCTCGATCTGGTTGCGGTAGTAGAACACCTCGAAGGAACCAAAGCGCACGAAGCTCGGCGCCAGCCGCGTCACCAGCGCGGCGGTTTCGACGTCCTCGCGATAGACCGGATGATCGCTGCCGACGATGGCGAGCGCGCGCGTGGTGGGGATGCCGAGCGCGTGCATGGCTTCGGAGCAGAGGAATTCGCGGATACTGGAACGCAATACCGCGCGGCCGTCGCCGCCGCGCGAGTAGGGGGTGCGTCCGGCGCCCTTCAATTGCACTTCCCAGCCTTCGCCGGCGGCATTCTTCACCTCGCCCAGCAGGATCGCGCGGCCGTCGCCCAGCTGCGGCACGTAATGGCCGAACTGGTGCCCGGCGTACAGCGCGGCGAGCGCGTCCATCCCGGGCAGCAATTGATTGCCGGCCAGCGTGTGGATCAGTTCGGGGCGGGCGATTTCGCTGTCGTCGAGGCCGAGCAGCGCCAGCGCTTGCGGGCTGTGGCAGACGAGATATGGATCGGGGACGGGCGTGGGGCAGACGCGCGAATAAAAGATTTCCGGCAGGCGGGCAAAGCCGTTGTCGAAGGTCAGCGATTCAAGTTTGGGCATGGGGAAATTCTAAAGCCTGGCAGGGTTTGCACGACCCGCCCGACGACAGGGTTACCCGCCTACCCGGGGCGCCATGAAGCGCATTCCGGCTTGTCCGGCGCGCGCCTGCCTACCCGTACAGCTGGACAGCGAATCCCTCCTGTTCCCATTCGTTCGCCAGCGCCCAGCCGGCGTTCCCCGCAATCATGCTGAATTCGTCGCGGCGGAACTTGTAGGAATACTCGGTATGCAGCGTCTCGCCGAGGGCGAAATGGAAACGCCGGCCCGCTACGCTCACCGTCTGCGCGGCGAGGCTGAGCAGATGCATCTCGATGCGGCCGGCAACCGGATTGTAGAAGGCGTAGTGGCGGAATCGGGCGGGGTCGAAATCGGCATCCAGCTCGCGGTTCAGGCGCTCGAGGAGATTGAGATTGAAGGCGGCGGTGATGCCGGCAGCGTCGTTATAGGCGGCGTGCAGAAGCAGCGGATCTTTCTTGAGGTCGAAGCCAATGAGCAGGTGCCCATCGGCGCCGGCCAGCTGGCGGAAGCGCGCGAGCAGGGCGGTCGCCGTGTCGGGCGGGAAGTTGCCGATGCTGGAGCCGGGGTAATAGATCAGCCGCCGGCCGGGCGGCAGGCAGGGGGCCGCGGCTTCCAGGTCGCGGATGAAATCCATGCCCAGCGCGGTGACGGCAAGGCCCGGATAAGCATGGGAAAGGGCTTGCGCGGCGGCGGCCAGCGGGGCGCCGGCGATGTCCAGGACGACGAGATGGGCGGGGTGCAGGGCGTCGAGCAGCAGGCGTACCTTGCTGCACTCGCCGGCACCCGGCTCGACGATGCAGTCGACCGGACCGACGGCGGTCGCGATGTCGGGCAGGCGGGAGGCCATGAGCGCCCGTTCGGTGCGGCAGAGAGCATATTCGGGCTGCGCACAAATGGCTTCGAACAGACGGCAGCCCGGTTCGTCATAGAAATATTTCGGCGGAATGGCTTTGGGGCAGGCGGTCAGGCCGGCCAGCACGTCGCTGCGCAAATCGTCGCCGGCGACGGGAAAGTCCTGAAAGGTGAACGACACTCAGACGGTGATCGCAACATCGCGGCCGGCTTGCAGCCGGCCGATTTCCGCCGCCTGCGCGAAGCCGTGCCGCCGGAAGGTTTCCAGCACCGTGTCGCGCGCCCCGGTGGCGCAACTCACCAGCAGGCCGCCGCTGGTCTGCGGGTCGGTGAGCAAGGCCTGCTGCCAGTCGGCGATACCGCCGGCCAGGCTCACTTCGCTGCCGTAGCTCGCCCAGTTGCGCTGGCTGGCGCCGGTGACATGGCCGCCCTGCGCCAACTCGCTTACGCCGGGCAGCAGGGGCAGGCGGCCCAGCCCGACCTGGGCCGCAACGTTCGATGCCCGGGTGATTTCGAGCAGGTGGCCGAGCAGGCCGAAGCCGGTGATGTCGGTCATCGCGTGCACGCCCGCAGTTGCGGCCAGATCGGCGCCGGCGGTGTTGAGCTGGGTGGTGGCGGCGATCATCGCCGCGTATTGGTCCGCACTCAGCAGGCCTTTTTTCAGTGCCGCGCTGTAGATGCCCACGCCCAGCGGTTTGCCGAGGATCAGGTGGTCGCCGGCCTGGCCGCCGTTATTTTTCTTGACCTTGCGCGGATCCACCACGCCGATGCCGACCAGGCCGTAGATCGGTTCCGGGGCGTCGATGGAATGGCCGCCGGCGATGGGGATGCCGGCCGCCTTGCACACCGCTTCGCCGCCGGCGAGGATCTGCCGGATGATCTCGTTGGGCAGCTTGCCGATCGGCATGCCGACGATGGCCAGGGCGAACAGCGGCCGTCCGCCCATGGCATAGACGTCGGACAGCGCATTGGTGGCGGCGATGCGGCCGAACTCGAAGGGGTCGTCGACAATGGGCATGAAAAAATCGGTGGTCGCCACGATCGCCTGCTCGTCGTTGAGGCGGTAGACCGCGGCGTCGTCGCCGTGCTCGATGCCGACCAGCAGATCGGGATAGGCCGTCGCCATCTGCGAAGCGAAGGGCGTGTCGGCCAGGATTTCCCGCAATACGGCAGGCGCAATCTTGCAGCCGCATCCGCCGCCATGGGAAAGCTGGGTCAATCGGATGGGTTGGTCGGGAATGGGGTTGCTCATTTTCAGAATTCGCCCGTTGCGAGAGGGGCGCCTAGAATTCGGTTGGACATAGTGCATCTATATAGCATGAACCGAACCCGACCCGTCAGCGGCCATACTGCGAACCAGCTCATCGATCGGCTGGCGCAGGCGCGCGGCCAACTGCGGGCATTGATCGACTGCCTGCCTGCGGACGGCTGGCTGGGGCCACGCGCCGCGCATCTGAATCCGCCGCTGTGGGAATACGGGCACATCGTCTGGTTTCAGGAGCGCTGGTGCCTGCGGGCACGGCCCGACGGCGGGTTTTCGGCCAGCCTGTTGGCGGCGGCCGACGCGCTGTACGACTCCTCCAGCGTTCCGCACGATTGCCGCTGGGATCTGGCCTTGCCCGCACCTGCCGCAGTCGACGAATATGCAGAGCGGGTCGCCGCCGCCGTGGCCGTCCGCCTGCGTAGCGGGCTCGACCAAACGCTCGCTTATTTCGCCGAGTTGTGCCTGTATCACGAACTGATGCACGTCGAGGCTTGGTGGATGGCATTCCAGAATCTGGGTTATGCGCCGCCCGAGCGGCCCGACGTCGCCGACGCGTTGCCGGCGCAGCGGCTGGCGTTCGCCGCGGGCGAGGTGGAACTGGGCAGCGGAAGCGGCGAGGGCTTCATTTTCGACAACGAGAAGTGGCGTCATCCGGTGCCGGTCCCGGCATTCGACATCGACGCGAGCCCGCTGTCCGAGGCGGTTTTCGCCGAGTTTGTCGACGCAGGCGGTTATCGGCACAGCGCGGGGTGGTCGGACGCAGGCTGGGCCTGGCGGGTCGCCTGCGGCGCCTGCCATCCCGTCTACTGGCGGCGGGAAAACGCGGCCTGGCAGGTTCGTCACTTTGACCGCTGGCTGCCGCTTGGCGCAGACCGGCCCATGTTGCACGTGAACCGTCACGAAGCCGAAGCCTGTGCTGCCTGGACGGGGCGGCGGCTGCCCGCCGCAGAGCAGTGGCTGCGGGCAACACAGCGGCCGGAATTTCGCCGCGGCATGGCGTGGGAATGGCTGCGCGACGCGTTTGCGCCGTATCCGGGGTTTTCGCCCGATCCCTACCGGGATTACGCGCAGCCCTGGTTTCACACGCACGGGGAATTGCGCGGCGGCGGGCCGGTCACCGATCCGTCGCTCAAGCGTCCCGGCTTCCGCAATTTCTATTTGCCCGAGCGGCGCGATCCATTCGCCGGCTTTCGTACCGTGAGCGCGGATTGAGGCTGCGGCTCAGCCGCCGGTCATCGACATGAAGCGCAGGATCTTGTGGGGCGCTTCACGGAACTCATGGCGCTCCGGCTTGAGGTTGATCGCTTCGAGAATGGCGGCATCGAGCGCGGCATCGCTGCAGCCGCCGCGCAGCAAGGGGCGGAATTCGAATTTCTCTTCCTGGCCCAGGCACATGTAGGCGGTGCCGTCGACGGCGACGCGGATGCGATTGCAGGTCTGGCAGAAGTGCTGCGAGATGGGGGTGATGAAGCCGACGTTGAAATGGCCGTCCGGGGTGCCGAGGTAACGCGCAGGCCCGGCGCCGGGCAGGGTGGTTTCGACCAGACCGAACTGCGCACGCAGGCGCTCCTTCACCGGCTGCAGGTCGAGGTATTCGGCATTGCGCCCGGTTTCGCCCATCGGCATCGCCTCGATCAGCCGCAACACGAAGCCGCGCTGCATGCAGAAGGCGACCATTTTGTCGATCTCGTCGTCGTTGGTGCCGCGCAAGGCCACCATGTTGAGCTTGATCGGTGCGAAGCCGGCATCCTGCGCTGCCGCCAGCCCGCCCATCACCTTGGCGAGCACGTCGCGGCCATTGATTTTTTCTACGCGTGCCTGCTGCAGCGAGTCGAGGCTGATGTTGAGCCGCGTCACGCCGGCGGCCTTCAGCGCCTGCGCATGGCGGTCGAGCTGGGTGGCGTTGGTCGACAGCGACAGGTCCTGAATGTCGGGCAGGGCAGCGATGCGTCCGGCCAGTTCGGTGATGTTGCGACGCAGCAGAGGCTCGCCGCCGGTGAGGCGGATGCGGCTTACCCCCAGCCGGGCGAATGCGCCGATCAGACGTTCGATCTCGTCGAAGCCGAGCCAGTGTTCGGGTTCTTCAAACCCATTGAAGCCTTCCGGCATGCAGTAGCTGCAGCGCAGATCGCAACGATCCGTAACCGACAGCCGTACGTAGTCGATGCGGCGGCCAAACTGGTCGATGAGAACGGGTGCGTTCATGATGTCGCCTATGACTGGCAGGAATGGGTTATATATGGAAAAATATAACAAGCTTGAGGACATCGTGCAATGAAAGTATTTGGCATCGCAGGTTACAGCGGCAGCGGCAAGACCACGCTGATCGAGCGCGTGCTGCCGCAACTGGCTGCGCGCGGCGTGCGTACGGCGGTGATCAAGCACACCCATCACGATTTCGATATCGACCGTCCCGGCAAGGACAGCTGGCGCGCGCGCGAGGCGGGTGCGGCAGCGGTACTGCTGGCCTCCGATCACCGCACGGCGGTGCTGACCGAGCACCGCAACACGCCGCCTGTGCTGGACGGTTTGCTGGTGGCTCTGCCGCCGTGTGACCTGGTGCTGGTCGAAGGCTACAAGCGCGAGCCCATTCCGAAGCTGGAGGTGCATCGCGCCGAGACCGGGAAGCCCTGGCTGTTTTCCGAGGACCCGCATATCCTGGCGGTGGCGTCCGACGTCGCGCCGCCCGACGGCTTTCCCTGCATTGACATCAATGCCATTCCATCCCTTACGGACTTCATTCTGAACCATGCTCTCAGCCGACCAATTGCTTGATGCCCTGCTCGAACGCGCGCACGGCCCGGCCGCAATCGAGACCGTCCCCATCGCTGCGGCGCTCGGGCGCGTGCTCGCCACCCGCCAGACCTCCTCGATTACCGTGCCGCCGGCGGACAACAGCGCGATGGATGGCTACGCCGTACGCCTTGCCGATGTGGCGCGCGTGGGCGTCCGGCTGCCTCTGTCGCAGCGCATCCTGGCCGGCACGGTTGGCCAGCCGCTGCAGCCCGGCACGGCGGCGCGTATCTTCACCGGCGCACCAGTACCGCCAGGCGCCGACGCCGTGCTGATGCAGGAAGACTGCAGCGCAGACGGCGCGGA
This sequence comes from Thiobacillus sp., assembly GCA_035436705.1. Taxonomy (GTDB): domain Bacteria; phylum Pseudomonadota; class Gammaproteobacteria; order Burkholderiales; family Thiobacillaceae; genus Thiobacillus. The sequence continues at coordinate 21,115 of DAOMWT010000004.1, read as the reverse complement.
TGTCGTCATCAACAAGCTGCCGCAGCCCGCCGAAAACATCCGCCGCGCGGGCGAGGACATCGCCTCCGGCGCGCAGATCCTCGCCGCCGGCAGCCGCATCGGCGCGGCCGAAATGGGGCTTGCCGCGTCGGTCGGGCTGGCCGAGCTGCCTGTGTTCAGGCGTCTGAAAGTGGCATGTTTCTTCACCGGGGACGAACTGGTGACGCCGGGCCTCGCGTTGCAACCTGGCCAGATCTACAACTCCAATCGCTACACGCTGACCGGGCTGGTGAACGGCCTCGGCTGCGAACTGATCGATCTCGGCATCGTGCCGGATACGCTGGAGGCGACCGAGGTCGCACTGGCCGGCGCCGCCAGCGTTGCCGACGTCGTCATCACCAGCGGCGGGGTCTCGGTGGGCGAGGCCGATTTCGTGAAAGCCGCAGTCGAGAAACTCGGCCGGGTCGAGATGTGGAAAGTGGCGATGAAGCCCGGCAAGCCGATCGTCTACGGGCGGGTGAACGACGCCGACTTCATCGGCCTGCCCGGCAATCCGGTATCGGCCTTCGTCACCTTCTGCCTGTTCGTGCGGCCGTTTCTGCTCAAGCGCATGGGCGCGGCCGACGTGCTGTACCGCGCGTTCGCCGTGCCGGCGGATTTCACCTGGAGCAGGCCGGGCGCGCGGCGCGAATTCCTGCGCGCGCAGCTTCAGCCGAACGGCAAACTGGCGCTGTTCCCGAACCAGGGCTCGGGGGTGCTGACCTCGTGCACCTGGGCCGATGGGCTGGTCGACCTTGCCATCGGCCAGACCGTGCAGCCGGGCGACTGGGTGCGCTTCATTCCTTTTTCGGAGTTGCTGACATGAAACTGCGTGTACTGTATTTCGCCCGCCTGCGCGAGCGCTTCGGCGTGGCCGAGGAAGCCATGGATTTCAGCGGTGCCACAGCGGCCGATCTGGTGGTGCACCTGCAGTCGCGCGGCGACGTGTGGGCGGAGGAACTGGCGGCGGGCAGGGCGTTCCGGGTGGCGGTCAACCAGAACTTGGTCGCGCTCGATGCGCGCTTGCCGGAACACGCCGAAGTCGCGATTTTCCCGCCGGTGACCGGAGGCTAGTGGCGTGAAGATTGTTATCCAGCGCGAGACTTTCGACCTCGGCGCCGAAGTTGACGCGATGAGCCGCGGCCGCACCGATATCGGCGCCATCGCCAGTTTCGTCGGCCTGGCGCGCGACCGCAACGAGGGTAGCGGCGTGCAGGCGATGACGCTGGAGCACTATCCGGGCATGACCGAGAAGACGCTGGCGGCCCTGGTCGACGAGGCGAAGTCGCGCTGGACGCTGCTCGACGTGACGGTGATCCACCGCATCGGCCGCCTGCTGCCGGGCGATCCCATCGTGCTGGTGGCGGTGGCCAGCCAGCACCGTGGCGAAGCCTTCGCCGCCTGCGAATTCATCATGGATTATCTGAAAACGCAGGCGCCGTTCTGGAAGAAGGAAGATACCCCCGAAGGCGAGCGCTGGGTGGATGCGCGCGCCAGTGACGATGCGGCTGTGGCGCGCTGGAACACGCCCTGAGTCATTGTTCTGCGCCGGGCCAGCCAGTAAGAGCAGGCCGGCGCATCTCCTCTGCGCCATGGATGGCGCCCTTTCAAGCCCCCGATATTCCATTCCCGTACGCGCTCGGCAACAGGCAGTGCACCGTTCGTCCACCGCATGCGGGCCGGGTCGCCACCGCATACAGCATGGGCGACGGAGGGGAAGAGCGGTCGCATTCATGACGTCGGTCGGATTGCAAGGCTGACGATGTGGCCGGTTTCGATCCGGCAGCGTGGGATCGGATTTCATAAAAAGCTTGACATTGGTTCTAACTAGAACTAAATTTGGTTCTAGTTAGAACTAAATGGGCGTCAGATGAAACCGCAAGCCGAATACATGCCGACCGTGCAAGCCCTGGTGCAGTGCTATCAGGCATTCGAAGCGTATTCCGCCGCGGACATCCGCGCGCAGGGCCTGACGCCGCCGCAGTTCGACATCGTCGCCACGCTCGGCAACACCGCCGGGATGACCGCCACCGAGCTCGGCGAAAAAACCCTCATCACCAAGGGCACGCTCACCGGCGTGGTCGACCGCCTGGTCGATCATGGCTGGGTGGAGCGCGTTGCGCACGACAGCGACCGCCGCTGCCAGATCATTCGTCTGACCCCGGCGGGGGAAACCTTGTTCGCCAGGATCTTTCCGGCGCACATGGCGCATCTGGGGGCGTGTTTTGCCGGAACGAGCGCGGCCGAACACAAGCGTGTACAAACCGCCTTGCGTGTACTGAAACAGGCTTTCAGCAAGGAGGCGACATGACCGCCGGAATGCGTTATTCGACCCCGGCCATCGTCCTGCACTGGCTGGTGGCACTGCTGATTTTTGTGGCGTTTCCACTTGGCGTGTACATGCACGAACTGCCGCTGTCGCCCGGCAAGCTCAAGCTCTACAGCTATCACAAATGGATCGGTATCACGCTGTTGATGCTGGTGGCGTTGCGCGTGACGTGGCGGCTGACGCATACGCCGCCGCCCTTGCCGAGCGACATGGCTGCCTGGCAGCGCCGGGCAAGTCAGGCTGTGCATGGCCTGCTGTACGTATTGATGATCGCGATTCCGCTGTCGGGCTGGTTGATGAGTTCGGCCAAAGGCTTTCAGACCGTGTGGTTCGGCGTGCTGCCGCTGCCCGATCTGGTCGAAAAGAATCGCGAGCTGGGCGACCTGCTTGCCGGGGTGCACCAAGCCCTGAACTTCACCTTGCTGGCTCTGGTCATCATGCACGTGGGCGCGGCCCTGCAGCACCATTTCATCGAACGCCGGCCTTTCCTGCAGCGCATGGGCTGGAATAAACAGGAGTGCACATGAAACGCATCTGGACGAATCCAGCCTTGTTCACGTTGCTTGCGGCGCTCGTCGCGCCGGCGGCGCATGCGGTGGAATACCATACGGTCTTGCCGAAGCAGAGCAGCATCGGCTTCGAATTCCGCCAGATGGGCGTGCCGGTGCAGGGCGGCTTCAAGCGCTTCGCGGCGCAGATGGCTTTCGATCCGGCCAGGCCCGAAGCCGCCAGCGCGAAGATCGAAATCGACCTGGCCAGCATCGACGCCGGTTCGCCCGAGGCCGACGACGAATCCGCCGGCAAGCTGTGGTTCAACCGCAGCGCCTATCCGAAAGCGACTTTCGTCTCCAGCCAGATTCGCCCGCTGGGCGGCAACCGTTACGAAATGCGCGGCACGCTCACGCTCAAGGGCAGAAGCCGCGAGCTGGCCGTGCCGGTGACGTTCGTGCCAGGCAAGGCGGCCGCCACGTTCGACGGCACATTCGTTCTCAAGCGCCTGGACTTCGGCATCGGCGAAGGCATGTGGGCCGACGTCGCCACTGTCGCCAACGAAGTCAAGGTGAAATTCCGCATTGCCGCCACCGGCAACTAACCCGTTGTTCATTCTTCCCAAGGAGCTTTGCATGAAACGTCTTGCCACCCTCGCCGCACTTGTTGCCTTCGCCACAACTGCCCAGGCCGCGCCCGAAACCTTCGTCATCGACAACAGCCACACCTACCCGCATTTCAGCTACAACCACCTCGGCTTCTCCAACCAGACTCACAAATTCGACAAGACCAGCGGCAAGGTGGTGCTCGATCGCGCCGCGAAAGCCGGGTCGGCCATCGTGACCATCGACGCCACCTCGGTCAACACCGGCTATGCGCTGTTCAACGAACACCTCCGGGCCGCCGATTTCTTCGACACCGCCAAGTACCCGACGATCACGTTCAAGTCGGACAAGATGGCGTTCAGGGGCGATCAGCCGGTGAGCCTGGTGGGCGACCTGACGATCAAGGGCGTGACGAAACAGGTGACGCTCGACATCACCCACTTCAAGTGTCAGCCGCATCCGATGCTGAAAGTGGAAGCCTGCGGCGCCAACGCGACCACCCAAATCAAGCGTTCGGATTTCAACATGGGCAAGAATGCGCCCTACGTGAGCGACGAGGTGACGCTGGCCCTGGCGATCGAAGCGGTCAAAGAGCAGCCGGCGCAATAAGACGGGCGGGACGGCCTCCGGTAAAATGCCGGTTTGGCCGTCCGGAACACCGCCCCGTGGAACCCCATCAACTCGAACTGCTTGCGCCCGCGCGCGATGCCGACATCGGCATCGCGGCCGTCGACCACGGCGCCGATGCGGTATACATCGGCGGCCCGTCGTTCGGCGCGCGCGCCGCGGCCTGCAACGAGATCGCCGATCTCGCGCGGCTGGTCGACCACGCGCACCGCTTCAACGCGCGCGTGTTCGTCACCCTCAACACCATCCTCGCCGACAACGAACTCGAGCCGGCGCGCCGGCAGATCCGGCAACTTTACGACGCCGGCGTCGACGCGCTCATCGTCCAGGACATGGGTCTGCTGGAACTCGACCTGCCGCCGATCCAGCTGCACGCCAGCACCCAGACCGACATCCGCACCCCGCAAAAGGCCCGCTTCCTGCAGGACGTCGGGCTCTCGCAAATCGTGCTGGCGCGCGAACTCGATCTGAAACAGATCGCCGCCATCCGCGCTGCCACGCGGCCGGAAACCACGCTGGAGTTTTTTGTCCACGGCGCGCTGTGCGTCGCCTACAGCGGCCAGTGCTACATCAGCCACGCCCATACCGGGCGCAGCGCCAACCGCGGCGACTGCTCGCAGGCCTGCCGCCTGCCGTACCAGGTCACCGATATGGAAGGGCGCATCGTCGCGCACGACAAACACGTGCTGTCGATGAAGGACAACAACCAGAGCGCCAATCTCGAAGCGCTGATCGAAGCCGGCATCCGCAGCTTCAAGATCGAGGGCCGCTACAAGGACATGGGCTACGTGAAGAACATCACCGCCCATTACCGCACGCTGCTCGACCAGATCATCGAACGCCGCCCGGAATTCGCGCGCGCGTCTGCGGGTCGCACCACATTCGCCTTCACCCCCGACCCCGAGCAGAACTTCAACCGCGAATTCACCGACTACTTCGTCGGCGGCCGCCGCGACGACATCGGCGCGTTCGACACGCCGAAGAACCCCGGCCTGCCGATCGGGCATGTGAAGAAGGTCGGCGACAAATGGGTCGAGATCGACACCGATTCGCCCGGCACCGTGCTCAACAACGGCGACGGCCTGTGCTACTACACCTTGCAGAAAGAGTTGGCCGGGTTGGCGATCAACCGCGCCGAGCAAGTGGGCGAGGGGGTGTGGCGGGTGTACCCGAAAGATCCGCCGGCGGGCTGCAAGGACTTGCGTGCGGGCACGCAAGTCAACCGCAACCGCGACATGAACTGGATGCGCCTGCTCGACAGGCCTTCCAGCGAGCGCCGTATCGGGGTGTGGTTGCGGCTTGACGAAACCGCAGCCGGATTCGCGCTGACGCTGACCGACGAAGACGGCCACAGCGTCACGGAAGAAGCAGCGCATGCCAGGGAGCCGGCCAGGGATGCGGCCAAGGCCGAGGCCAGCTTGCGCGAGCACCTCGGCAAGCTTGGCGCTACACACTTTGCCCCGATGGGGATCGCGCTGGAACTGGCGCAGCCCTGGTTCATCCCCGCGTCCTGCCTCAATGCCTTGCGCCGCGACGCCGTCGCCGCGCTGGAAGCCGTGCGTGCCGCGGCGTACCGGCGCCCTCCGCGCGCGCAGGCGGTCGAGCCGCCGGCGATTTACCCGGAGGACACGCTGACCTATCTCGCCAACGTCTACAACCACAAGGCGCGCGACTTCTATGCGAAGCACGGCGTCCGGGTCATCGCCGCCGCCTACGAGAGCCACGAGGAAACCGGCGACGTCTCGCTGATGATCACCAGGCACTGCGTGCGCTATTCGCTGAGTCTGTGCCCGAAGCAGGCCAAGGGCGTCACCGGCGTGCAGGGCACGCTGCGCGCCGCCCCGCTGACGCTGATCAACGGCAGCGAAAAACTCACCCTGCGTTTCGACTGCAAGGCGTGCGAAATGCACGTCGTCGGGAAACTGAAGCCGGCCATCGCCAAACGCAGCGTGCCGCTGGAATTTTATAAAACCGGCCCCAATCCGGCCGGGACACAGGGATGAGCCGGCCGGCGGTGGGCCCGGTAATTTGCTTATGGCGTACGCTGCGGCAGACTCTCCGCCAGTTTCACCATGAATGCCGCATGCTGCGCCTCGGCCTTCTGAAACGCCGCAATCAGCCGTTCTGCATCCCCGGTCAGGCGGCTTCCCGCAGGCCCGCTTTCGACGATCGGGCTGCCCCAGGCGGTGTTCATTGCATCGACGGCATCCCACGCGGCCTTGTAGCTCATTTTCATCGTCTTGGCAGCCTTGGAAATGGACCCGGTTTCGCGAATGCGCTGCAGCAGTTCGACGCGTCCGCGCCCGAGGAAGTTTCTGCCGTCCAGGGTCAGCCAGAAGCGGCCATCGGCCTTGAGCATGGAATTCATGGGTTCCAGTTTAACAAAGGGGCGGCGTAACAAACGACCATTGTTATCCCGCTGTAGGCGCCTAAAAATAAGGTTCTTAATCGAAGGAGATTGTCATGAAAAAAATACTTGCCGTGTGCGCGATGCTCTGCCTGCCGTTTTCTGCGCTGGCCGCGGAAAGCTACAGCGTGCTGTTCAAGACGCAGGGAACGTTCCAGGATGTGCGCGATTCGCTCCAGATGGCGATCGAGGGCAAGGGCCTGAAAATCACCAACACCAACAAGATTGCCGCGATGCTGGAGCGCACCGGCAAGGATATCGGCGAGACCCGGCTGGTGTACGAGAACGCCGAGCAGTTCGAATTTTGCAGCGCCACGATTTCACGCAAGATGATGGAGGCCGACCCGCACGCGATCATGATGTGCCCCTACAGCGTGGCGGTGTATACGATTCCCGGCGACAAGACGGTCTACATGGCCTACCGCAAGCCGGCCGCAACGAAAAATCCCGCGCTGAAAAAGGCGCTCGGCGAAGTCGAGAAGCTGCTCACCGAGATCATCAAGGACGCGATGTAAGTGCTTGACTCCGGGGCCGTCGGCCAGGGCGTGTTAACACTAATTTCGCGTCTGCGTTGCCGCGAGAAAGCGATGGATGCAAGGCGCGTCGCGCCGGCAAGGGCCATCCCTTGCCAAGCGGCGCAACGCCGCAGACGTGCTTTCTCGGGGCAACCCGAAGGGACGGGCCGATTCGGGCGCATGCCTTTGTCGCGAGCCGCTTGCAGTGAACGACACTGCTGCGCGTCTCGCTTCGCGGCCTGCATCCCGAATCGGCCTCGTCGCGGGCGTGAAATTAGTGTCAACACGCCCTAGAATGCGCGCATGATGCCGCCCGTCGCGTTCCAGCCATGACCGCCTTCCTCGCCATCGGCCTGGGGGCGGCCATCGGCGCGTGGTTGCGCTGGGGGCTGGGGCTGTGGCTCAATCCGCTGTTTCCCGCGATGCCGCTCGGCACGCTGGCCGCCAACCTGATCGGCGGCTACTGCATCGGCCTGGTCATCGCCTGGTTTGCCGAGCATCCCGGCGTGCCGCCGGAAGCGCGGCTGTTCCTCATCACCGGCCTGCTCGGCGGGCTGACCACGTTTTCCACGTTTTCCGCCGAAGTCGTCTCTGCGCTGATGCGCGGCCTGTGGCTTACCGGCGGTTCGATCGCGCTTGCCCACATGGCGGGCTCCTTCGTCGCCACCGGGCTGGGATTTTATTCGCTGAGGCTTTTCAAATGAACACGGTCTGCCTGCAGGTGTTTGTCTCCGAAGCCAGCCGCCATCGCGGCAAGCCGACCTACGAATGGCTGCTCGATACCGCGAAAACACTGGGCATCGGCGGTGGCTCGGCATTTCGCGCGCTGGCCGGGTTCGGTCGCCACGGGCGCCGCGACGCGGGCTTTTTCGAGCTCGCGGGCGAGCTGCCGGTGGTGGTGGAATTCTTCGTCGAGGCGGCGATGGCCGACCGGCTGCTGGAGGCCATCGCCGCGGCGGAATTGAAACTGGTCTACGCCAGGCTGCCGGCCGAAATCGGCGTTACCGCCTAGGCGCGGCTTTAACGCGACCAGGCGTGTTCGACCACCTGATTCTGTTCGTCGCCTCGCTGGCGGCCAATTTCTTTTCGGCCCTGTCGGGCGGCGGAGCGGGGCTGATCCAGTTCCCCATGCTGATTTTTCTGGGGCTGCCGTTCGGCATTGCGCTGGCCACCCACAAGGTCGCCAGCGTGGCGCTCGGCCTGGGGGCGACGCTCAGGCACCTCAAGGAATCGCATCTCGAACGTCGTTTCTCGCTGCTCATCCTCGGCGCCGGCCTGCCCGGCGTAGTGCTCGGCGCGGCGACGATCCTGCATGTCCCCGAGCGCATCGCCACGCTGTCGCTGGGCTTGCTGACGCTCGGACTGGGGCTGTATTCGGTATTCAAGCCCCGGCTCGGGCTGGAGCACACGCCCAGGCACCGGCAGGGCGCGGCGCTGGCCGGCGGCATGGCCGGGCTCTTCATCGTCGGCTTCCTCAATGGCTCGATCACCAGCGGCACCGGGCTGTTTCTCACGATCTGGCTGATTCGCTATTTCGGGCTCGACTACACCCGCGCGGTGGCCTACACGCTGATCCTCTGCGGCCTGATATGGAACGGCACCGGCGCGCTGGTGCTGGGCGCGATCGGCACCGTGGCGTGGGACTGGATGCCGGCGCTGCTGGCAGGCTCGCTCATCGGCGGCTATCTGGGCAGCCACCTGGCGATCAAGAAAGGCAATCTGTGGATCAAGCGGGCGTTTGAAATCGTGACGATATTGATCGGCCTGAAACTGATCCTGGGCTGAACGCCAGCCGGCCCTAGTTCTCGTCGGCGTGGATGCGGTTGCGGCCGTCGTGCTTGGCCTGGTAGAGCGCTTCGTCCGCCGCCTTGATCAGCGCGTCGCCGGTTTGATGCAGCGGATAGGTGGCGATGCCGCCGCTGGCGCTGGCGTGGAAATGGGTGTCGCGATACGGATGGCGGATGTGCGCGAAGTCCTGGCGAATGCGGTCCATGACGGCGAAGGCCTGTTCGGAATCGGTGTGCGGCAGGCCGATCAGGAACTCCTCGCCGCCGTAACGGCAGAGGATGTCGTGCTTGCGCAGGCGCTGCTTGAGCAGCCACGACAGGCTGCGGATGACCTGGTCGCCGACGGGATGGCCGTAGGTGTCGTTGACCTGCTTGAAATGGTCGATGTCCATCATCACCACGGACAGGAAGCCGCCTTCGTGCGCCACCCCCGACAACAGCATATCCAGCATGTGCTTGCCGCTGGAGTGATTGAGCAGGCCGGTCAGGCTGTCGTGGTACATGGTGCGGCGCAGCGTGCGGTAACGCTCGATCTTGCTTTTGACGATGGCGTTGAGAAACACCGGGTTGAACGGCTTGGTGAGGAAGTGGTCGCCGCCCAGCCGCATGGCGTCGACCTGCAGCGCGACATTGGTCTCGCCGGACAGGTAGACGATGGGCGTGCTGAGGAATTCGTCGTGCTGGCGAATGATGCGCGCGACTTCGACGCCGGTGCAGTTCGGCATGTACATGTCCATCAGGATCAGATCCGGATTGAACTGCTTGAGCATGTTCAGCGTCTGGCGCGGATCGTTGACGATCTCGGAGACGATATGGTTTTCCGCCAGCGTGCGCCGGATCAGGTGGCTGGCTGTCCTGGAGTCCTCCACGATCAGGACGCGATACGCTTCCTGTTCCTGCCGCTCGTTCAATTCCATGATGTGTTCGACGATGGCGTGTGCGGGGGTGTCTGCCATCAGGCAGCTATCGCAGCCGCTCCGCAGGGCCTGCTGCAGCTGCACGAAATCGGAACGCACTCCGAGACAGATCAGCTGGCCCATTGCAAACCGTTGCCGCAGTGTCTGGATCCGGCCGTGCCACTCGGCTTCGGGCAGACTGCCCAGATCGAGCAGCAGCAGGGAGGCGGCGCCCGCATGATCCGGTAAGGGTTGTTCCCAACCGATGAATTCCGCGGCCATGCCGAAATAGCCGAGCTGCGCCTGCAGTGCCTGCCAGTCCGCCGGATCCCGCCCGATCAGCCAGGTCTGGCTCATCCGCATGGTCTCGGCGGCGGCAGGCTGCAGATCATGGGTCTGCCCATCCAGGCCGGCGCTGGCCGCGGCATGGGTCTGCGTCATGCGGTCCAGCGCGAGGATGCGTTCGTTGAGATCGTCCAGCGCAGCGTGCGGCAGCGGATGCGCCACATCCGTATGGAACAGCGTCAGCGTGACCTGCTCCAGCTGATGGCTGGCGTGGTGCAGAGCCGTGATGCCCTTGTCGATGAGGAACTCGGTGAAGCTGTTGATCGATACCGCCAGCTCGACGAAGCTCTCGAAGCTCGGCGCTACCCGGTACCGCTGCCATGTGCTCGACAGGGCCAGGTTTTTTTGCAGGAGTTCTTCCGGGGAGCAGAGCATGAGGTCAATAAGGTTTAGTCAATTTCCTTATTAACGTCCATTGTCCCGTTTTATGAAGTGGTTTGCGCAACAGGCGGTGCAGCCCGTGCACGCGGGTTGCCTATTCCCCGGCGCCTTCCTGTTCCAGCCGTAAGTACTGGTTGTAGGCATTGACGCGGTTGGCTTCGTCGAAGGCCGGCATGGAACGGTATTTCGACCAGTCGGTCTGCTCATAGGCTTCGTCGAAAGGAACGAGATCGCGTGCGGCCTGGCCCATGCGGGCGCGCAGGAACTGCAGATAGTCGCGGGTGAAGACGAGGTCGCTGCGCGGGACGCGCGAGGGCGCGCCGTGGCCGGGTATCAGGACGCGGGGCTTCAGGGCAATGAGCTTGTCCAGCGCGGCGATCCAGGCGCGGCTGTCGGCGTCGCCGACAAACGGCACGCGGCCGCGAAACACCAGGTCGCCGGCGTAGAGCACGCGGTCCTCCCGGACCAGCATCGCCATGTCCTCGCTGGAGTGGGCCGGGCCGACATGGCGCAGGGCGAAGTGCAGCCCCCCCATCTCGAAATCGGTGTCGCCTTCCAGGAAACGGTCGGCTTCCAGCAGCCGGGTGTGCTCGTCCACCCACGGGAACAGCACTTCCTTGCGCTGGGCGAGGCGCGCGGCCGCGCCTTCGCTGCGGGTGGCGCCTTCGGCGGCGCGGTGCGCCCAGATTTCGGCGCCCAGCGCCTTGAATATCTGCAGGCCGTAGAAATGGTCGGCGTGGTAGTGGCTGACGATCACCCGCCTGATCGGCTGCCTGGTGACCTTGCGGATCAGGCCGACGAGTTTCTCGGCCAGCGGCGGCGAGGCCAGCGCGTCGAACACGACCACGCCATCGCGCGTGACGACGAATCCGGCGTTTGACATGAAACCCTGGTTTTCGCTGGACGCCGCGCCAGGCAGGCCCTGCACGAAGTAGCTGTGGGCGCCCAGGCGCACCGCTTTCATCGGTACGGTCGCCTCCATCATGTTGACGGGCGGGGCCGCGTGTGCGGCAGGCAGCAGGATCAGCGACAGCAGGGCGAACAGGCGAAGGATCATGGCAGGCTCCCGACAGTGAGCTGCATTATAAGCATTCGGTTCCGCCGGGCGCCGGCCCGTGAGCCGCGTCAGCAGCGCTGCTTCAGCACCCAGGCTTCGAAGATTCCCGCGGGCTGCGGCTTGTTGAACAGATAGCCCTGATAGGTGTGGCAGTGATGCTCGGCCAGGAAAGCGTATTGCGCATCGGTTTCCACGCCCTCGGCCACCACGGCCAGATTCAGGCTCTGCCCCAGGGCGACGATGCTGCGCGCGATGGAGGCATCGTTAGGGTCGGTCAGCACGTCGCGTACAAACGACTGGTCGATCTTGATCTCGTCCAGCGGCAGCCGCTTCAGATAGGCGAGCGAGGAATAGCCGGTGCCAAAGTCGTCGAGCGAGAAGCCGATGCCGCGTGCCTTGAGCGCACTCATCTTGACGATGGTTTCGTCCAGGTTGTCAACCAGCAGGCTTTCGGTCAGCTCGAGTTTGAGCCGGCGCGGATCGGCGCCGCTGCGGTCGAGCACCTGCAGGATCTGGGCGACGAAATCCGGCTGGCGGAACTGCCGCGCGCTGACATTCACCGCTACGCCGAGATCCGCCATGTAGGGCAGGGCCGCCCAGGCCGCCAACTGCGCACAGGCGGTTTCCAGGACCCAGAACCCGAGCGTCAGGATCAGGCCGGTTTCTTCGGCCAGGGGTATGAACGATGCGGGGGGCATCCAGCCGCGCGCAGGATGCTGCCAGCGCAACAGGGCTTCGGCGCCGCAGATGCGTCCCAGGCTGTCGACCTGCGCCTGATAATGCAGTGCGAACGCCTGTTGTTGCAGGGCCTCGCGCAAATCGGCTTCCAGTTCGGCCCGTGCAGCGACCAGCGCCTGCATGGCCGGGTCGAAAAAACGCAGGGTATTGCGGCCATGGGCCTTGGCCTGATACATGGCGAGATCGGCGCGTTGCAGCAGTTCGTCGAGTGAAACAGCATGGTCGTTCAGGAGCGAGATGCCGATGCTTGAGGTGCAGTGGTGCACATAGCCGGCCAGATGGAAGGGGGATGTGAAGCCGGCCAGGATGCTTTCGCCGACCTGGGTGGCAAGCGCCATCGCCTGGTGCGGCGTGGCGGCCAGATTTTCCAGTACGATGACGAACTCGTCGCCGCCCAGGCGCGCCAGGGTGTCGCCCTGGCGCAGGCAGTGCTGCAGGCGCTGGGCGATCTGCTGCAGCAGCAGATCGCCGATGGCGTGGCCCAGCGTGTCGTTCAGGGTCTTGAAGTTGTCGACGTCGATGAACAGCAGCGCGCCCACCATCTTGCAGTCCGCCTCGACCGCCAGTGCATGCTGCAGGCGGTCGCGCAGCAGCTGGCGGTTGGGCAGGCCGGTCAGGTGATCGTAAAACGCCAGATGCTGGATTTTGCGCTCGGCGGCCTTGCGTTCGGTGATGTTGGTATTGATTGCCAGGATAGCGTCGGGCAGCTGATGCTCGTCGCGCAGCAGGGTCCAATATGCCTCGACGATGAGTGCATTGCCGTCTTTTTGCCGCTGGGCGATCTCACCGCTCCATTCACCCTGGCCCACCGCTTTGCAGATGTTTTCGCGGGAAACTGCCGGATCGCCGTACAACAGGGGTTCGATCGACCGGCCGATGACTTCGTCGCGCGTCCAGCCATACAAGCGTTCGGCGCCCTTGTTCCAGTAGCGGACAAGGCCGTCAAGACCGCACACCATAATGGCATCCTGTGCCTTGTCCAGCAGCGAGGCCTGCTGGCGGATGTGTGCATCGGCGCTCTGGCGTTCGAGTTCCGAGGCCACCCGGGTGGCAAAAATCTGCAGCGTCGAAGTGATGAAGGCCGTGTCCTGCAAGGGATGGCTGAACAGCACGAACAGCTGTCCGATCGGCCGGCCGGCCGAATCGTCAAGGCGATGCCCGACATAAGCCTGCGCATCCAGCAGGCCGATCGAGGGCGCATCGGGATAGTGCTCATCCAGCCTGCAGGGAATGACGTGATTGACGGCATCCGTCAGCGCTTCGCAGGGCGTGCCGGCCAGCTCGTATTCGAAGTTGGGAATCAGCCGGCCATCGACGACCGCCACCTTGGTGCAGGCCGAATGCAGTGTGCCGGGCTGGAAACGGGCGATGAATCCGGCGGCGGCTCCCAGCGCGTCGGCCATGTTGATCACCAGCTCCTCGAAAAACGCCGTGCCGGTGCTGGCGGAGACGCCAGCGGCAATTTTGATCACGGCGGCCTGAATCCGGTCCTGCTCGCGGCGGCTGCGCAGCATGGCGATGCCGAAAGCCAGATCGTCGGTCAATTCCTGCAGCAGGCGCATTTCGTCGGCGCCGATGTGGGCCACTTCGGGCGCGAACAGGGCGAAAATCCCATAGCTGCGCTGCGCATCGTGCAGCGGCAGCACCACCAGGCTGTGGTAGCCATGGCGCACTGCGGCATCGAGCCATGGCTGGAAGCCGGGGTCGTGGGTCAGGTCCTCGACGATCACGACCTCTCTGCTGCGCAAGGCCCGCCCCACCGGGCCGCGCCCGGTCGCCTTGTCTGCGGACCAGCTGAGCTGGATGTCGTGCAGATAGCCTGCGCCATCGCCGGCATGGGCCATGGGACGCACCGATTGCGCGGCATCCTCCTGCGCAAACCCCACCCAGGCCATGCGGTAGCCCCCCACATCGACGGCAATGCGGCAGATCTCGTGCAGCAGTTCGCTTTCGTCGGTGGCGCGAATCAGGGCTTCATTGCAGGCGCTGCGCACGTGCAGCGCGCGGTTGAGGCGGGCGAGTTCCAATTCGGCTTCCTTGCGGGTGGTGAGGTTGGCCATTCCGCCGATCATGCGGATCGCCCGTCCGCTGCTGTCGCGAATCACCGAGCCGCGATCCAGCACATAGGCATAGCGGCCGTCCTGATGCTGGAAGCGGTATTCGGCGGACCAGCTTTCCTTGCCTGAATCGATCGCCTGATGGATGCCCTGCGCCACGCGTTCCTGGTCATCCGGGTGGATGCGGCGCGCCCAGGCGAGACTGTCCGCCGGCAGGTCGGCGGGCGTGTAGCCAAACACGCTTTGCATGCCTTCGTTCCACCAGATGCGATCGGAAACCAGGTCCCAGTCCCAGATGGTGTCAGTGGTGGTACGAGCGACGCTTTTGAACCGCTGCTCGCTTTTATGCAGCGCCTGCTGGGCCTGCTTGCGCTCGGTGATGTCGCGCCCCGCCGCCACCCAGTGGGTGTAGCGGCCGGCGGCGCCGGCAACCGGGGCGATGTCGAATTCGATCCAGATGGCTTCGCCACTTTTGGTGTGGATGATGAGCTCGCTGCGCAGCGGCTGCCATTTTCCCAGCGCCTGGCGGATGCGCTCCAGTTCGGCCGGGTCGGTCAGCGGACCCTGCAGGAAACGGGGTGATTTCCCCAGCGCTTCATCGCGCCGATAACCGGTGAGGCGCTCAAACGCATCGTTGACAAACGCAGTGCGCAGGCCTGGATCGCCCATGGGTCCGGCCTCGGCAATGAGAACGATGTCGTTCAGATGCGCAATGCCGGCTTCCAGCAGGGCAGGCTGCCATCGGATCTGATCGCGTTCGCCGGGCCCGCTGGCGCTCTGCTCGGCGATCTTCAGCAGGATTTTGCGGAAATCCGCGAGCATCGCAGCACGCTCCTGCTCGCCGGCGTCAAGCGCGAGCACCATCTCGGCGGCCCGGCCCTGAAACGTCAACGGCTGCGAAATGAGATGGCGCGGCGGCGTCAGTCCGTTCGGTTCAGGTTTCGCGTAGATGGCTACGGCCGGGCAGAGGTCGTGGGTTGCCAGGCCCAGCAGGTCGGCGCGGGAATAACCGTAATACGCCGCCGCTGCAGCGTTCACCGCCAGAAATCGCAGGGTTTCCAGATCGTAAATCCACATCGGCCGTGGATGGAGGTCAAACGCTTCGGGAATGGGCATAAGTGGCAGTCAGCGGATTTCCCCGGGGTGCGCAGTGGGGCGTCCGGCATGCATGCCTGGGGACGACTGTGTGGCACCGGGTCTTATGGAGTGGCAGGCCTGAACGTGGATCGATTATAAATACCCGGTTTACGGCCGTTCTTCCCGCAAACTTGAAGTTCCCGGCGCGCCGTCGCATCGCGGCACCAAAGCGCCGGTGCGGCTGTGGTATCTTCATCCGCTGGAAGAAGGGGGTCATGCGTGCTCAAGAAACAGTGGCCGGCGTTTGTGCTGGCGTTCGTATTGCCGCTGCTGGCGGTGTTCTGGTGGTGGGGCGGGTTCAACTCCGTCAGCGTAACGGAAACCGACGCCGGGCCTTATCGCTACGCGTATCTGGACTACGAAGGTCCGATCAGCGACATGCGCAAATCGCAGCGTACGGCGCTGGACAAATTCACCGTTGCCAAGGTGGCGGCAGGCGACACCATCAGCGTGATCCTCTCCGACCCGCGCGCCGCCAACGGCAAGGTGCGCGCGCAACTGGGCTATACCCTGGCTGACGCCGCCCCGATCCCCGAAGGGCTGCAGGAAGGCCGCATCGAACGCCGCCCGGTCTTTTCCGCCCGGGTGCAGGCGGCGGTCCTGCTGGCGCCGTCCAAGGCCTATCAGGCGCTGTCCGACACGCTGGCGCCGCGCGGACGGGCCATCGCCATGCCGACGGTCGAACTGTATCGTCCGGCAGGGCAGGCAAACCGGATCGGCACCTTTACCCTGGAAATGAATCGCTGATGGCTTTCTTCTCCGTCCTCGCCGCCGTCATCCTCGAACACCTGCGTCCGCTGCGGCGGCCGTTGCCGCACTATCGGCACTATTCCCGCTTTACTCAATGGCTGGAGCGCCGCTTCAATGCGGGCGAGTACAGCCATGGCGCCATCGCCTGGATGCTGGCGGTGCTGCCGCTGCTGGTCGCAGTGTGGCTGATTTTCATCGCGCTCGACGGCATCAGCCCATTCCTTGGCTGGGTATGGAATGTTGCCATGCTGTATTTCACCCTCGGCTTCAAATACTACAGCGACGACGCCGAGCAGATTGCGCGCCTGTTGCGCGCAGGCGACATCGAGGGCGCGCGCGCGCGCCTCGACGCCTGGCGCGGCGGCGATGCCAGCCATTTCAGTGCTGACGAAGTGGCCCGGGTCACCATCGAGCAGATCACGTCGGCGAGCCACCGCCAGATGTTCGGCGTGCTATTCTGGTTCGTGCTGCTGGTGCCGCTGGGCCCGGCCGGCGCGGTGCTGTTCCGTGCCGCCTCGATTCTGGCGCGGCGCTGGATCGCGACCCAGGGACGCTTCGGCGCGTACGCGCAGCGGGCCTTCCATGTCATCAACTGGCTGCCCGCGCGACTGACCGCGCTGACCTATGCCATTGCCGGCAATTTCGAGGACGCCACCTATTGCTGGCGCACTCAGGCGGCCACTTGGCCGGAGCCGGAAGAGGGCGTGGTGCTCGCCGCCGGCGCCGGCGCCATGGGCGTGCGGCTGGGACAGAGCCTCAGTGTGGGGGACGATACCGTATGGCGGCCCGAACTCGGCACCGGCCAGGTGCCCGATGCCGATTACATCGACAGCGCGGTCAGCATGATCTGGCGCGGCCTGGTGATCTGGCTGGCGGCGGGGCTGCTGATCGTCATCGCAGGCTGGGTGGCGTAAGGCTCCATGCTCAACGCGCTATGGGTCGGCTTTTTTCTCGCCGCCTTTCTGATTGCGTCATTCAAACTGGTTTTTCTCGGCGACGCCGACATCTTCGCCGCGCTGGTGAAGGCACTGTTCGACAGCAGCAAGACCGCGTTTGAAATCGCGCTCGGCCTCACCGGGGTGATGGCGCTATGGCTGGGGGTGATGAAAATCGGCGAGCGCGCCGGCATGCTCGAGTTGCTGACGCGCGGCCTGGCGCCGCTGTTCAGGCGGCTGTTTCCCGAGGTGCCGCCCAACCATCCTGCGCTCGGCGCGATGACCATGAACATGGGCGCCAACATGCTGGGACTGGACAATGCGGCCACCCCTCTGGGTATCAAGGCGATGCAGGAACTGCAGAAACTCAACCCTTCCAGCGACACCGCGAGCGATGCGCAGATCCTGTTCCTGGTGATCAACACCGCATCGGTCACCCTGCTGCCGGTGACGATCTTCACCTACCGCGCACAGCTCGGCGCCGCCGACCCCACCGATGTATTCGTTCCGCTGCTGATCACCACCTACCTCGGCACCCTGGTCGGCCTCTTCGTCACCGGCCTGTTCCAGAAGCTCCACCTGTGGAACCGCGTCACGCTCGTGTATCTCGGCGGCGCGACCGCGCTGGTCGGCGGCATGGTCGCGTATTTCGGCAGCCTCGACGCCGCGGCGATGACGCGGCAGTCGTCGATACTGAGCAACGTGCTGCTGTTCGGCCTCATCGCCACCTTTCTACTGATGGCGGTGCGCCGCCGCGTCAACGCCTACGAGGCCTTCATCGAGGGTGCCAGGGAGGGCTTTCACACGGCGGTTACCATCATTCCGTATCTTGTCGCGATGCTGGTGGCCATCGCCGTGTTCCGCGCCAGCGGCGCGCTCGACCTGCTGATGGGCGGGATACGCGGCGCGGTACTGGCGCTGGGCTTCGACGCGCGCTGGGTCGACGCGCTGCCGACCGCGCTGATGAAGCCGTTTTCCGGCAGCGGCGCGCGTGCCATGATGATCGACACCATGCAGGTTTACGGCGCGGATTCGTTCGCCGGCCGGCTCGCCTCCATCGTGCAGGGCAGCACCGAGACCACTTTCTACGTGCTGGCGGTGTACTTCGGCGCGGTCGGCATCCGCCGGGTGCGTCACGCGGTTGCCTGCGGGCTGATCGCCGACGTTGCCGGCATTTTCGCCGCCATCGGCATGGCCTACCTCTTCTTTGGCGCAGTTGCATGAAAACCTACAACACGCTTGCCGCGGTCGATCTCGGCTCCAACTCGTTCCGCCTGGAAGTGGCGCGGGTGGCCGGCGACCAGCTGTATCCGCTCGATTCGCTGAAGGAAACCGTGCGCCTGGCCGGCGGCCTCGGCGAGGACAAGCTGCTCGACGAAGCGACGCAGGCGCGCGCGCTGGCCTGTCTGCAGCGTTTCGGCGAGCGCCTGCGCGGGCTGTCGCCCGACGCAATCCGCTGCGTTGGCACCTCGGCCCTGCGCGTCGCCAGGAATGCCGACATATTCCTTCCACTGGCCGAGACCGCGCTCGGCCATCCGATCGAAATCGTCGCCGGGCGTGAGGAAGCGCGGCTGATCTATCTCGGCGTCGCGCATTCGCTGCCGGCCTCGCCCGAGCGGCGGCTGGTGGTCGATATCGGCGGCGGCTCCACCGAAGTCATCATCGGCCAGGGCCTGAAGCCGCACGAGCGCGAAAGCCTGCACATGGGCTGCGTCAATTTCTCACTGCGTTTCTTTGCCGGCGGTGTCATCGACAAGGCCACGCTGAAAGCCGCCGAGATGAGCGCGCGCGTCGAGGTCGAGCGCATCGCCCGGCAGTTTTCCCGGGGCAACTGGCAGCAGGCGGTGGGCTCCAGCGGAAGCGCGCGCGCGCTGCGCGAAATCATCGAGCAGAGCGGCTGGTCGACATGCGGTATCACCGCCGACGGCCTCGCCAGGCTGCGCAGCCAATTCATCAAGGCCGGGCATGTCGACGCGCTCGATCTGCCCGGACTGACGCGCGACCGCCGTCCGGTGATCGCCGGCGGCTTTGCCATCATGGCGGGGCTGTTCGCCGAACTTGAAATCGAGCACATGGATGTCGCCGAAACCGCCATGCGCGAAGGCATTCTGTACGATCTGCTGGGCCGCTTCCACCAGCACGATATGCGCGAGGCGACGGTGGACGAATTCATGCGCCGCTACCACATCGACACCCGGCAGGCCGAGCGCGTCAAGCAGGTGGCGCTGAAACTGCTGGCAGCCAGCGGTGGCAGCGATGAAAATGACCTGCGCTTTCTTGGCTGGGCCGCGCGACTGCACGAAATCGGGCTCATGGTGTCGCACGGCGGCTACCATCGCCATTCCGGCTACATCTTGGAAAACGCCGACATGCCCGGCTTCTCGCGCACCGACCAGGCGCGTCTGGCGCTGCTGGCGCGTGCCCAGCGCGGCGCACTGGCCAAGCTGCCGGAATTCGCCGCCGCGGCGGTGCCGGACAACGACCGCCTGCTGGTGTGGCTGCTGCGCCAGGCCGTCATCCTTTGCCGCAGCCGCGCCGAACCGAATCTGTCCGAGGTAACGGTCGAGGCCGGCAACAAGCGTATCCGTCTGGGCCTGCCCGCAGGCTGGCTGGAGCGCCGGCCGCTTACCCGGCGCGCACTGGAGGAGGAGACGGTACATTGGCGTGCTGTGGGGACGAAATACGCGTTCGGCTAAAAATCCGTTCAGCCGTCAGCGTGCGTTTGGCGGCACGGCAATGATCCGGGGCAAACGCAGGATTTGCCGGTTTTCTGTCCGCTCTGGTTTCCAGGCGCAGGCGCCGTTGCCATGCATCCTGCGCGGCACGCGCAATCCGGGACAGATCAGCCACGGATAGGGCCCGCCAGGTCTGAAATAGTGACCCACAGCGCTGTATCCGCTGCCATCCATCGTCAACTTAAATATAAATATATCGATATATTCGATATGTATTATATAAAAATATCGTTTGTCGAATAGTTCCCGAATATCTACTCTGGCGCCTTCACGCTTGTCAGAAAAAAAAGGGAGCCCATCGATGCAAAAAGAAGACACCCTGGCCCTTGAGCCAGAAGGAAACTCCCTGGTTCCATCGGGCTCACCCGCGATTCTTCGCGAGCTCACGGCCGAGGCGGGAATTTCGATCAACGGCGATGCCCCATGGGATATCCAGGTATTCGACGACGATGTCTATCGGCTCGTCCTGACGAAAGGCTCGCTCGGTTTCGGCGAAGCCTATATGGACGGAATGTGGGAATGCGACCGCCTGGACCAGCTTTTTCACCGCCTACTGAGCAGCCATGCCGAAGAAAAAATCGACAACTGGTCGCGACTGCGCCTGCTGGGCGAAATCCTGCGCCACAGCCTGTTCAATCTCCAATCCAGCCAGCGTGCCTTCCAAGTGGGAGAGCAACACTACGACATCGGTAACGACGTGTTCGAGGCCATGCTCGATCCCAGCATGAGCTATTCCTGCGGCTATTGGCACAACGCAACCGGGCTGGCGGACGCGCAACAGAAAAAACTCGACATGATCTGCCGCAAGCTGGAATTGCAGCCCGGCGAACGCCTGCTCGAAATCGGCTGCGGATGGGGCGGGCTGGCGCATTTCGCCGCGCAGCACTACGGCGTCGAGGTGGTCGGCATCACCGTCTCGAAAGAGCAGCAGAAGCTGGCGCGCAAGCGTTGCGCCGGCCTGCCGGTGTCAATCGAGCTGATGGATTACCGGGATCTCGCTGAAAAATTCGACAAGGTCGTTTCGGTCGGCATGTTCGAACACGTCGGCCCGAAAAACTACGCCACCTATTTCGATGTGGTCCATCGCACGCTCAAGGATGACGGCCTGTTCCTGCTGCACACCATCGGCAACTCCGTCACCTCGCCCAAGACCGACGCATGGATCGACAAATACATCTTCCCGAACGGCAAGCTGCCGTCGGCCAAAGAGATTGCGTCGGTCCTGGAACAGCGCTTTCTGATCGAAGATTGGCATATTGATTCGGCCTGATTTATCCGTGATTCATGCTGCATATTTTACGCGTGCA
>DAOMWT010000003.1:0-52104 GCA_035436705.1 Thiobacillus sp. | reverse complement strand
AAGGTGGGCGGGAAAGTGTTCGCGCTTGATTACGGTCGGCTAATGGGTGACCCCAGTTATTCTGCAGTTATTACCCCAGTTATTTCCTCGCTGAAGCTCGGCCAGGCGGCCGACGAATTGCGCGCCAAACACATCCGGCTGGGCGAGGTCATGGCGCGTGCATGTCGCACCCCACCCGCAACGTGGGCGAGCTGCGCCGCCAGTACGATCGGCTGGGCCAGACCATCGTTGGAGGCAATAATAGGGGACGCCCATTAGCCGGCCGTAGTCAAGTGCGAACACGTACCGCCCGCACGCCAAGCAGTGGAAACCACGCAAAATACCTCTCATATGGCAAATCGGCCATGGATTGGACTCCAGATCGTTTGACCGCAGCGCAGCGCTTGACTACAATTGTAGTAAATCAATTTCAGTGGAGATTGCGATGAGCACCGTGTCCGTGCGTATCGATGAGAGCTTGGTCAATGCCGCACGCGCTGCAGCCAAAGCCGAGTTCCGTACCGTGCAGGGCCAGGTGGAGTTCTGGGCCAAGGTGGGTCGAGCCGCGCTCGACAACCCGGATCTACCGGCCTCATTCATTGCCGAGAGCCTGATGAGCATGGCGGAGCCGCGTGAGGACAGCACCGTCTTCGTTCCTCGCTCGGCAGCCAAGGTATGAGCTGGGATGTTCGACAAACCCGACGCTTTGCTCGCATCTACAAGAAGCTGCACGACAACGTCGTAGCCGAGGTAGATGCAGCCGTCGAGGCCGTCGCCCAAGACCCTGATATCGGTGAGAAGAAGAAAGGCGATCTCTCGCAGCTGTGGGTCTACAAGTTCCGCTGCCTTGGCCAGCTGTACCTACTGGGTTACACCCGCGATGACGGCGTCCAGCTGATCTTTCTCGAATCCGTCGGCCCCCACGAGAACTTCTACCGCGATTTGAAGCGCTAGCTGAAGACGGACAACAGGACGACGACAACAGCGACGACAACAGGGGACAGACCACCAGCAACAACAGGGGACAGACCACCAACAACAGGGGACAGACCACGATTTCCTGTTAAACTCCGGCAGGTTTTGCCTGTTGGAGCCGCCATGCCCCGTCGCCCGCGCTTATCCCTGCCCGAAGTGCCGCTGCATATCATCCAGCGTGGCAATAACCGCCAGCTTTGTTTTGTGGCCGATGAGGATTACCGTTTTTATCTCGACTGGTTGCAGGAATACGCGGACAAGACAAGCTGCCGCGTCCATGCTTATGTGTTGATGACCAATCATGTGCATTTGCTGGTGAGTTCGAGCCGAGCCGAGGCGCCGGGCGCGTTGATGAAGGCGCTGGGACAGCGTTATGTGCAGTATTTCAATCGGACGTATCGACGCAGCGGTACGCTATGGGAAGGGCGTTATCGCTCTTGTCTCACGCAGGCCGAGGATTATCTGCTGGCATGCCAGCGTTATATCGAACTCAATCCGGTGCGTGCCGGGATGCTGGAGCATCCGGCGGAGTATCGCTGGTCGAGCTATCGGGCGAATGCGCAGGGAGAAGAAAATACTCTGGTTGTGCCCCATGAGGTGTACCTTGGGCTGGGGCAAGATAGGGTTGGCCGCGAGGTGGCTTATCGGGAATTGTTCCGTTTCGAACTGGAGCCTGGTCTGGTCGATCAGATCCGGGCGGCGGCCAATGGTAACTATGCGCTGGGCAGTCCACGATTTGCCGAGCAAATGGCCGCTGCCTTGGGGCGGCGTGTGACTCCAGGGAAATCTGGGCGTCCGCGCAAGGAGTCAGAGCCTGTGTCAGGTGATCTGTTGGAGAGATGAAAATCGTGGTCTGTCCCCAAAATCCATGAAAATCCATGCAAAATCGCCCTCTCAAAATCGCCCCTCGAATACACCGACGTAACGCGAGGCGGTCTTGCCATCCAGCCCGTCTGGCCAGCCGGGCTGGGTGTGGTTGTACAGCTGGCCTGCCGTCTGCGTCGGGGCACGCAGGAATCGCTGCAACTGGTCGAGCTTCTCGATGCTTGCCACATCGCGGCTGTCTCGCCGGATGATGGCGTCGATGTACTGATTGCCATGATGAGGCGCCGTGATGGTTCTGCGCGAGATTTGATCTTGCGCGGCACTCATTCAAGGTGAGGGCGCCGGTGGTGCTAATGGTCCGCTTCCGCAATAACGCGGTAGGAAATGGCGTCTTTTCCCGCATGGCGGCGCTGCTCGTCCTTGCCATAGTCCGGGCCATGCAGCCTTCCCGCGCCTTGCCCTGCGAAAAAAAATCCATCCGTTTCATCCTTCACACCATTTCGGAAGCAGACCACTAGAAATTGTCAAACTTCAGCGTGCTGTCCCGATCAAGGAAGGACAGGTCGATGTCGCCGTTGCGCTCTGGCGGCACGGTTCGGGTCCGGGCTTTGGCAAGTTCGGCGAGGCGGGGTAGATGCTGAAGGGACTGTGTCTGCAGGTAGGCGATGGGAAGGGCGCCGAGGCGGCGCAGTTCGAGGAATGCGGCATCGTCGAGTTGATTGAGGGCGCTTTCGTCGATTTGGTAAAGGCCGCTGATCTGCTTGCCGCCGGAGTCGGTCTTGACGGTGATCGGGCAGGGTTGCAGGCAGTTGTGGCGCGCCAGTGCGGCGCAGGCTTTCGCGGTGGCCTCGCGGTTGCGTGCGACCTGGCCGAGAAAGTCGAGTATTTCTTTGACAGCCGGGGTGGCCTGGTTGTCGGCGTCGAAGAAGGCTTCGCCTTCGGGGCCGTCGACGATGAGTTCGCTGGATTCGTCGATGCACAATACCCACTGGTCGTTTTGCGCATGCGCCAGCTGGAACGGATAGCCGCGCAGGGCGGCGGGCACATAACCGGCCAGCCAGCGGCCGTCGGGTGACACCATCAGGCTGGTGTCCGGAGCCAGGCCCAGCAGCGCGGAGGGGAGCCAGGTTTCGCTCTGCTGCAGGAAAACAACGGGCAGGCTGAGGGCGGCTCGGGCCAGTTCGGCGCCGACCAGGGGCGCCACGGCGCGGTCGCGCGCGAAGGCGTAGCTGCTGAAACGCGTCCAGCGCTTGTGGGCGTGGCGTTCGGGCGTGAGGGCGGTGATTTGCGGCATGTTCGGGTGTGGGTCGTTGAGGTGGTGGTCTGTCAAGAGCCGGCGATGATGGGTTTTCTCGGGCCATAGGAACGGCTGTTGCCCGGCGAAACCGCTAATTCGCCCTGCCCCAGCCGAATTTGCGAGCCGCCGCATTGCGGCTTGGCGGCTAATCCCGCTACGCTTCGTCGGGTGCTTTATGCGCACCCTGCGGGTTTATTGCTTGCCCCGTTTCTAGGAGCCTGTCGGAGTAGAAGAAAATCGGCTGCAAATCCGCCAGGCCGGTTCATATTTCGCCGCCTTCTTGGGCAATAGAACGACTATTGCCCGGCGAAACCGTCAAAACCTGCCCTCGCCCAGCCGAATTTTCGCTTCGATTCTTCAAGTCCGACAGGCTCATAGGGCGCCTCTATTTTATGGCCGGCTGGCGCGGCGCGCCCAACTTCGTTGGCTGGTGTCGGGTCAGGGGAAAATTTTAGCCGGCAACCTGGGGCGGGCTGTCGATGCCCGCTTCGAACCAGCGCGAGAAGGATTCGAGCCGCGCACCATCCAAGGTGCCGGTGTGGAGTTGCAATAACAGCCAGTTTTTCGCGAACTCGTGGCGAGCGGTGAGATGGTCGCGCTGTGCGGTGTAATGCTGGTCAAGGGCGTTGAGGATGTCGATCTGGGTGCGCACGCCGGCCCGGAAGCCGCGCCTGGTCGATTCCAGCAGATTTTCGGCCGAGCGAACTGCCTGGGCAAGCGCTCGAATGCGGGCGGCGCTGCTGACGACGCCGGCGTAGGCTTTGCGCACCTGGGTGGCGAGAGTGCGCGCGGCGGCCTCGTGCTGCTGGCGGGCTTTTTCCCGATTGGCAAGGGCGATCTGGATGCCCGCGTTGACGCCACCGCCGCCATAGATGGGGAGCATATATTGCACTCCGATATAGGTGGTGTCGAAGCGTGAACCAATGGTGTTGTTGGTGTCGCTTTCACTCAAGTTGCGTCCGGCGATGAGGTCGAGTGTGGGATGGTGGCCGGCGCGGGCCTTGTCGGCCTCTCTTTGGGCGGCTTCGGCATTGGCCCGCTGGGCGGCCAGTTCCGGGCTGTGCTCGAGGGCCAGTTCAACCCAGGTGTCGGCGCCATCCGGTCCCTCAGGGAGTGTCAGCGGGAGTGTGTCGCGTAGTCGGGCGAGGGGGCCGGGCAGCCGCCCGAGCAGTTCCTGCAGGCCGCGACGCGCGATTTCCACTGCGTATTCGGCTTCGATCAGGCGTGACTCGGCAAGGTCATGGCGGGCCTGGGCCTCGTCGATATCGGTGCGGGTGCCTTCGCCTGCAGCAAGAAATCGCTGGGCCTGTTCGAGTTGGCCGATCAGGGCTTCTTTTTGCACGCGTGCAAGTTCGCGGCCCTGTTCAGCCAGCAGGGTGTCGAGATAGGCCTGCGCCAGGCGGTCGACCAGGGTCTGCCATTCTTTGCTGAACAACGCCTCGGCATAGGCTTCCTGGGCATGGGCCAGGCGATACTGGGCGAGGTTGGCCGGCCGCCAGATGGGCTGGCGCAGACTGAGCTGGTGGCTTTGGCTGATGTAGTCGATGTCGCGCGTGGCGGGGTTGCCGAACATGTCGGGCGTGGTGTTTTCTGCCTGGTTGCGTGCTGTGCTGCCGGCAAGCTGGATGGCGGGCAGCAATCCGGCGCGTGCCTGTGGCACGTAATAGCGGGCTGCCTGCTGCGCTGAACGGGCGGCGGCGAAGGTGGCGTCATTGGCCAGCGCTTCGCGGTAGGCCGCAGCGAAGTCGAGCGGGGGCGCCTCGGCCAGCGCGGGCAGGTTGAAGAAGCCGCCAAGACATAGGCAAAGAAGAGCGGCACGCTTCATGTCACTGTTCCTTGAACGAGACGGAGATGCGGCCGCTGAGCGGCTTGAGCAGGTAGCCCAGGAGGGTGCGTTCGCCGGTGGTGATGACGACATCGGCCGGCATTCCGGTCCGGATGACCCGGTCACCGAGCATTTTCATGCTTTCTGGCGTGACTTCGATCTGGGCCAGGTAGGCCGACGGCAGCTGCGGGTTGGGGTCGGGCACCAGGTCGGCCGAGATGGTGCGCACCCGGCCTTCGACGGTGGGGATGGTGGAGGCGTTGAAGGCCGGGAATAGGACCGTGACGGTGAGGTCGGCATGCACCCGGTCGATCATGTGGGGCGGTACGCGCGCTTCGATGATCATGGGCTCGTTGAGCGGTGCGATGTTCATGAGCTGCGCGCCGGGGGCGATGACGCCACCAAGCGTGTGCACGCGCAGATCGACGACCATGCCGTCGACCGGAGCCTGGATTTCAATGCGCTGCAATTCGTCGCTGACCGCGGTCAGGCGCTCACGCAGGGCGCCGGTGTCGCGCTGGACCTGGGCGAGTTCGGTTTCGACGTCGCGCTGGAACTCCTGGCGGCGTTGCAGGATGCGCAGGTTCAGTTCGGCGATCTGGTTGCGGACGCGGGCGAGGGTGGCGAGGATTTCACCGTGTTCGCCGCTTACTTCAGCGAGTGCCCGCTCGATGTCCAGCAGGCGGTTGCGCGGATAGAAGCCGTCGCGGGTGAGGTCGCGCAGGCTGACGGCCTGTTCGCGCAGCAGGTCCATCTGCATTTTCTTGGCGGCGGCCTGGGCTTCGAGGCCGATGATCTGCTGCCGCAGGCCGGCGATGTTTTCGCGCAGGACGGCGGCTTCGCCCAGCAGGGCGCCGCGTCGGCTGTTGAACAGCAGCACCTGGCTGGCCATGGCTTCCTTGACCTCGGGGTCTTCCCGATCCGTCAGCAATTCTTTCGGAAAAGAAATGGTTGCCAGGCCGGCGCGCTCGGCGTGCAGTCGTGCTTCGCTGGCAGCGCTGACCACGAATTGCGCCCTGGCTGCGGCATGCTGCGCCTGGGCGACTTTGGCGTTGAGCCGCACCAGCGGCTGGCCGCTGCGCACGATCTCGCCTTCGCGCACGAGGATGGCTTCGACGACGCCGCCGGAGAGGTGTTGGACGGTCTTGCGCTTGCCTTCGGCAATGACGGTGCCGTGCGCGGGCACGCCTTCGTCCAGGGGCGCCAGGCCTGCCCAGAGCAGGAATCCGCCAAAACCGATGGCCAGGGTCCACAGGCCGAAGCGCATGGCGGGACGGTAGTTGTCGTCCGGCGACTCGACGCTGTCTATGGTTTGCGGGCCGTTTTCGATGGAGGCTGCGGCGCGCGCGGGAAGCAGGTTTTTCAGGTTTTTCATGTGCCGGAACCGCTTTTGTCGGCGACGCTGGCCTGCGCTTGGTGGCTCAGAGCGGCAAGCACCTGGTCACGCGGGCCGATGGTCTGGATGATGCCTTCACGCAGCACCAGAATGACATCGACTTCCTTGATGACGCTCAGGCGGTGGGTGATCAGAAAGACGGTTCGGCGGTCGGCCTTCATGCCGTGCAGGGCGGCAACCAGGGCCAGTTCGCCGGCGTCGTCGAGGTTGGAGTTGGGCTCGTCGAGCACGACCAGAACGGGGTTGCCGTAGAGGGCGCGGGCGAGCGCGATGCGCTGGCGCTGGCCGCCGGACAGGGCGGCGCCGCCTTCGCCAATGGGGGTGTCGTAGCCGTTGGGAAAGCGCAGGATCATTTCGTGCACGCCGGCGCGGCGGGCGGCATCGATGACTTTTTCCGAATCGACCTCGGCGAAACGGGCGATGTTTTCGGCGATGGTGCCGTCAAACAGTTCCACGTCCTGAGGAAGGTAGCCAATCGAGGGACCCAGTTCGTCGCGGTTCCATTTGGCGATGTCGGCGCCGTCGAGCCGAACGCAACCGGCCAGGGCCGGCCAGACGCCGACCAGGGCGCGCGCGAGAGTCGATTTGCCGGAGGCGGAGGGTCCGATTACGGCGACCGAGGTGCCGGCCGCAACCTGGAAATTGAGGCCTCTGAGAATGGCCATTTGCTGGCCGGGCGCGGCGACGAGCAGGTTTTCCACCGCGATGTCGCCGTGCGGTGCGGGCAGGGACAGGCGTTCGGGACGGGGCGGAAAGCGCCCCAGCAATTCGTTTAGGCGCTGGTAGGCGCCGCGGGCGGCGACGAACGGTTTTCAGGTGCCGATGACCAGTTCGACCGGCGCGAGCGCACGGCCGAGCAGAATGGACGCAGCGATCATGCCGCCGGGGGTCAGCTCGTTTTTCAGCACCAGCAGGGCACCCAGGCCGAGAACCAGCGACTGCATGGTCAGGCGCACGAACTTGGTGATGCCTGTTACCCAGCCCGCTTCGTCGGAGGCTTTGGATTGCAGGGCGAGAAACTTGGACTGGCGCGCGAACCAGCGCTGGCGCAAGGCCGGCAACATGCCCATGGCCTCGATGACTTCGGCGTTGCGCAGGTTGTTGCCGGCGTAGTTTCCGGCGCGCGAGGCCCATTGCTGCGCTTCGGACAGGATGGGCGAGGTCAGGCGCTCGTTGAGCAGCGCGAGTCCGAGCAGCAGAACTGCGGCAAACAGGGCGAACAGCCCCAGCCAGGGGTGGAGGATGGCGATGACGATGATGAAGAGGGGCGTCCATGGCGCATCCAGCAGGGCGAACAGGCCGTTGCCGGAGAGAAATTGCCGGATGTTGGTCAGGTCGCCCAAGGCTTGCTGGG
Organism: Thiobacillus sp.; assembly: GCA_035436705.1. Lineage (GTDB taxonomy): Bacteria > Pseudomonadota > Gammaproteobacteria > Burkholderiales > Thiobacillaceae > Thiobacillus. Next base: position 44,453 of record DAOMWT010000003.1, on the reverse strand, counting down.
CGTTGCCGCCCTTCAGGCGGAGGTAATGCTCGAAGGCGGCATCGAAGGTGCGGTTGTTCAGGCGCATGTCGAAAGCGGCGCCGGCGCGCACCAGGATGCGCGAGCGCACCCATTCGAACACCGACATCAGGGCGAACAGGCCGACTACCAGCAGGCTGAGCATGAGCAGGGTAGTTTCGTTGCGTCCGGTAAGCACGCGGTCATAGACCTGCAGCATGTACACCGCGGGGGTGAGCATGAGCAGGTTGATCACGAAACTGAAGGCGGCGACGGAAAGAAATACCTGGCGGAAACCGCGAATGATCTCGCCGAGTTCGCTGGGCGGGACGGAAGATTTTACTTTAAACATAACCGGCAAGTTTAACACTTATAATTATCGCCGATACACTACGCTTTTCTAACCAGGCTACCCTGTTTGTTGTGTGCGGCTGCCGGCCATGATGCCAATGGCATTCTGATAGATTCCGATGCGTATTACCGTCAATGGCCTTTCCCTGCTGCCGACCCCGACTGGGGTTGGCCAATATACGCGGCAGCTTTTTTCTGCCATGAGCGCGCTCGCTACGGCGCCGGAAATCACATTCTTTTATGGTCTGGGCTGGTCGCAGGCGATGGCAGAGGCGCGCGCGCCGGTATTGGACTCGGCCTGGCGCCTGGGCCGAGGAGTGCCGGGGGTGCGGGCGGTACGGAGGGGGGTTTGGCAGACCAGTTTTGGCATCGGGGCGCGGCGGGGCGGCTTCGATCTCTATCACGAACCGAATTTCTTCCCGTTCCGCACCCGCTTGCCGACCGTGATTACGGTGCATGATGTTTCGCCGCTGCGGTTGCCGCAGACCCATCTGGGCGCGAGCGTGCGCTATTTCCAACGCCAACTGCCCGACGCCGTGCGCCGGGCGCAGGCGATTCTGGTGGATTCTGAGTTCGTGCGTGGTGAATTGCTGGATTATTTTCCGGGGGCGAGCGACAAACTCACGACGGTACTGCTTGGCGTGGATGCGCGGTTCCATCCCAGGGCGCCGGACGCCTGCACATCGGTGCTGGCACAGTATGGGCTGACTTTCGGCCGCTATTTTTTAGTGGTTGGCACGCTGGAGCCGCGCAAGAATCTAATAGTGGCTGTGCGTGCCTATTCGCGTTTGCCGAAGTCGCTGCGGGCGCATATGCCGCTGGTCATTGCCGGCGCGAAGGGGTGGCTGAATGTGGAGTTGGAGCAGGCACTCGGCCAGTTGGCCAGCCGTGATCAGGTGCGTGTGCTGGGGTATGTGCCGCAGGCGTCCTTGCCCGCGCTTCATGCGGGGGCGGCCTTGTTTCTGTACCCCTCTATTTACGAAGGATTTGGTTTGCCTCCCCTGGAAGCCATGGCTTCGGGGGTGCCGGTGATTGCTTCGAATAGGGCTTCGCTTCCGGAGGTGGTGGGAAACGCGGGGCTGTTGCTGGAGCCAACCGATGTGGATGCGTGGACGCAGGCCATGCATGCCTTGGTCGAGGATTGCGCGCAGGCGGCTGAGTTGTCCGAGGCGGGCCGGGTCCGTGCGGCCCGGTTCACCTGGGAACGCTGTGCGCATGAAACCCTGCAGGTGTATCAGCGCGTACTCGCGAATGAGGAGAGGGGCTGGTGAAGGTTCTCCATGTTTACCGAACCTATTTCCCCGACCCGCCAGGCGGCCTGCAGGAGGCGGTGCGTCAGATTGCGCTGGCGACAGCACGGGAGGGCGTCGAGTCGCGGATTTTCACGCTGTCGCCACGGCCTGATCCTGATGTGATCGAGCGGCCGGAGGGGCGCGTGGTGCGCTGTCGTTCCTGGGCCGCGCCGGCTTCCTGTGATCTGGGCGGGCCGGCGGCTTTCAGCCGCTTCGCCGAATTGGCGCGCTGGGCGGATGTGATTCACTATCAGTTTCCTTGGCCTTTCGCCGATCTGCTGCATCTGGCGGCGCGCCCCGTCGCGCCGGCGGTCATGACCTATCAATCGGACATTGTCCGGCAGCGCTGGCTGGGACGGATATACACGCCGCTCATGCAGCGAACCATGCGGGACATGGCGGCCGTGGTCGCGACTTCGCCTGCCTATGCCCGCACCAGCCCGCCGCTGGCCGCGATGGCAGGCTCGGGGCGCTTACGGGTGATTCCGAACGGGATAGATGAGGCCGCTTGCGCCGAGCCGCTGGTGGCGGCGCGAGACATCGACGTCGCGCAGCGTTACGGTTTGGTAGCGGGGCACTATTTTCTGTTCATCGGGGTGTTTCGCTATTACAAGGGGCTGCATATTCTGTTGGAAGCCGCGCTGCATGCGGGGGTGGCGATTGCCCTGGCCGGCGAGGGGCCGGAACGCGCCGCGTTGGAATTACAGGCAGCAGGGGCGCCGCCCGGACAGGTGCGTTTTCTGGGGCAGGTTACCGAAGCCGAGAAGTATGCCCTGATCCGGGATTGCCGTGCGCTGGTGCTGCCTTCGCACTTGCGCTCGGAGGCATTCGGCATGGTGCTGGTGGAGGCCGCGATGTTGGGACGGCCGATGATCTCGTGCGAAATTGGCACCGGGACTTCATTCGTCAATACCCAAGAAGAGACAGGTTTGGTCGTGTCCCCGGAAGACCCGATCGAACTGGCGGGCGCGATGTTGAGCCTGGAGAAGGACGAAGCGCTGGCGCGACGTTTTGGCGAGTCGGCCCGGAAACGCTATGAGCAGTTGTTTTCCGGGCCGGCTCTGGGGCAGGCCTATGGTGACTTGTACCGCCGTGTGCTGAAGACCTGATGTGTGTGCCAACGAGATGACACTCACAAGGTGAACGAGGTGCGGTACTAATGCCCACGGGGCGCATCATGGTGACGGGTGCCAGCGGTTTTGTCGGCCGTGCGCTATGTGCCGAGCTGTCGCGGCGCGGCCACTCTGTGCGAGGCGCGCTGCGCCAGAACGCGATCGCCCCTGCGTTGTTGAAGGAGGTCGGGTCTGTGGTGGTCGGCACTATAAATGCTGCGACGGACTGGAAGGCAGCATTGGCCGGCTGTGATGCCGTCGTTCATCTTGCTGCCCGAGTGCATGTAATGGACGACAGGGCAAACGATCCGCTGGCCGAATTCCGTGAGGTGAATGCCGAAGGCACGCTAAATCTCGCCCGGCAGGCGGCACAGGCCGGGGTGAGGCGCTTTGTCTTCGTCAGTTCGATCAAGGTCAATGGCGAAGGACGCGCTGCCGCATACCTGGAAACCGATGCGCCCGCTCCCTGGGGTCCCTATGCGATTTCAAAATGGGAAGCCGAGCGGGGGCTGAAGCGGATCGCTCAAGAAACCGGTCTGGAAGTCGTCATCCTGCGGCCGCCGCTGGTTTACGGGCCGGGGGTGAAAGCGAATTTCCTTCGATTGATGCAGGCAGTTCAAAGTGGCTGGCCGCTGCCACTGGGAGCGATCCACAACCGCCGCAGCCTGCTTTATCTGGGCAACTTTGTCGATGCGATCCGGCTATGCGTTGTACACCCGGACGTTGCCGGACAGACGTTTCTGCTGGACGATGGCGGGCCGGTTTCGACGCCGGATCTGATCCGCGCGCTGGCACGTGCCATGGGCCGACCGGCGCGATTGCTGGCGGTACCGGTGGGCGTGCTGGAACTGGCCGGTACGCTGCTGGGCAAACGGGCGGTGGTGGGGCGGATCGCGGGTTCGCTTTATGTGGACAGTTCGCTCATCCAGTCGCGTCTGGAATGGGCGCCGCCGTATTCAATGGAGACTGGATTGGCGGCAACAGTGGCGGCTTTGTCAACATGAACTGGTGGGCGGCTTTTTCTGCTTTTGCCGTCTGCTGGCTGATATTGGCCTGGCTGCGGCGGCGCACCCGTCTGCCGATGGATTACCCCAATGAGCGCTCGCTGCACGAGACGCCGACGCCGCGCATCGGCGGGCTGGGCATCATGGCCGGGGTCGGGGTGGCCGCAGTGTGGCTGGCCGGGGCCGGTTTGCTGCAGGCGGCGCTGCCGGCGGTGCTGGCGGCATTCGCGCTGGCTGCGCTGTCGCTACTGGACGATGCGCGTGGTCTGCCTGTGGCACTGCGCTTTCTGGCGCATTTCGTTGCGGCGGTGATGTGCCTGCTGTCATTGGGTCTGACCGGCTGGAGCTTGCTGGCGGGCACGCTGGCGGTGGCGTGGATGACCAATCTGTACAACTTCATGGACGGTTCGGACGGACTGGCGGGCGGTATGGCCGCAATCGGCTTCGGGGCTCTGGCGCTGGCCGCATGGCAGGGCGATGCGCCGGGGCTGGCTTTGTTTTGCGCGGCGATCGCAGCGGCGGCGCTGGCCTTCCTGCGCTTCAATTTCCCCCCCGCCCGGCTGTTCATGGGCGACACGGGTTCGATTCCGCTGGGGTTTCTGGCGGCCACACTGGGCATTGTGGGGGCGACGGGGGGGGTGTGGCCGTGGCTGTTTCCGCTGCTGGTGTTCTCGCCGTTCATTGTCGATGCCAGCGTGACGATCATCCGGCGCGCGTTGCGCGGCGAGAAGGTCTGGCGGGCGCATCGGTCGCATTATTATCAGCGGGTTGTGCTGCTCGGCGCGACCCATCGCCAGCTTGCCCTGGCGGCCTATGCGCTGATGCTGGCAGCGGCCGCGCTGGCCTTCGTGCTCCTGCATTTTGAACTATGCACAGTATGGTTGCTTATACTGTCGGCCGCTGCATATCTCCTGATCTTTCTGGCCATCGATTGGCGCTGGCATCGTATTCCAAATGAACCTTAGTTCCCGCACCGTCGGCATCATCCTGCATGACATTCTGGCTGCGTGCTTTGCCTGGCTGGGAGCGTACTGGCTGCGTTCCAATCTGGAAATGCCCGCCGAGTTCCAGGCGGCGGCGCTGACCACGCTGGTTTGGGTGGTGCCGCTGCAGGCTGTGGCATTCTGGCGCTTTGGCCTGTACCGCGGCATCTGGCGTTTTGCCAGCCTGCCCGATCTCAAGCGCATTGTGCAGGCTATCGGTCTGGCGGCACTCTTGATTCCGCTGGTGTTGATCCTGTTCGGTGTCAGTGCGGTAGTGCCGCGCTCAGTGCTGATTCTCGACCCGCTGCTGTTGGTGATCCTGATGGGCGGCAGTCGCATGGCCTATCGCGCCTGGAAAGAGCATCGCCTGGCCAGTGTCCTGCACCCGGACAGCAAACCGGCGCTGGTGGCCGGTGCCGGATCGGCAGCGGATTTCTTGCTGCGCGAACTGGCACGCAATCCGTCAGGGTTTCATGTGGTGGGTCTGTTGGACGACAGCCGTGACAAGCAGGGGCGGCTGGTGCAGGGGATTCCGGTATTGGGAACGCTGGGCGATGTCGCGGCCTACGCACAAAGTATGGGGGTTGATGATGTGGTGCTGGCGCTGCCATCGACCGCGCATGAGGTGCGCAAGCGCATTACCCAGATATGTGCCGAAGCGGGGTTGAATGTACTGACTGTGCCCTCGCTTGAAGATTTAGTGGCTGGCCGGGTGTCAGTGTCAAGTTTGCGCCCTATCGAACTGGACGACTTGCTGGGACGCGATCCGGTGGAACTGGACGACAGCGGCCTGCATCAGTTATTGACCGGCCGGGTGGTGATGGTGACCGGCGCGGGGGGGTCGATCGGCTCGGAGTTGTGTCGCCAGATTGCGCGTTTTGCGCCTGCGAGACTTGTATTGTTCGAGCAGTCAGAACTGGCGCTGTATGGAATTGAGGATGAGTTGTCGACCCGTTTCCATGGGTTGCAGATTGCACCGGTGATCGGCGATGTGAAGGACGCAGTCTGGGTGAATCGGGTGATGGCCGAGCATCGACCTGCCGTGGTGTTCCACTCGGCGGCTTACAAGCACGTGCCCTTGATGGAGGGCTGCAACGCTTGGGAGGCGGTGCGCAACAACGTGCTGGGCACCCAGATTGTCGCGGCGGCGGCGCAGGCGCATGGGGTGGGCAAGTTCGTGATGATCTCCACCGACAAGGCGGTCAACCCGACCAATGTGATGGGCGCGACCAAGCGGCTCGCCGAGATGGCCTGCCAGGCGATGCAAAAGCCGAGCGGCACACGCTTCGTGTCGGTGCGCTTCGGCAACGTGCTCGGCTCGTCCGGCAGTGTGATTCCCAAGTTCCAGAAGCAGATCGAAGCGGGCGGGCCGGTAACGGTGACGCATCCCGAGATCACGCGGTTTTTCATGTCGATCCCCGAAGCAGCGCAGTTGGTGTTGCAGGCAGGACTGATGGGCGAGGGCGGCGAGATCTTCGTGCTCGACATGGGCGAGCCGGTAAAGATCGCCGAGCTGGCCAGACTCATGATCCGCCTGTCGGGCGCGGACGAAGACCGCATCCGCATCGAATACACCGGCCTGCGACCCGGCGAAAAGCTTTACGAGGAACTGCTCGCCGATGATGAGTCGACGCTGCCAACGCCGCATCCGAAGTTGCGGGTGGCGAAGGCGCGGGCAGCCGATGCCGGCTGGTATGCCGAGTGTCTGACTTGGCTGGCGCACCCCGATACCTACGATGAGGCGGCGGTCAAGCGCCAGTTGAAGATATGGGTTTCGGAATACCAGCCGGAGCCGAAAGCATGAAAAGCGAACTCCTGGTACGCGCCAACATGGACTGCTCGCCGGGCGGCATGGAATTGCTGACACCCGGGAGCCGTTTTCGATGGGGGCGCTGCCGTTTCGACTTCAACCCCGGTGAGGGCGGGCGTGCCGATTTTGCCGTGGTGCTGGGCAATGCGCGCCCGCGCGACAGCTTCATCTGCGCGCCGGAGAACACCCTCTTCATTGCGGGAGAACCGCTGGCGAAAAAGCTTTACCCAGAATCTTTCTACCGGCAGTTTGGCCATGTGGTCGACAGCCACGCAGCGTCGTCCCATCCGCATCTGCATGTCAGCGCACTCGGGCTGAATTGGCATGTGGGCCTGGACCGCAGCAGCAACAGTTACCGTTACGGCTTTGATTATTTGGCTGCCCTGGCGCATCCGGACAAGCAGAACCGGATTTCCGTGGTGTGCTCCAATGCCAGCAAGACCGAAGGCCAGCGTGCGCGACTGGCGCTGCTAGAGGGGCTGAAACAGCGCCTGGGCGACCGCTTGGTGCATTTCGGGCGTGGTTTCGAGCCGATCGACGACAAGATGGATGGAATCCTGCCTTACCGCTTCCATCTGGTGCTGGAGAACAGCGTGCTGCCCAACTACTGGACGGAGAAGCTGACCGATGCCTACCTCGGGTGGGCCTATCCCGTCTACCTGGGATGCCCGAATGTGGCGGATTACCTACCCGCTGAAGGACTGCTTTCCATCAATGATCTGGATGTGGACGCGGCGGCTGCGCGGATTGCCGAGTTGCTGGAGGAGCCCCTCGATCCACGGCGCCAGGCAGGGCTTGCCGAGGCCAGGAGTCGTGTGCTGAACGTCTACAACCCCTTCGCTTGGGCGGCGCACTGGGCCGAGCAATTGTATCGGCCGGATTGTGCTGAGAAGACACTGACGCTGCGCTCGCACAAGGCTTTCCGCAGTTTCCCGCGCGGCCATTTGTTCAGATTGCGCAACGCGCTGATCTGATGCGGGCAGGGCGTTCAGTCTCCCGCTAGGCGGCGGGCGCGTACGTAGAGTTTTTCCAGTCCATAGCGCAGCCCCGGCAGCAGTTGCCGGTGCAGGCGGCGACGGCTTTGGATATGGATGGGTGACGCGGGCAGGGCGCGGTTCGCAACGTGCCTTTCGTTGACCAGCCGTACCACGGTGGCAATCGGGCCGTAGTCCTCCAGCACCCGGCGACGGCTTTCCAGAATCGCAGGCAGGTTCTTTTCCCACAGCTTGTCACGGATGGCGCGCTGGATGGTCTCGGCGGCGGTATCGACATCCGCGATGTCGATGCGGATGAAGCTTTCCGGCGGAAAGTAGTCCTCGGCGTTGGGGCAGCCGTAGTAGACCGGCATGCAGGCTCCGAGGAATGGGTCGGCGAGCTTTTCCGTCCAGTGGTGCGGCCCCAGATGGTTTTCGATCGCCAGGTGGTAGCGGTAGGGGTCGAGGGCGTCGGCCTTGTCGACCAGCGGGCGCACGCCGTGCCCGTAGATTTCCATGAATGGCAGCCGGGTCTTGAGCGCCTGGGTGAAATCGTAGCGCCTGCGGTGCAGGGTATGTCCCTGCCGCTTGCTGGAACAGACCGTCGACAGGTCTGCGGTTTTTTCCAGTGGCACGTGCGAGGCCAGGGTATCGTAGTCGCCGCGCGGCGAAGTGGCGGCGTAAAACCAGATCAGCGCGGGCTGCTGAAAAATCAGGCCGCTGTGCCTGCCCGTCGCCCACGGCTCCTGCGTGCTCAGCAGCCAGTTGAACTGGCGCAGGTAGGTTCGGCCGTAGGTCTTGATCGAAGACGGCTCAACCGTGATCAATAGGGTGTTTTCGGACGGGCAGGCCAACTCTTCCACCCACAGCGGATGGCGCTCGCCGGCCAGCGAAGGCAGATCGTCGTAGACCACCAGCCAGTCGTAATCGCGGCAGTCGCGGTCGAAAATGAAGTCGCAGTTGCCCCAGCGCGGTTGTCTGCCGGGAAAGCATTTCAGCCAGCCCTCACCGTCGCGGCCGGGCTTGAACTTGCCGAGGAATTTGATTCGCAGCCGCGACGGTGGGGTCTGCAGGTCGCTGATGGACATTCAGAATCCGCGCAATTGCTTGATGCGTCCGCGCAGCCCGTCGCGCGGTTCGGCCAGTCGGTATCCCGCCCAGCGCAATTTTCCGAGCAACCGGTAGGCCAGGGCGCCGTAACGCGCGTCAGGCACACGGGTGGTGTGCACTTTCTCGTGAGGACGTTGGGTGATGTCGGAGAAGCCGCCCTGCTGATTGATGACCGAGGGCGACACTGCGCGCACCTTGAAATACCGCGCCAGATTGCGGTAATACCATCGGTCGATGGCGCGATGACGGCTGATCCAGGGCCAGATGCTGTCGACGGCAGGCAGTTTCTCCAGCAATAAATCGTAAACGCTGTTCCGAAGCAGGTAGGCGTGGGTAGTGCTGCACCCGGATACGGCGCACAAACGATGCCCGGCCGGCAAGCTGGCCAACGTGCGGTAGGGCGAAACCGGATCGGTAAATCCCAGATAGCAGACGTCCCAGTCGCTATTTTTCAGGGTCTGGGGCAGCTCTGCCGCCACTTCGGCCAGCGCCGGTTCGAGTTCGATGTCGTCTTCCAGTATCAGCACCGTGCGCCAGCCCTGTTGGCGGGCATGGGCAACCGCCGCGCGGTGCGAAAGCGCGCAGCCGGCGCGCCCGGCCCAAGTCTTGTCGCGCTTGCGGCCGCGAAACCAGGGCGGCATCCCGAAGCCGGGCAGTGCCGCACCCAGCGTGGCAGGCAGCCGGTGCAGCTTCTCGGAGGGGATGAATCCGGCAGTCCTGGCCTGCACATCCTGCCAGCGGTCGGCACGGCTGTCGAGGTTGATCACCAGAACGCCGTCGATCATGTCCCAGAAGGCGCCGAGCTGGGGCTGTGGCATCACAGCTTCCAGTAATCGGCGATCCACGGCGCGGGCAGTGTACGGTGGTGGAGCTTGCGCCCTCGATACCCACGGATGGCCTCGTCCGGGTCGGGACGGCCATGGAACACCAGAATCCGGCAGCCCTCGGGCAGCTGCGGCGCGCGGAACAGGTTGAGCGGAAAAGCCGGACGGCAGTTCCACTTGTAACTTTTGACCCATTCCTCCGGCCACCACTGCGGATTACCCATGGCGTAGGTCAGAAAGGCCTGCTCGGTATTGAAGACTGTGCGATCCTCGGCGCGGTGCATTTCTCGCAGGAAGGTTTCGTAGGCATGGTTGGATTTGCCGGCTTCGAAGCGGAAGACCGAGGAGTTGCCTACGGCCGGGCGCCGTCCCAGCGCGGCCTTACGCCAGTGCACCCAGTTGTGGATGATGCAGAATTCGCCCGGCTTGTGGTCGAAGAAGCTGTCGATCGGCCCGGTGATCGCCACATCCAGATCGAGGAACAGCGTCGGTCCCCGCAAGTTGCCAAAACCATCCTGCAGGATCGCCAGCTTGACCAGGATGTCGGGCCAGCCCCGCTTGACGCCTGGATTGACAGGAAAGGGGATGATTTCCACGCCCGTGTCCAGCCCGCTGGGGTCGTCCGTGCAGCAGAAAAACCGGAACGGCCGGCTCAGGTTGCGGCCAACGCCGCGATAAAGCATGTTGACGTAATGCGGGCCGTAGCGGGCGCCCCATTTGAGGCAAAGGACGTTTACATGCTGCATGGGTTGAGCCTAGATCCTTCCGGGTGTGTGAATATGCGGGTAGCAATTACAGACATGGCAACCAGGGTGGCTTCAAACTTGTTTTCAGTCTGCGTTGGATTGTACTTGCCCAGTTTCAATGAGATATTGCTCACGGTCCCTTGAGTTGCCTTGACAGCTTGAGATTCGGTATCAAGGTACTCAACCGTACGTATTTTACCAAGACATTGCAGTACGTTTTTCAGGCCCCTCGCGTCAGCGGGCAGATTAATTTTCCCCATCCGGAAAGACTCACTGCTTTGTTCCAGCGCAGATTGGAATCCTGTTCGCCTATGCAGGAGGGAACATCGTCATTTGGCAGGAAGGGAGAGGGAACGACAGAAACGGTATTGGGCTTCGTAAGCCATGAAACCATATGCAGGATGTCGATTGCGGGTTGAGAGGACCAATTCTTCTCCCATCAACCCCGGGGTGGAACTCGAAAGGTATTTTCGAGTTCGCCGAGCCGGCTCGAAATGGCCTTTCGGTGTTTTTCGAAGTGTTCCAGCGTGATGGCGAAGCAGTGGTAGAGCTGTTTTTTCTCGGGACCCATATTCCGGGATGGAAGATGTGCTTGTTGAAGAAAGGGGCGGCCTAATTTCTGGTTGTGCGCAGGGGAGGTTCGTTCAGCGTGTAGCTGCCGATCGCCGTGACGAGAACCCAGAGCCCCCGGAAATGTGTGGAATCCAGGATGGAATACTCGAGCGTCCCAGCCACTATGCTGGCGGCAAGTGCGGCGAGCGCTAACTGTGCTGCAGGATGGCCACAGCGATACAGCCGATACGTCAGCAGCGAAGTTGACGCTATTGCACCCGCCAGCGCCACCAGGCCGCTGCTGATAGCCAGGTCGAGCCACATGTTGTGGGGCGCATTTACGACATGGCCGGGTAGGTACTCATAGGCGCCAATTCCCCAGCCGAGCCACGGTGCCTGGCGAATCTTTTCAAGCGTAAAAGAAATGATCTGCATGCGAAGACTGTCACTGTGCGGCGCATTGGCATCCATTGCGACGTTCAGTGAAATCAAGACCGCAAGCGCTGCTCCGCCCAGAAAAATAAGCAGTCGTGCCCGGCCGACGGGAGGGAACAGCACTGCAAATCCTGCGGCGACGGTGAGAATCGCGCCGCGTGATCCAGATGTCCACACGCCGAGCAGCGCTGCGATCAACAGCACCCAGAGCAACGGGCGGTGCGACGGGTTGCGCAGGAGTCCGGCGGAAAGAATGGCAGTCAGTGCCATGAACATGCCGAATGGATTGGGGTTGAACACAAGCCCGTTGATGCGTAACTCGCGCCAGGCCGCCAAGCTGGCATGCGGTGTGGTGAGGAAGTCGATCAAACCGGCACCGATATGTATCGACAGTGCGCAGAGCAGCGCGAAGGTGGCGGAATGCAGGGTCAGCCATCCGCGCTGGAGAAGCACAATGATGCCGAGGCCGATCCCGAGCATGCGCAGGACGAGCGCCGGCAGCACGTGCCAGCCCGGCGCGGTGGCGACTCCCAGTGCGTGTTGCAGGCCGGCGGCCAGCAGAACCGGGATCAGCCAGAGCGCGGTACACAGCAGATACGTTCGCATCGCGGGGCTGCGCCAATCCTCGCGGCGCGCAAAGGCCGCCGAGGCAACCAGGGCAAGCCCCGCAATATGCAGGCTTGCCCACTTCGGGGGCAGACTCAGGGCGAAGACGAATAGCAAGAAAAACGCCACTACGGCAATTTTGGTTGGGCCGAGCGATGTCATGGGTGATGCGGGTAACGGAGGGACTCGCATTTCAGGGTTTCTTGGTCAAGTTCGGGGAAAGCCTGGGCCAAAAACCGTCAGTAGCCGCCTTGCCAGTGCGGCGGTCTGTGATTTTGGCCGTGCATGGCAAGCCGGATGCTTTATATCACTGCCTGCCTTGTCGTGGCGCGCGCGAGCTGTTCATACAGCCCCACCGTCTGATCCAGCATGGCTTGCAGCGGGAAAAAATCGCCGGCTGGCACGGCTGCAGGTTGTTGCAGCAGTTGCGCGATGTGCTGGCAGGCTTCGTCGAGGCGGCCGAGCGGAAGCAGGCCATCTGGATAAACCGTGCGCAGGATCTCCCCCACCCCGCCATGATCGTATCCCGCGGTCGGCACGCCCAGCCGCAGCGCCTCCAGCGTGGTGCGGCCAAACGATTCGGGCTGGGTGGAGAGCGACAGCACCAGGCTGGAAATCGCCAGGATGTTTTTCAGGTCGTCGCGCTGGCCGGTGAAGCTGATGTCGGCTTCCAGCCCCATGCTGCGCACACGGTAGCGCAGCTTCTGCAGATAGCGTTGTTTGGAAGCCGACGCGCCCCCGGCAATCAAGCCATGCACGCCCAGGCCGCGGCGCTTCAGCCGTGCGATCAGTTCGATGAAGTCTTCATGCCCCTTGAGGCGGGTGATGCGGCCGGGCAGGGTGAGGATCAGCTTGCCCATGGCGTTGGGGAACTGCGCCAAAAATGTGTTCTGCCATGCAGGATCGGGTTTCCAGCCGTGCGGATAGACCCTGCCTTCGACGCCGCGGTGGATGACGCGGATGCGTTCCGGCTGCGTGCCGGGGTAGTTCTGCACGATATAGTCACGCACCGTGTCGGAGACGGCGATCACGGCCTCGCCGCGCGTCATGATGCGACTGTAGCGGTTGACGCCATACATGCCGTGCACCGTGGTGACGAAACGCGGGCGCGTTGCCGGGTTCATGCCGCGCCAGGCAAGGTATGCAATCCATGCCGGAACGCGCGAGCGCGCATGGAGGATGTCCACTTTCTGTTCGGCCAGGAAGCGGCGCAGCCTGCGGACGAGGAGCAGGGTCTTGAACGACTTGGCCCCGATCGGCCAAGCGAAGTGCTCGGCGCCGGATGCAACCAGCGGCGCGACCAGCCGCCCGCCCGCCGATATCACCAGCGCGCGGTGGCCGCGCACGACCAATGCTTGCGCAATTTCAAGCGTGCCGCGCTCCACTCCGCCGGATTCCAGTGCGGGCAACAGTTGCAGGACGGTCAGATTTTTTTGTTCAGCCATTAGCCATGTTTTTTTTCTTCAGCCAGTCCAGAATCCAGACCGCACAGCGGTCTGCCTCGGCCAGCGGGTGCAGGTTGGGGTGCAGTTTGCCGTGCGCGCACCAGTGCACAAAGCGGGTGATGCGCTGCGCGTCGGCGAGCTGCGCGATCGCCCGGCCGACGCGGCTTTTCGGGTTGACCGGCAGATCGAACACGCCGACATCCGCACCTGCCGTCAGCGCTTCGAATACCATCGAGGCGCTGTCGGGCGTCACCCACACGGTGCTGCTGCGCGCAAGCTGGGCGGGCAGCCAGTCGGGCGGCGTGGCGGTGTGGGAAATGACGGTCAGGTTGGGAAATGCCTGCAATGCGCCCACAAAATCCGCCGGCGTGCGGCGCGAGGTGGTGAGCGTCCAGCGGGTGTCCGGCGTGCGCGCGAGAATGCTCTTGATCTGCAGTTGCACGGCGTCGCTGTCCCATTCGAAATGCGGCGAGGTGCCGCCAACCAGGATCAAGCCGTGGCCCGCATCGCGCGCCGCCGCGGGCTGGATGCGGTTGAGCGCTCCGGCAGTCGCCAGCGTGTGCGCATCTTCCGCAATGCCATCGTGCCGGGGCAGAATGCACAGATCGAAGCAGCGGCGCGGCAGGCTCGGCTTCATCAGCACCACGCTGCGCCCGCCGTGTGCGCGTTGCAAGGCCAGCAGCGTCAGGTGGGTGGCGTGCCCCGCGCCCACGATCAGATCCGGTTTGGGGAACGTGCCGCCCGGCACGCGTTTCAGCAGCAACCCCAGCCAGGCGCGCCAGGCTGGCATTGCAGGGAGGCGGTGGATCGCGGTCGGGGTGGCGCGCGTCAGCGCCTCGGCCAGCCCCAGCGACTGGTTGACGTGCCCCGGCTTGCCGTCGCTGACGACCCAGACAACCAGCGGCGGAGGCATCCCGGCCGGCTCAGGCAACGGGCGACCCTGTATCCAGGTGCCGCTCATGCCCTGTTGCCCGCGTCGGCCATTCCCTGGGCGGGCATGCCCGCCGGAACCAGGCATCGTTTTCATCGAGCGGCAGATAGGCGGAGGCGGGCGGCATGGCGGAGGTGGCGTGGCTTGAGTGGCGCAGAGTGTAAACCATCTGTCATGACGCGCGAGGCCGAGGGCGGCCGGGCTGCGTTACAGCGCTTCGGTCCACCTGCGCGCGAGCGCGGCCTGCCAGCGATACGGCGCGGGATCGAGTGCGGGCGGGCTGCCTTCCATCAGATCGAGCAGCAGTTCCGCCGAAGCCGGCGCCATCGTCACGCCGTAGCGGTAATGCCCGGCGTTGACGAACACATTGTCGAAATCGGGATGGTGGTCGATGACCGGGATGTTGCCGGGCGAGCCGGGGCGTAGTCCGGACCAGTGCCGCACCGGCCGGGCATCCGCCAGGATGGGCAGTAATTCGGCGGCTTCGGCATGCAGACGCTGGTGCGTGGCCGCGTCGATCGATTTGTCGAAGCCGGCGTCTTCCAGCGTGCTGCCCACCAGCACATGACCGTCGCGGCGCGGAATCAGATACAGCCCGTTGCGATACAGGATCGTATCAAGCACACCGGGCTCCAGCTTGAACAGCAGCATCTGGCCGCGGATGGGGCGGATGTGCGGCATAGCCCCCAGTTCTGCCAGTCCCATGCCGGACCATGCCCCGGTGGCCAGCACTACGCTATCGGCCGGGAAGGTGTCCGTCTTGGTCCGCACCGCTGTCACCCGTCCGCCCTGCGTCAGCACCCCGGTAACCGGGCATTCTTCGCGTATCTTCCCGCCCAGCCGCAGCACTGCCGCACGCAATGCCGCCACCAGACGCGGGTTGCGCACCTGCGCCACGTCGGGCAGCCAAATGTGGCCTTCCTTATCAAGGATGCGCTGGTTGATTCGGTCATCGCGAGGCTCAAAGAATCGTGGCGATCCATCGGGCTTTGATTCCGCAAGCGTTCCGGACTGCTTTACTTCGCTCGTAATGACGAAGGATGAATCTTTCAGCGCGACTTTAAGGGTATCGGGCGCCCGATGCAGCGCGTCCGGATAGCCCCGCTGCGCCGCCATCCCGTGCGTTGCGCACCAGGCCAGCGCCTGCTCCGGTGCGGTCACATCCAGCGCCAGCATGCCGCAACGCCAGAACTCCGCATCGCGTCCCGATATTGCCTCGATGTTCGCCACCCAGTCCGCATAGGCCGCCATCGACCGCAAGGCCAGCGCGGAAACCGGTCCCGCGTAATTCCACGGCAGCAACGGCGACAAAATTCCGCCGCCTGCCCATGACGATTCGCCGCCCACGGCGCCGCGCTCCAGCACGCTCGCCGCGTGACCGCGATGCAATAAAGCCAGTGCAACGCTCAGGCCAGACATCCCTGCCCCCACCACCAGCGTATGCCCGGTCAAGCTGCGGCCCCTTTTGGCGTCCCGGGAAAACAGTTTTTCTTCATCGCACAATTTTAGGCGGTTTTCCCGGACTCGCCATGCTGCAGTCATGCGCAGGGCCTATAGAATTCGCGCCGTGTGCCGTAATAACCGGTTAGCGCAATCTCCCGTGAGAGATCGGTTTTAAATGTGTGTCCGCCCATTCGCCCAAAGGCGCCAGTCGTCGGACAAACGTGGCGGCTTGCTTGTGCGGTGATTAGGATTCAGGACATATAAAAGGGAAGAGACATGAAGTCAGGCAGACAAAACGGGTTTACCCTGATTGAGTTGATGATCACTGTGGTGATCATTGGCATCCTAGGGTCGATAGCCTTGCCAGCCTATCAGGAATACGTGAAGCGCGGCAATCGTAGAGCCGCGCAGGCACAAATGATGGATATCGCCAACCGCGAGCAGCAGGTTTTTCTTGCCAATCGCAGTTATGCCGCTCATACCGATGCCGCATGGACCAGCACGGGCTACACCCTGCCCCCGGAACTCGTCGGGAAATACACCTACAGTATTGCGGTCGGCGCCGGCACGCCACCGTCCTACATCATCACCTTTACTGCAACGGGCACGCAGACCAGCGATGGCAACCTGAGCCTTGACAGCCAAGGCGTAAAAACGCCTGCAGACAAATGGTAGCCGACCGTCCCCCGCTTTCCTCGCGCTCCCAGCGCGGTACGACGCTGCTCGAAGTGCTGATCACCCTTGTCATTCTTGCCATTGGTCTCCTGGGGCTCGCCGGTTTGCAAACCCGCCTGCAATCATCCGAGATGGAAGCCTATCAGCGTTCGCAGGCGCTCATTCTGCTTAACGACATGGCCAGCCGCATCGCTGCCAACCGGACCAATGCATTGGCCTATGTCACCGGCGCCCCGTTGGGCGGAACGGCTGCCTGTCCCACCTCAGTCGCCACTCGGCAAGAGGCCGACGCCGGGGAATGGTGCAACGCCCTGAAAGGTGCAGGGGAAACCATGGGCGAGAACAACAACGTGGGCGCCATGGTTGGTGGTCGTGGTTGTGTCGAGGCGCTCGGTGCGAGCGAATATCTCGTCACGGTCGCGTGGCAGGGCATGACGCCTATCGCCGCCCCGCCTGCGGGCGTTACATGCGGCCAGGGCAACTACAACGGCGGCACAGCCTGCGTTAACGATCTCTGTCGCCGGGTTGTTACCACCATCGTTCGGATCGGGAACCTTGCACCATGACTAACCGATTGATTTTCCAGTCCGCGCGCATGACGGGCCCTGTCATTCAGCGAGGACTCTCGCTGATCGAGTTGATGATCGCCATCACCCTCGGCATGTTGGTCATGGCGGCCCTTCTGGCACTGTTTATCAATATCACGCGCAACAACAGCGAATTGGCCAGGGTCAACAGCCAGATCGAAAACGGGCGCTTTGCCATTCAAGTGCTGGAGAACGATATTGTCCATGCGGGGTTTTGGGGTACTCATGTGCCGCAATTCGATGACCTCACCTACGAAGTCGTCCCGACCGACGCGCCGACCGCGGTGCCCGACCCATGTCTTGAGGCGGCCAGCTGGAATGCGGTGCACAAGAACAACCTCATAACGATTCCCGTCCAGGCCTATAACGCCTCACCAGGAAGCTGTGTGACCAATAAGTTTGACAACACCGATGTCCTCGTCGTGCGGCACGCCGACACCTGTGCTGCAGGCAGCGGTGGCAACTGCGAGGCCGATATCGCCGGCAAGCTGTATTTCCAGCACGGGCTATGTGAAGCACCCATGCAGGCTCAGGCTGGCTCCATCAACACGATTACGCTGGAAGCCGGCGCGTCGGCGACAGACGATTTCTATAACGGTGCCAGAATCCGCATTGTTTCAGGCGCAGGGCAAGGGCAGATCGGTGTTGTTGGCAGCGCGGCGGGCTCTTACGTTGGCGCCACCAAAGTCGCCACCATGTCGGCAAACTGGGCGATCGCACCCGACGTCACGTCCAAATATGTATTTGATTCCGGCTATGTGCTGGGTGACGCAGGCTTCCCGTTTACCAAGCGCGACTGCACGACCGCAGCCGACAAGCGCAAGTATGTTTCCAATATCTATTACATCCGCAACTATGCAGCCACGGCCGGCGATGGCATCCCGACTTTGGTGCGCTCTACTTTCGGCACTTCCGCAGGTGGTGCAGAAGCGCTGATCGAAGGCATCGATGGCTTTAACGTCGAAATCGGCGTCGACAACCAGAGCGAAACCGGTGCCGCCCCGGTTTACACCGCGGCAGTCGCCTGGGCTGATCCCGCCACCAAGCTTGTCGCGACCAACCGTGGAGATGGCGAACCGGATGAATACGTAAGGTGCGCCGCCACATGCACGGTGGACCAGCTCGCCAACGCGGTGGCAGTGAAGCTATACGTGCTGGCACGTGCCAAGGAAGCTACGGCGGGATATACCGATACCAAAATCTACCAAATGGGTACTGTTTCGCGTGGGCCGTTCAATGATGGTTTCAAGCGCCACGTGTTCTCAACGACCGTTCGCCTCGCCAACGTTTCCGGGCGAAGGGAGACGCCATGAAACCCATCGCACTGCCGCGCGCACAGCGTGGCGTCACCCTCATCGTCGGGCTGATCATGTTGGTACTCATCACACTGATGGTGACGAGTTCCTTTATGTTGAGCAATACCAATCTCAAGTCCGTAGGCAACTTGCAGTTTCGAAATGAAGCGATCGCGGCGGCCAATGCCGCTATCGACAAGTCATTCGACCTGGCTGTCTTGCCTGTTCCGTATGTCGATTATGTGGATATCAACAACGATGGCACCAACGACTTCAGTATTGCCATCACCCGATCCTGCCTTCGCTCATCGGCCGTGGTAACCGCGCCCACGCCAGGAACGGGGAGCAGCGTCACTCTCGGCTTCACACCTACGAGCAGCGACCATATGGTCATCTGGGATTACGACGCCACGGTTACCGATAACGCCAACACCGGCGCTACGGTGCGGGTACGCCAGGGAATACGACAGCGTTTGACCCAGGCACAGTGCGATGCCTTGTGCTCGCCGTGTTCCTGAAACCGCAACCATGCAGGAGTTCAACATGAAAAATCGTTTCCTCCGGGGCTTGCTGGCTGCGGCTGCACTGGCCACCCAACTGCCTGTCATGGCGGATGATATCGAGTTGTTTGCTGGACTCGGCGCTTCAGGTGATGCGCCTAATGTGATGTTGGTGCTCGACAATGCGGCCAACTTTTCCGCCAACGTTACCACCATGCGCTGCAGCATCACGGCCGCAGGCGTGGTGAAGACGGACGGCACGGGCACTGCCCCTACCGCTCTGGACAAGAGCGCCGGGGCCGTTGAGCAGTGTGCGCTGTATGCTGCCATTCAGGCACTGGAAGCCTCGGCTGTCGCCAGGCTCAATATTGGTGTCATGGGCTTCAACGCCAATGGGTTGAAGCAATTCAACCCCGCGTCCAATACCTTTTCAGCCGGTTGCGTCAACGGAACGGGGGGCTGTTTGCTGATGCCGCTCACCGAACTGAATGCCACCACCAAGCCACGCATCCTGGAGTGGATACGGAACTGGGCGACATCTGGCGGTTCTGATTACGTCATCAAGGGAAACAACTCCGCCAATGGTGCGGCGATGCAGGAGACCTGGGCTTACTACTTTGGCAAGACCGGCGTATCCGGTCGTGACTATTCCGGCATCGGGCCTGCCGCGAGTTGCGCCAATAAATACACAATTTTTATCGGCAATGCCTATCGTAACAATGCTACGCCCGGCGACGGTACCAATGAGAGCGAAAGCCCGCTAAAACCGCTTAACGGCACCAGTACGAACGCTGCCAAGCGGGCAAGTCCACCTGCCACGGCGGCACAGCTTGCCCCCATTACCGGCACCATCCCGACCTACTGCGGTACCGGAGTGCTCCAGACAAGCGAAGGAAAAGGCGCCTATGCACTGAACTGGGCGCGCTACATGAAGGCACAGAACGTCATAACTTACAGCATCGGTGTTCTGGGCCCAACCTGCAATGCCGAGTATGCGGCCCACCTGACCCGCCTAGGCGCCGTGGACGTCGGCGGTGGAAAGTTTTTTGGAACCACCAACTTCGATGAGCTCAAAACAGCGATCGAAACCTCTCTGAGCGAAATCCAGTCGATCAACAGCGCATTTGCATCGGTCAGTCTGCCGGTAAGTGTCAACACTCAAGGCACCTATCTCAACCAGGTTTATGTCGGGATGTTCCGGCCCGCTCAAAATTTTGTCCCGCGCTGGCAGGGCAACCTGAAGCAATACCGGATGGGCATTTACAACGGTGAACTCAAGCTGCTGGACGCTCAAGGCACCGGAAACCCGGCGATTTCCAGCAGCGGCTCGGGCTTCATCGCCGAGTGCGCCCGCAGCTATTGGACACCCACAGCCGACGATACCTACTGGGGAAGCACGTTTTCCGATGCGAACTGTTCACCGCATCCGGCGAGTTCGAATACGCCGGACGGCAACATCGTCGAGAAAGGCGCGCAGGCTTACACACTCAGGGGCTCGCCGACCGCTACGTCGATCTCGCGTAATATCAAAACGTGTAATGCGAACTGCACGAGTTTGGTCACGTTCGATTCAGCCAGCGGGATTAGCAAGGCAGATCTTGGCGATGCCGGCATGACCGATGCGGAACGGACCAACCTGCTCACCTGGGCGCAAGGACTCAACAACAAGGGCGACGAGGCTTTCGTCAACTCGACTGCCATGCGTCCCTCATCCCATGGCGACGTCGTACATTCCAGGCCGGTGGCAATTAACTTCGGCACGGATACGGCGACCAAGGTCGTGGTGTTCTATGGAGGCAACGACGGCGTGCTGCGTGCCATCAATGGCAACCGCGACGGTGGCGCCAGTATCGGCTCGGCGGGTCCGGGGAGTGAGTTGTGGTCTTTTGTGCCCACGGAATTCTATGGCAAGTTCAAACGGCTGCGCGATAACAACCCCCCAATCTCCTATCCCGGCTCCCCTGCCCCTAGCGCGCAGCCCAAGGACTATGGCTTCGACGGCCCGGTTACTGCCTACAAGGTGAGTGCTGGCCGTGCATGGGTTTACGCGAGCATGCGGCGTGGCGGGCGGGCACTCTATGCCTTTGACGTTGACATGGCCAACCCCGGTGCACCGACGCTGAAATGGAAGAAAAGCTACACAGATGCTGACTTTGCCGGCCTGGGCCAGACCTGGTCGTCGCCCAAGGTCATCAAGTCCGCCTACGATAATGGCGCCGCCCCTATATTGATCATCGGGGGGGGCTACGATCCCTGCGAGGATACCGAAACGGGCACGGCCAACCACAGTTGTACGACCGCCTCCAGCGGGAATCACATTTACGTGCTGGATGCCGATGACGGTACCCGGCACACCACGCTGACCCTGCCCAAATCTCAGGGGACTGACCCTAACCGCGGTGTTGTTGGGGATATCACGGTTGTCAATGATCCCGTGACAGGTTGGGCCAAATATGCGTATGCAGCCGACCTGGGCGGCAACATTTACCGCATTAACATCGGTAATGCCGCCCCGGCAGACTGGACCATTACCAAGATTGCGTCGCTGGGCTGCGAGGACGCGGGGATCTGTGCCGCGAATCGCAAGTTCATGTTTGCGCCTGACGTGGTGGAAGATAACGGCGCATACGTCTTGCTGATCGGCTCAGGCGACCGGGAAAAACCGCTGAATGCTTATACGGTGACGAAAGGGGTGTCCAACTATTTCTTCATGGTGAAAGACAAGCCGAGTGATCCGACCTGGCTCTCGTCGGAATCACTGAATTGCAGTGCTTCCGTCATTTGCAAGGCGTCGCTGACGGCGATCAGTTCCAATCCGTCGGCGAGCACGCTGGCGGCATCAAAAGGCTGGTATCTGGAGATGCGCTCGACCGAGCAGGTTGTGACGTCGGCCATCACGCTGTATGGGGTGGTGACGTTCAGCAGCCATATACCCGTGGTTAACTTGCCCGACGCATGCACTTCCACGCTGGGGACCGCCAGTGTGTATAACATCAACTACCTGGATGCTTCGAGCGCCAATGGAACGGCTAATCGCTTTCAAACCATTGTCGGTGGCGGTCTGCCGCCTTCTCCGGTGGCGGGTATGGTGACTCTGGATAGCACCACTGTCACGAACGAGGATGGCACCTCGGTGACGGTCCCCGGACAGACCGTTCCCTTTGTGATTGGCGCCAACCCGAACTCCCCGCTCGAGAGCGAACTGGGTGGGGGCGGCGGATCGGTTACATCCAGCCTGCCCAAGGTCAGGGCGTATTGGTATATCCAGCAATGATGAATAAAACGGCAATAAACATCTGTCAGCAGCCGTTTCAGGCGGCGCGCGCGTGGGCATGGCGTGGCTTCACCCTGATCGAGCTCATGGTCACGATCGCGGTGATGGCGATTCTGCTGATGGTTGCGGTGCCGTCTTTCGACAATGTCGCGCTGGGCGGCAAACTGGGTGCCTACGCCAATAATCTTGTCGCCACGATGCGTCTTGCGCGAAGCGAGGCGATCAAGCGCAATGCAGCTGTGACGGTGTGCGTGTCGAATGGTGGCGGCTGTGGCTCGGGTGGATGGGAGCAAGGGTGGATTGTGCAAGCCGTGGACGGCACCCTCATCCAGCGTCAACCGGCGTTAGCTGCCGGTTTTAAACTTACCGGAAGCGAGGCCAGTCTTGTTTTTAGCCCGTCTGGCGTGGGGGCGACTGCCGCCTCATTTACCGTATGCCGGGCGACGCCACAGATGGGCTGGCAGGAACGAGTTGTGTCGATTAGCGCAACCGGACGGCCAAATGTCAAAAAAACAACTACGGGTTCGTGCTCCTGATCCGATTGCTAATGAGTCCGTAGCTGGAAGCAACGTTCCCGAGCAAGCTGAAGCTGACTGCTGTGCATCCCATCAATATCTGATCTCAGTGGCCGGCAGGAAATAGCGTAGCAGCCGCAAGACTACGACTAAAGTTGTATAGACGGCTCGCGTGCGAAGTGTCACTTTCGCCCTTACAGAAAATGTCCGGGGGCGTGATGAAGCAATCGGGTGTCACATTGTTGGAGTTGGTTCTGGTTTTGGCCATATCAGCCATCCTGCTGGCGATTGGTACCTCGTCTTTTGTTTCCATCGCAGCCAATAATCGTTTGTTGAATGCAACCAACTCCATGGTTGCCTCCCTGCATCTGGCGCGCAGCGAGGCGATCAAGCGCAATTCGCGCACGGTGCTGTGCCCATCGACAACCGGAACTGAGTGCGCGGCCAGCGGCGGTTGGCATCAGGGCTGGCTGGTGTTTCATGACATCAACAACAACGCCGTGCGGGACGCTGGCGAGGCGGTGATCCTGCACCATGAAGGAATGCCGGAGGGGTTCAGGCTGACGGGAAATACTTTGATCGCCAGTTACATTTCGTATGTGCCCACTGGCGCCACTAGAACCATTTCTGGGCTGCATCAGGTTGGTACGCTTACGGTGTGCGAGGCCTTGGCGGGTACGGTCAGCCGGCGGATCATCATCAACAGCACGGGCAGGGCGCGTACCACAAAAATTGCACTGGCATCCTGTCCCTAGGATAGGGGGCTTACGCCAGGCCTTTCGGCAGAGCGAAAGCCACTTTTTCCTGTGCGCCGTCCAGGTTTTTCACCGAATCAATCCCTAGATCCTGCAGGCGCGCGATCACTTCGCGCACCAGGATATCCGGTGCGGACGCACCCGCCGTGAGCCCAACCTGATTTTTGCCAGCCACCCACTCAGGGTGAATTTCCGACGCGTTGTCCACCATGTAGGCAGGCACGCCCAGATTGTCGGCCACTTCGCGCAAGCGGTTCGAATTCGAGCTGGTCGGCGACCCCACCACGATCACCACGCCGCATTGCGGCGCCAAGGCCTTGACCGCGTCCTGGCGGTTCTGCGTGGCGTAGCAGATGTCGTCCTTCTTCGGCCCGGTGATGTGGGGGAAACGTGCGCGCAGGGCGTCGACCACGCGCGCGGCGTCGTCGACCGACAGCGTGGTCTGGGTGACGTAGGCGAGCTTGCCGGGGTCGGCGACGTGCAGGCTGGCGACGTCCTCCGGGGTTTCGACCAGATGCATGCCGCCTTCCGACTGACCCAGCGTGCCTTCGACTTCGGGGTGGCCCTTGTGGCCGATCATCACGATCTCGTATCCCTTGTCGTGCATTTTGCGGACTTCGACGTGCACCTTGGTGACCAGCGGGCAGGTGGCGTCGAACACGTTGAGGCCGCGTGCCTCGGCCTCGGCGCGCACCGCCTGCGATACGCCGTGGGCGCTGAAGATGACGGTGGCGCCGGCAGGCACTTCGTCGAGTTCTTCGACGAAGATCGCACCCTTGGCCTTGAGGTCGTTGACGACGAAGGTGTTGTGGACGACTTCGTGGCGCACGTAGATCGGCGCGCCGAATTTTTCCAGCGCGCGCTCGACGATGGCGATGGCGCGATCGACCCCGGCACAGAAGCCGCGCGGGTTGGCGAGAAGAATGGTGGGCGTCATAGCGGGATTAATCCGGGATTGTTCTTGGACATAAATGGCTGGGTCATTTCGGCCTTCGCCGGGACGACGGGCTATTGGATTATTGAGTTTAAAAAGAAACTTCTTTCTGGTGCCGCAGTGCCAATACGGTGACGAGTTCGTCGTCTTGGCGGTACAGCACGACGTAACCGCTGTCGCCAAAGCTGATTGGCCACTCCCGGCACTCCGGTTCCAGGTCTTCGGCTGCTCGTCCGATTTCCGGATGCCGTGCGATGATCTTGACGCCTGCACGTATCGCTTTCACGGCTTGGCTGGCCGCACCTGCATTCTTGCCGGCCAGAAACCGATAGGCACGCTGGACATCAAGCAGTGCGGCCGGCGACCAGATCAGGCGTGGCATTCAGGCGGTTCCACGTCCTTACCCGCCTCAAGCTGGGCTAGCCAGGCATCCGCTTCTTCCAGGCTTACGTGCAGGCCGGTGGCCTGGTATTCGTTCCACGCCCGGATGCCATCCTGCCGGAATGCTTCACGCTTCTCTTCCCGCTCGACGTACTGGCGGATGGCTTCCAGCATCACCCAGTGCGAACTGCGGTGACGCGCTTCAGCAAGGCGCTTGACGCGATCGCGCGTCTCTTCGTCGATTTTGATCGCTATGGGGCGAATGGATGTCGCAGTCATGGCGCACTCCAGTGGGTATGTACAAGTATTACCTTAGCATAAGTCAGTGCCCCGAGCCTGACTCGTTTCAGTCATGGCACAGGCACGGGTTCTCGCGGACAGACGTTACAGAATGCGTACGATTTCCACTTCAAACTCAACCGCCAGATCGGCGAGTGGATGGTTGAAGTCGACCTTCACCGCCGTGTCGCCGATTTCGAGGATGTGGCCGGCCAGGGTCTGGCCGTTGGGCATGGCGAATTCGACCAGTTGATCGACTTCGAATGCCGTATCCACCGGCAGATCGGTTTTGGGCAGGGTCTGGATCAGTTCGGGCTGGCTTTCGCCGAAGGCCTGCCAGGGATCGAGCAGGAACACGTGGCGCTCGCCGGGAACCAGGTCGATCAGCCATTGCTCCAGCATCGGCGCCAGGGTGCCGTCGCCGAGCGTCACGGTGTCCGCTTCGGCATCGTCGAAGTTGGAGATGAGATCATCGCCGCCGTGCGGGCGCAGCGCGTAGCGGAGCTGGAGGGTGTCACCGGGGGCGACGCTGCGCACGGTCATGGCTGGCCCGCTGCGGCAGGCTTGCCGCGCAGGCTGTCCCAGATCAGCAGGGCGGCGCCGATGCTGATGGCGGAATCAGCCACGTTGAACGCCGGCCAGGCAAAGCCGCGATAGTGGAAATACAGGAAATCCACCACATGTCCCAGCACTACGCGGTCGATCACATTGCCGAGCGCGCCGCCGAGCACCAGTGCCAGGGAAAATGCCAGCCGCGGTTCGTGCGCGTGGCGCTTCAGCAGGCGCACGATGATCACGGTGGCGATGACGCCCACCGCGATGAAGAACCAGCGTTGCCAGCCGCCGGCGTCGGCGAGGAAGCTGAACGCCGCGCCGGTGTTGTGCACTCGCACCAGCGAAAAGAACGGCAGCACCGGTATCAATTCCTGATAATCGAGCGTGGACGACACCCACCATTTGGTCAGGTGGTCGGCGATGATGACGGCGAAGGCAATGCCCAGCCATTTGCGCATTGCAGGGTTCAGCAGATCAAGCATGGCTGCGCGCCTCGCCTGCGCCATGAAGATTGCTCACGCAGCGCCCGCACAGGCCGGGGTGGTCGGGGTGCGCGTCGACGTCGTCGCGGTAGTGCCAGCAGCGGTCGCATTTCTTCGCCGCGCTCGGCGTGACGGCGATGCGCTCTTCTTCCGCCGCGACGACGCCGGCTTGCGAGGTGATCAGCACGAAGCGCAGGTCGTCGCCCAGCGGCGCCAGCAGGGCCTGGGTTTCGGGACGGGCGTGCAGGATGATTTCGGCCTGCAGCGAGGAGCCGATGCCGCCGGCGACGCGCACGGTCTCGAGCTCCTTCTGCACTTCGGCGCGCACTGCGCGGATGCGGGCCCAGCGCTCGAGCAGGTCGGCCTCGCCGGCCTGCGCCGGAAGTTCGTGCCAGACATGCAGGAACACCGAGCTGTCCTCACCCGCCAGTTGCGTCCACACTTCCTCGCCGGTGAACGACAGAATCGGCGCCATCCAGCGCACCAGCGCATGCGCCAGGTGATAGAGCGCATTCTGCGCCGCGCGCCGCGCGCGGCTGTCGGCGCCGCTGGTGTAGAGGCGGTCCTTCAGGATGTCGAGGTAGAAGCCGCCGAGGTCTTCCGAGCAGAAACCCTGCAGCTTCTGCACGATGAAGTGGAATTCGTAGGCGTCGTAGTGCGTTTGCAGTTCGCCCTGCAGCTGGCGCGTCATTGCCAGCGCGTAGCGGTCGATTTCCAGCCAGTCCGCCACCGGCAGCGCGTGCGCCTCGGGGTCGAAGTCGGACAGGTTGGCGAGCAGGAATTTCAGGGTATTGCGAATCCGACGGTAGCTTTCCACCACGCGCTTGAGGATCTCGTCGGAGATGGTGAGCTCGCCGGAATAGTCGGTGGTCGCCACCCACAGCCGCAGGATGTCGGCGCCGAACTGGTCCATCACCTTCTGCGGCGACACGACGTTGCCCTTCGACTTGCTCATCTTGTGGCCTTTTCCGTCGACCACGAAGCCATGCGTGAGCAGCGCTTTATAGGGGGCGCGACCGTCGGTGGCGCAGCCGGTGAGGAGCGACGACTGGAACCAGCCGCGATGCTGGTCCGAGCCTTCCAGATAGAGGTCGGCACTGGGTTGATTGGGCTCGGCTCGCGCAAGCTCGGGGCGGCGCTTCAGCACGCAGGCGTGGGTGACGCCGGAATCGAACCAGACGTCAAGCGTGTGGCCGGTCTTGTCGTAATGCGCGGCGTCGTCGCCCAGCAGCTCGGCCGGATCGAGCGCGAACCAGGCTTCGATGCCGGCTGCTTCGACGCGCCGCGCCACGGTTTCCAGCAGTTCCGCCGTGCGCGGATGCAGTTCGCCGGTTTCCTTGTGGGTGAAAAAGGGCATCGGCACGCCCCAGTTGCGCTGGCGCGAGACGCACCAGTCGGGGCGGTTTTTGATCATCGCCTCCAGCCGCGCGCGGCCCCACGAGGGGAAGAACTGCGTCGCGTCGACCGCCGCCATTGCCTGCTCACGCAGGGTTCCCTGATCCCTGATCCCCGATCCCTGGCCCCTCGCGTCCATGCCGATGAACCACTGCCGGGTCGCGCGGAAAATGATCGGCGTCTTGTGGCGCCAGCAATGCGGATAGCTGTGCAAGAGCTTCTCGTGCGCCAGCAGGTTGCCGCTGGCTTCCAGCGTTTCCAGAATCAGCGGATTCGCCTGCCAGATGCTCATGCCGCCGACCAGCGGCACGCTGGCGTAGAAACGGCCGTCGTCGCCCACCGGATTGTCCACTTTCAAGCCGTAGCGGCTGCCCACCACGTAGTCGTCGAGGCCGTGGCCGGGCGCGGTGTGCACCGCGCCGGTGCCGGCGTCGGCGGTCACATGGTCGCCGACGATGACCGGCACCTGGCGTTCCTGGAAGGGATGCCACAGCAGCACGCCTTCGAGCGCCTGGCCGGTGGTGTGGGCGACGACTTCGGCGCCTTCGCTCAAACCGTAGCGCGTCAGCGCGGTCTCGCGCAGGCTGTCGGCGAGGATCAGCAGGCCTTTGCTGGTGCGCACCAGCGCGTACTGGAACTCGGGATGCAGCGCCACCGCCTGGTTGGCCGGCAGCGTCCACGGCGTGGTGGTCCAGATGATGATCTGGACAGTCTCGTCGATCGCCGCGATGTCGAAGCGTTTGGCGAGGTCGGCGTGGTCGGCCACGGCGAAGCCGACGTCGATCGCCGGCGAGGTCTTGTCCTCGTACTCGACTTCGGCTTCCGCGAGCGCCGAGCCGCAGTCGACGCACCAGTGCACCGGCTTGGCGCCCTGATAGAGATAGCCCGCCTGCTGGATCTGCCCCAGCACGCGCAGGGTGTCGGCCTCGAACTGGAAATCCATCGTGCGATAAGGGTTCGCCCAGTCGCCCAGCACGCCGAGGCGGATGAAGTCGGCCTTCTGCCGTTCGATCTGCGTCGTCGCGTATTCGCGGCACAGGTCGCGGAACTGCGACGGGGGAATGTCCTTGCCGTGGGTTTTTTCCACCTGCAGTTCGATCGGCAGGCCGTGGCAGTCCCAGCCCGGCACGTAGGGCGCGTCGAAGCCCGAGAGGGTCTTCGCCTTGACGATGATGTCCTTGAGAATCTTGTTCACCGCGTGGCCGATGTGGATGTCACCGTTGGCGTAGGGCGGGCCGTCGTGCAGGATGAATTTCGGCCGGCCGGCCGCGGCCTTGCGGATGGCTTCGTAGCGTTTTTTATCCTGCCAGCTTTTGACCCAGCCGGGTTCGCGCCTGGCGAGGTCGCCGCGCATCGGGAAGGGGGTGTCGGACAGGTTGAGGGTGCTTTTATAGTCAGGCATGGCGCGGTTCTGTTTAAATCTTGGCCAGATAGTGTTTGGCGTTGTCGACATCGCGCTTGATCTGCGCAACGAGGCTGTCGAGGTCGGGATATTTCTCTTCGTCGCGCAGCTTGTGGAGAAAGCTCACGCGCACGCGACGGCCGTAAATGTCGGCATTGAAATCGAACAGATGCACTTCGAGCACGGGCACGGCATCCGGGCTTTTGACGGTGGGCCGCTTGCCCAGGCTCGCCACCCCCGCCAGCGGAGCGCCGTTGAGGCCGTACAGTTCCACCGCAAAGATACCCATCAGCGGCGGCCGGTTGTGCCGGAGCTGGATGTTGGCGGTGGGAAAGCCGATGTCGCGCCCCAGCTTGTCGCCGTGCACCACGCGTCCCGAAATGCTGTAGGGCCTGCCCAGCAGGCGCGTGGCATGCTCCAGCTTGCCCGCGGCCAGCGCGTTGCGCACCGCGGTGGACGAGGCGCGTTCGCCGGCGATTTCGACCGTCGGCAGAAATTCGGCGTCGAAACCGAGCGGCTGGCCCAGGCTTTCGAGCAGCGCGAAATCGCCCGCGCGCTTGGCGCCGTAGCGGAAGTCGTCGCCCACCAGCACGTAGCGCGCCTGCAGCGTGCGGCCCAGCACCCGTTCGATGAAGGCCTCGGCAGTCAGTGCAGAGAATGCGCGGTCGAAACGGAACACGTGCAAGCGGTCAATGCCAAGCTGTTGCAGGCATTCAGCCTTTTCGCGCAGGCTGGACAGGCGCGCAGGCGCCTGCTCGGGCGCAAAGAACTCACGCGGATGCGGTTCGAAGCTCAGCACACAGCTTGGCAGGCCACGCGTCCGCGCCACGTCCTGCAGGCGGGCGAGCATGGCCTGGTGTCCGAGGTGCAGGCCGTCGAAGTTGCCGATGGTAACCGCGTGGTGCGTGCCGGGAGCGTTGAAACCGTGGGTGATGCGCATGGAGTTGATGCGTAGGGCGAACCGGCGCGAAAAGGGCTAATTCTAGCTGATTAAGCGGCCCGTTAATTCGCCGCCCGCCGCGCGAACTGCCGCGGGCGGAAGCCCATCAGCCCCAGCGCGGCAAAATACAGCGCGATCCCGCCGCCGACCAGCAGCGACAGCCGCACCAGTCGGTCGAGGAAGCCGGCCGCCAGCCACCACTGCGCTTCACCCATGGTGTAGAACAGCATCGCCGCCATCAGCGCAACCGCCGCCAGCACGCGCAGGAAGTAGCCGGTCCAGCCCGGTTGCGGCTGGTAAACCTGCTGCTTTTTCAGCAGATGCAGCAGTAGTCCTGCGTTGAGGCAGGCGCCCAGGCCGATGGCCAGCGCCAGCCCGGCGTGGCCGAGCGGGCCGATGAAGGCGAGGTTCATCAACTGGGTGGCGACGAGGGTGAAGATGGCGACCTTGACCGGGGTGCGGATGTTCTGCCGTGCGTAGAATCCGGGCGCCAGTACCTTGACCAGGATCAGTCCGACCAGTCCCAGACTGTAGGCGATCAGCGCCTGCTGCGTCATGCCCACGTCGTTCGCGGTGAAGGCGCCGTAATGAAACAGCGTGGTGATGAGCGGCACTGCCAGCACCGCCAGCGCGGCGGCAGAGGGCAGCGCAAGCAGCAGCGTGAGCCGCAAGCCCCAGTCGAGCAGTTTGGAATATTCGGCCGGCGAGTCGTCGGCGTAATGCTTGGCCAGGCTGGGCAGCAGAATGGTGCCCAGTGCCACCCCCAGCATGCCGGTTGGAAATTCCATCAGGCGGTCGGCGTAATACAGCCACGACACGCTGCCGGTGGCGAGAAACGAGGCGAAGACGGTGTTGATCAAGAGGCTGATCTGCGCGACCGAGACGCCCAGCGTGGCGGGCGCCATCAATTTCAGCACGCGCTTGAGGCCGGGGTCGTCGAAACGCCGGGTTGGGCGCGGCAGCATGCGGATCTTCAACAGGTGCGGCAGCATCCACGCCAGTTGCAGCACCCCGCCCAGTGCCACGCCCCAGCCCAGTGCCAGCACCGGCGGGTCGAAATACGGCGCCAGCCACAGGGTCGCGGCGATCATGGACAGATTCAGCAGCACCGGTGCAAACGCAGGCACTGAAAACTTGCTGAAGGTATTGAGAATGCCTGCCGCCAGGGCCACCAGCGAAATGAAGATGATGTAGGGAAACGTGATGCGCAGCAGGGTGACGGTGAGGGCGAATTTTTCCGGTTCGGCACGAAATCCCGGCGCGCTGACATAGGCCACCCACGGCGCGCCCACAATGCCCAGTAGTGCAACCACGACCAGCACCAGTGTCAGCGCGGTGGCAACCTGATTGACCAGGGTCTGGGTGGCGTCATGGCCCTGGCGGCTCTTGTATTCCGCGAGGATCGGCACAAACGCCTGTGAGAAGGCGCCTTCGGCAAACAGGCGCCGCAGCAGGTTGGGGATTTTGAAGGCGACGAAGAAAGCGTCGGACAGGAGCCCGGCACCGAACACGCGGGCGATGAGGGTATCGCGCACGAATCCCAGTATGCGGGAGAGCAGGGTCATGCTGCTGACCGCAGCGAGGGCTTTGAGGAGATTCATGGATGACGGCGTTTTGCGCGCATTGTGCGGGCCGGGCGCGCCAACTGCAACTGCAATTGTGTGCAAGCGCGTCGATTGCAGTTGCGTACAAAACAGCTTGATTTGTGGCTGGGGTTTCCCGTACAATCGCGGGCTTTGGTGGATCTGTCCCGTCTAAAACAGGGCGCTTCAGATTGAATTTGCCCCGTCAGCATGGCTGGGGCGCACAGATTAATTTGTCTTGCCCATATTTTGATATGGGCAGGATTTACAGGAGCAGAATACATGGCGAACTCCGCCCAGGCGCGCAAGCGCGCACGTCAAGCCAGCGCGCAGCGCGACAGCAACATGAGCCAGCGCTCGGAATTGCGCACCGCGATCAAGAAAGTGCGTAAAGCCATCGAGGCCGGCGACAAGGCCGTCGCCCAGCAGGTTTTTCAGGCTTCCATGAGCGTGATCGACAGCATCGCCGACAAGCAGATCGTCCACAAGAACAAGGCTGCACGCCATAAGAGCCGCCTGTCTCTGGCGGTCAAGAGCATGGCCTGAGCGGCCAGGCGCCGCACAGTGAAAACGCCGCATCTGCGGCGTTTTTCATTTCCATTTTCAATTCCGGAAGCTGTGGGTTCAGTCGGCGTTTTCAGTCAGTAATTCGTTGCAGTTGGCGAAGGTTAGCAAAAAACGGTAGGCGTTGGGATCGGCGGTTTTGAGTTTCTTGTCCACCACCACGCAACGGATGCTGTCCAGCGTGGTGGGTTGCACGTACGGCGAATAATTGGTGCGGTTGTTGGGGTCGATCACCGCGAAGGCGCCCGCCAGGCGATCGGCCCAGTCGCTCGGCCGAAACCGGGCACCCTTGGCGGTGATGCCGCGAATAATGAAGGGGGCGTTGGCGGAAGCGTCATCCATGAGTGGGCGGGCGGCTGAAGGAATCGGCGGATTTTATCATGCAGTCGCCCGGGCGAAGGGGGTGCGGCGCTTGCGCGATCGCGGCATTTTGAAGATACTGGCGCCGGCTTATCCGACAAAAACGGTCAACCATTCGAAGGAGGAGAGAACCATGAAAAACCCGCTGGATTCGCTGTGGGGTACCGTTATCGCAGGCGTCGTGCTCACGGCTGTGCTGGTTGTCTTTGCCAGAAACTTTTTGAGTTAAGGGGACGCAATGGAAAACGTCGATATCGTCTCCGCACTGTCCCGCTGGATCCACTTCATGGCGGGCATCATGTGGATCGGCCTGCTGTATTACTTCAACTTCGTCCAGGTGGCGGCATTGAAAAATGCCGGCGCCGACGGCACCGCCGCAGGCATCACCAAGCATGTCGCGCCGCGCGCCCTGCTGTTCTTCCGCTGGGCCGCCGTGGTGACCTGGATTGCCGGCGCCGCCTTGCTGGGTCCGTATTTCATGGATGCCTTCCTGCTGCGCAACGGCATGGGCCCGATCGGCATCGGCGCCTGGCTCGGAACCATCATGCTGTTCAACGTGTGGGTGCTGATCTGGCCGAATCAGAAGAAAATTCTGGGCATGGTGCCGGCAACCGACGAGGAGAAGAACAAGGCGCGTCGCGTCGCCTTTCTGGCGTCGCGCACCAACACCATGCTGTCGATTCCGATGCTGTTCTTCATGGCGACCGGGATGTCTCACTCGGCGCTTTTCAGCCTATAATCAAGGCGCTGCATGACAAGCACGGCGGCCTAGGCCGCCGTTTTCTATTTCAAGAACAGCTACTTTGACAGCCTGGTTGAGGACTGCCATGACAACACATTTGATGAACACCTATGCGCGCCAGCCGGTTGCGTTCGTGCGCGGCGAGGGCGCCTATCTGTGGGATGAGGCGGGCAAGCGCTATCTCGATGCGGTCGCCGGCGTGGCGGTGAACGGGCTGGGGCATGCCCATCCAAAACTGGTGAAGGCGGTTGCCGACCAGGCTGCGACGCTGATCCATTCGTCCAACCTGTATCGCGTGCTGCGGCAGGAAGAACTGGCCGACCGCCTGTGCGAACTGTCGGCCATGGACAAGGCTTTTTTCTGCAACTCGGGCTGCGAAGCCAACGAGGCGGCAATCAAGCTGGCGCGCCTGTACGGCCATGGCAAGGGGATCGAGGTGCCGACCATCATCGTGATGGAAAAGGCGTTCCACGGCCGCACCATGGCGACGCTGACCGCGACCGGAAGCCGCAAGATCCAGGCCGGATTCGAGCCGCTGCTGACGGGCTTCGCGCGGGTGCCGTTCAACGATCTGGACGCCATCCGCCATGTCGCCGAGCACAACAAGAGCGTGGTCGCGGTGCTGCTCGAAGTGGTGCAGGGCGAGGGCGGCATCAACGTGCTGCCGTCGGAATACCTCGCCGGATTGCGGCAGATTTGCGACGCCCACGGCTGGCTGCTGATGCTGGACGAAGTGCAGACCGGCGTCGGCCGCACCGGCACCTGGTTCGGCTTCCAGCATTCGGGCGTGCTGCCGGACGTGATTGCGCTGGCCAAGGGGCTCGGCTCGGGCGTGCCGATCGGCGCCTGCCTGGCGCGCGGCGCGGCAGCCGATGTTTTCCAGCCGGGCAATCATGGCTCCACCTTCGGCGGCAATCCGCTGGCGTGCGCGGCAGCGCTGGCGACGCTCGATGCAATCGAGGACGAGAAACTGATCGACAACGCGCGCGCGCGTGGCGAGGGTATCCGTAGCGGGTTGCGGCAGGCACTGGCCGACGCGCACGGCGTGGTCGACATCCGTGGCGAGGGCCTGATGATCGGCATCGAGCTCGACCGCCCCTGCGGCGAGTTGGTCGGCGTGGCGCGCGACGCCGGCGTGCTGATCAACGTCACCGCCGATACGGTCATCCGCCTGGTGCCGCCGCTGATTTACGGCGCCGCCGAGGTCGATGCGCTGGTCGCGGCGGTGTCCGGCATCGTCAGGAACTACCTGCGGCAGGCGGCGTGATGCTCAAGCATTTTCTGCAATTCAAGGATTTCACGCGCGACGAACATCTGTACCTGTTCGAGCGCGCGCGTCTGATCAAATCTCGGTTCAAGCGCTACCAGCCCTACCATCCGCTGGTCGACCGCACGCTGGCGATGATTTTCGAGAAGAGCTCGACCCGCACCCGGCTCTCGTTCGAGGCAGGCATGCACCAGCTCGGCGGCTCGGCGATCTACCTCAACACGCGCGACACCCAGCTCGGGCGCGGCGAGCCGGTGGAGGACGCCGGCGAGGTCATTTCGCGCATGGTCGATCTGGTGATGATCCGCACCTTCGAGCAGGACATCATCGAGCGCTTCGCCGCGCACTCGCGCGTGCCGGTGATCAACGGGCTGACCAACGAATACCACCCTTGCCAGATTCTCGCCGACATCTTCACTTTCATCGAGCATCGCGGCTCGATCCAGGGCAAGACGGTGGCATGGATAGGCGATTCCAACAACATGTGCAACACCTGGCTGCAGGCGGCCGAGGTGGTCGGTTTCAATGTGCACGTGTCGACCCCGCCGGGCTACGAGGTCGAGCCCGAACGCGCCAATCTGTATGGTACCGATCATTTCGAAAGCTTCGCCGACCCGATGGATGCCTGCCGTGGCGCCGATCTGGTGACCACCGACGTGTGGACCAGCATGGGCTGGGAGGCCGAGAACGATGAACGCCTGAAGGCCTTCGCCGACTGGCAGGTGGATGCCGACATGATGGCGGTGGCGAAATCCGATGCCGTCTTCATGCATTGCCTGCCGGCGCACCGCGGCGAGGAGGTCACCGCCGAGGTGATCGACGGCCCGCAGTCGGTGGTGTGGGACGAGGCGGAGAACCGCCTGCACGTGCAGAAAGCCCTGATGGAATACCTGCTGCTCGGCAAGGTCGAAAGCTGACACCTTGACCCTGATTCCCAGTCCCTAACTCCTGGCCCCTAGAAATGAACATCGCCTACTTCAAGGACATGGATTCGCTCTATGTCGAAATCAGCCCCGAGAACCCCGCGCAGGCGTGGGAAGCGCACGCGGGCATCGTGCTCAACCTGTCGGAGGACGGCCGCGTGGTCGGCATCGAGATCGAGAAGGCCAGCCTCGCCACCAACCTCGACATCCTGAAAATCGGCGGCTTCCCCGGCCAGGTCGAGATCGTCGACAAGAATACATCCGGCTCCACCCACTGATAAATCGAACCCATGAGCGACATCAAGAAAGTAGTACTGGCCTACTCCGGCGGCCTCGACACCTCGGTCATCCTAAAATGGCTGCAGGATACCTATCAATGCGAGGTGGTGACCTTCACCGCCGACCTCGGCCAGGGCGAGGAGCTCGAACCGGCGCGGCAGAAGGCGCTGAAGTTCGGCATCAAGCCGGAGCAGATCTACATCGACGACCTGCGCGAGGAATTCGTGCGCGACTTCGTTTTCCCGATGTTCCGTGCCAACACCGTCTACGAAGGCGAATACCTGCTCGGCACCTCGATCGCGCGCCCGCTGATCGCCAAGCGCCTGATCGAAATCGTCAACGAAACCGGCGCCGACGCCATCTGCCACGGCGCCACCGGCAAGGGCAACGACCAGGTGCGTTTCGAACTCGGCGCCTACGCGCTGAAGCCCGACGTCAAGGTGATCGCGCCGTGGCGCGAGTGGGACCTGCTTTCGCGCGAGAAGCTGCTCGCCTACGCCGAGACCCACGGCATCCCCATCGACATGAAGCACCGCCAGGGCGGCTCGCCGTATTCGATGGATGCCAACCTGCTGCACATCTCCTACGAAGGCCGCCACCTGGAAGACCCCAACGCCGAGGCCGAGGAGGACATGTGGCGCTGGACCGTGTCGCCGGAGAAGGCGCCCGATGCGGCCGAGTACATCGAACTGACCTACGCGAAAGGCGACGTCATCGCGATCGACGGCCAGAGCATGCGCGCCCACGAAGTGCTGGCGAAGCTCAACGAACTCGGCGGCAAGCACGGCATCGGCCGCCTCGACCTGGTGGAGAACCGCTACGTCGGCATGAAGTCGCGCGGCTGCTACGAAACCCCGGGCGGCACCATCCTCTTGAAGGCCCACCGCGCGATCGAGTCGATCACCCTTGACCGCGAAGTCGCGCATTTGAAAGATGATTTGATGCCGCGCTACGCCAGCCTGATCTACAACGGCTACTGGTGGGCGCCCGAGCGCGTGGCGCTGCAGACGCTGATCGACCACACCCAGCAGCACGTCAACGGTACGGTGCGATTGAAGCTCTACAAGGGCAACGTCATCGTCGTCGGCCGCGATTCGAAGACCGACTCGCTGTTCGACTCCACCATCGCCACCTTCGAGGACGACGCCGGCGCCTACGACCAGAAGGATGCGGGCGGCTTCATCAAGCTCAACGCGCTGCGCATGCGCATCGCAGCGAAACTCGACGCACGGAGAAAATAAGCATGTCCCAGTTCGACAATGTCGCGGTCATCAAGCAGGCCAACGTCTATTTCGACGGCAAGTGCGTCTCGCACACCGTTCAGTTCGCCGACGGCAGCAAAAAATCGGTCGGCGTGATCCTGCCGGCCACGCTCACCTTCAACACCGGCGCGCCGGAAATCATGGAAACGGTGGCGGGTTCCTGCCGCGTCAAGCTGGCCGGCGAGAGCGAGTGGACAAGCTACGGCGCCGGGCAGTCGTTCACGGTGCCGGGCAATTCCAGCTTCGACATCGAAGTGTCGGGTGAGCCGTACCATTACGTCTGCCACTTCGGCTAAGCGCTGAGCCATGACCACCGTCACCATTGTCAGAAAGGAAGGCCGCATCGCGATCGCGGCCGACACGCTGACGAAGTGGGGCGGCGGCAAGGAATCCGCCGACTACGTGGCGAACCACGAGAAGATCATCCGCGTCGGCGACAGCTACGTCGCGATCACCGGGTCGGCCACCTTCAAGCTGATCCTGGCGGACTATTTCGCCTCGCTGGACGAGCCGCCGCAGCTGGACTCGGTGGCCAGCATCTTCAGCGTGTGGAACACCCTGCACGGCGCGCTCAAGGAGCACTACTACCTGCAGGCCGGCGAGGACAAGGAGGAGGATCTGGAGTCCAGCCGCATGGACGTGCTGATCGCCAATCCGCACGGGATTTTCGGCGTGGCGGCGCACCGCACGGTGCAGGCGTTCTCGAAGTTTTACGCCTACGGCAGCGGCAGCCCGTATGCGCTGGGGGCGATGTATGCTGCGTACCGTGCGCCTTCGCTCGACGCCGAGGCGGTGGCGCGGCTGGGGGTGATGGCGGCGGCCGAGTTCCACGATGAAACCGGGCTACCGATACAGTCGTTTGTAATGGATCTAAACCCGGCTATTTAATCAATTCGGATCAAGGAGCAATCATGCCGAGTTTTGATATCGTGTCCGAAGTCGACAAGCAGGAAGTGCGCAACGCGGTCGACCAGGTCAACAAGGAAGTGTCCACGCGTTTCGACTTCAAGGGCTCCGACGCGCGCATCGAGCAGGCCGAGTATGTTCTCACAGTCTACGCTGACACCGAATTCCAGCTTGACCAGGTGCACGACATCCTGGCGCAGAAGCTCGCCAAGCGCGGCGTCGACGTCAAATGCCTCGACATCGGCAACGTCGAGAAGGTCTCGGGCAACAAGGTCAAGCGCAACGTGACGGTGAAGACCGGCGTGGAGACCGAACTGGCGAAGAAGATCGTCAAGTGCATCAAGGATAGCAAGCTCAAGGTGCAGGCCAGCATCCAGGGCGACAGCGTGCGCGTGTCGGGTGCCAAGCGCGACGTGCTGCAGGACGCCATCGCGCTGGTAAGGAAGAGTATTGCCGATTTCCCCCTGCAGTATCAGAATTTCCGCGATTGAAAAACAGGAGGCGAGCATGGTCAAGGTTCTGGTTCCCCTGGCGGACGGCTGCGAAGAACTCGAAGCCGTCACGATCATCGATCTGCTGCGCCGTGCCGGCGTCGAGGTGGTGACGGCAGGCCTGAAGCCCGGCATCGTCAAGGCCAGCCGCGACGTGCAGCTGGTACCCGACGTCACGCTCGACGTGGCCTTGCAGGACGACTACGACATGGTAGTGCTGCCGGGCGGCATGCCGGGTGCGGCGCATCTGAAGGAAGATGCACGCATCCTGGCGCTGCTGAAAAAAATGGCGGCCGCCGGAAAATACACCGCCGCCATCTGCGCCGCGCCGATGGTGCTGGCCGAAGCCGGCGTGCTCGACGGCAAGCAGGCGACCAGCTATCCCGGCTTCCTCGATGCGCTGCCCGGTGTGACCGTCAGCGCCGCTGCCGTGGTGCAGGACGGCAAGGTGCTGACCTCGCGCGGCCCCGGCACGGCAATGGATTTTGCGCTGGCGCTGGTGGAAGTGCTGACCGGCAGCGAAAAGCGCCAGCAGGTTGAAGCTGCGCTGGTCAGGCCGTAGCTGGCCACGCTCCGCCGTTGTTATCATTCGGCCTACATTACACCGACCCGGAGACCACCATGCAGATTCGCGAAATCCTCACGCTCAAAAGCGGCGACATTCACAGCATTGCGCCGACCGATCCGGTTTCCAGCGCCGTCGCCAAGCTGGTGGGCTTGGGGGTGGGGTCGCTGGTGGTGCTGGAAAACGGCGAGATGGTAGGACTCCTGACCGAGCGTAATGTGGTGCAGGGCATGCTCAAACAAGGCGGCGACCTGAAGGATGCCAAAGTCAGTACCATCATGGTGAGCGAGCCGGTCGTGGCCAATGCCGACGACTCGGTGGATTACGCGCGCGACGTGATGACCAAATCGCACATCGGCCACCTGCCGATTCTCGACGGCAACAAGCTGCTTGGCATCATTTCCTTCCACGACGTGGCGCGCGCCTGCCTCAAGGAAGCCAATTTCGAAAATAGCTTGTTGAAGCGCTACATCAAGCACTGGCCCGAGTAAGGCGGCCCCTCGACCCGCTTAGCGGATCGACTCGATGTCGATGGTCTTCTCCAGTATTTTCGGCACGATCAGCGCATAGCCCTGCTGTTGCCAGTGCGCCAGCTCGACGATGCCGTTGGGCACCACTTCGATGAAATCCTGGAAGTCCGCGACCGCATAGCCGAAGTCCTCGGCCGCCTGGCCGCACACCTTGAACGACACGCCGAGGTCGGCGTAGTAACGCATGCGGTCGACCGCTTCCTGATATTTCGCCTCGTTCTTTGTCGCCACCGTCACGACTTCGGTGCCATGGATGACCACCACGATGTTCATGTCTTCGGGCGAGTAGTTGT
Organism: Thiobacillus sp.; assembly: GCA_035436705.1. Lineage (GTDB taxonomy): Bacteria > Pseudomonadota > Gammaproteobacteria > Burkholderiales > Thiobacillaceae > Thiobacillus. The sequence continues at coordinate 5,104 of DAOMWT010000003.1, read as the reverse complement.
AAGGCGCCTCCATCAGCGGATTCATCAGCGAACGCACCCAGTACAGCGCACTGCCGATTTTCTGCGGGTCGTCCAGGTAGAACTCGAACATGACCTTGGGGGGCGCATAGGGCGTGGCCACCCATTTACCAGCCGCCTGCGCCGGCGCAACTGCGCCCAGCCACAACAGTATTAATAGAGTCAGGACAGGTTTCACGACGATCTCCTCGTTTTTCCGATCGTGCCTGTTTTATAGGCGCTGGGCGGCGTTCTGCTGCAGGCGGCGCAGGGTCTGGAACAGCCGGAGCCGCGCCGGGTCGATTTCGCCCGCGGCGGCGGCCTCCTGGAGGCGGCAGCCCGGCTCGGTCTCGTGCTTGCAGTCGCGAAAGCGGCACTGCCCGAGAAACGGGCGAAACTCGACAAAGCCATGTGCCAGGGCGCCGGCATCCAGGTGCTGCAGGGCAAATTCCTGCAATCCAGGCGAGTCGATCACCGTGGAAATGGCATCCAGTCGGTGCAGGCGGGTGTGGGTGGTCGTGTGGCGGCCGCTGTCGAGCGCTTCGGAATACTCGGCGGTCACCGCATCGGTGCCCGGAAACAGCGCGTTGATGAGGGTCGACTTGCCCATGCCGGACTGTCCGATCAGGAGCGTGGCGTGGCCGCGCAGGGCAGACTGCAAGGGCGTCACGTCGGACAGCGCCGACAGGGTGACGAGCGGGTAGCCGATGCGGGTGAGGAGGTCCAGCCGTGCGCGCGCGGCCGGCGTTTCCGGCAGGTCGGCCTTGTTGAGGACGAGCAGGCTGGCGATGCCCTGGTCTTCGGCGGCGAGGACGCAGCGCTGCACCAGCTCCATCGAAAAACTCGGCCGTGCCGCCACCACCACCGCAAGCTGGGTCACATTGGCGGCGATGGCCTTGGATTTGAAGGCGTCGGAACGGTAGAGCAGGCTGGCGCGCGGCAGCACCGCCTCGATCACCCCGGCATCGCCGTCGCGCCGGACCTCGACCTGGTCGCCGCATACCGCGCGCAGATGGCGGCCCCTGACCTGGCAAGGCAGTTCGCCGGCGGCAGTCGCAACGATGAAGCGGCGGCTGAACGCCGCGACAACCTGGCCGGTCAGGAGGGCCATGCCTCAGATGTCGGACAGCGCGTCGACCTTGGCCGCGCAGATGGAATCGCTTGGGCTCCGGCCGGCGCGAAGCGCCTTGACGTTCGCTTTGCTCACATGCCCCAGCGCCGAAACGATTCCCTCTGCGTCAAATGTCCAGGAGGGCATCGACTTTCGCTGCGCAAATGAAATCGTTTTCCGACAGGCCGCCGATCGCATGCGTCCAGTATTCAACGCGGCAGGTGTTGTAGCCGACCAACAGGAAGGGATGGTGATCTTCGCGATGCGAAACCCACATCACCGCGTTGGTGAACGCCTGGGTCCGATAGTGATCCTTGAACTTGTATTCCTTGACGATTTTCTCGCCGTCGCGCTGCCAGCCGGGTAGTCCCTTCAGCAGCGGCGCAACCTGCGCATCGGTCAAGGGAGCGACGCCACCTTCGCAGGGCGCGCACTTCTTGCGGACGAGTTCTTCAACGACAGTGGTCATGACGGGACTCCTTACTTGAATTTGTAATACTGCTGGTTGAGGTAGGCGGCGACGTGCGCCTCATCTTCCGGGAACCAGCCGGTGCCGGTGTTGGCGTTGCAGGCGGAGATGCGGGCGGCCAGTTGCTGTGCGGTTTTGACCTTGCGGTCGGCGCGCGTATAGATCTTGCTGCCGTCGCCGCCGAACATACTGGTGTGGCAGCTGAGGCAGGCCTTGTCGTGCAGCTGCTTGCCGGTCTTGGGGTCGCCCTTGGCGAACGGCGCGGCATGCACGCCGCTCGCCAGCAGCACGCCGCAGAACAAGGCGGTCAGGGTTTTCATGATCGAGACTCCGGTTGATTATTCTTTGCATTATCGCCACAGGGCGGCAATTGCGCCAGCGCCGTTCACCTCGTGTGCGAGAATGGCGGCCTGTTTTTCGAAGGAACCCCGAGATGGCACTGAACCCCACGCATCTGCTCTGGCTGGACATGGAAATGACCGGCCTGTCGCCCGACACCGACCGCATCATCGAACTCGCCATTGTCGTCACCGACGCCGACCTCAACACCGTAGCCGAAGGGCCGGTGCTGGTGGTGCACCAGCCCGACGCGGTGATGGATGCGATGGACAACTGGAACAAGGGCACGCACGGCAAGTCGGGGCTGATCGACCGCGTCAAGGCCTCCGCGCTGTCCGAGGCCGAGGCCGAGGCGCAGATGCTGGCGTTCGTGAAGCAGCACGTGCCGGCCAGGACTTCGCCGATGTGCGGCAATTCCATCTGCCAGGACCGCCGCTTCATGGCGCGTTATATGCCACAGCTGGAAGCCTTCTTCCACTATCGCAACCTGGATGTCAGTACGCTGAAGGAACTCGCCAAACGCTGGCGTCCGGGTTTATGCGAAGGGTTCAAGAAGGCGAGCAAGCACGAAGCGCTGGCGGACATCTACGAATCGATCGACGAAATGAAGTACTACCGCGAGCATTTCATCCGCGGCGCATGAAAACAGCGGCCGGATCGGGTATGGCGTAGCCGCTGATTCCACACGCGCTTGATTCCACACGCGCTCTGCGCGTAGTGGATCGGGGCCTTCAGGGCTTGAGGTAGACGTAGCCTTCCCTCGCCTGCAGGCGGCCGATTTCGGCGACACCGGACGCGACGACGGTGGCTTCGGGAATTACCGCGCTGGCGTCCAGCTTGCGGCTCTTCAGGGTATTGTTGCAGACGCGGAAGTCGACGCCTTTGGCCTGCAGTTCCTGCACTGCCGGCTCGTAGGGATTGCCGTTCCTGTCCTGTGCACCGGCGAGCAGGAAATCGATGCCCTTGCCATGGGCGACGATGGCGATATGGACATCCTTGCTGGCGTTGAGGTGATTCCGCACGTTGCGCAAGGCGACCATCGCGTTTTCGCTGTCGTTGAGGTGATAGACCACCTTTTCTTCCGGACCGGCGGCAGGGGCCACAGCCTCGGCCAGGGGGGCGGCGTGGGCCATGGGGGCGGTTGCCAGCAGCAGAACGGCCAGTAGCGGGGCGAGGATGCGTGTCATGGTGAGTCTCCTGATTGATATATTGAATAAACCGGCTTTATCGAAGCCTGTGAAGAAGACGCGGGGAGTGACACGCTTATTCCATTCCGGCAGGCGGATTTTTCTGGAATAAACGAACCATGTTCCGCGTCACATCGATATGACCATGATCAGCCGTTTCCTGTTTGGCCCGTTCCGTCCCGGCATCGAGGCGCAGCGTCCGGTGCTCTACCGCATCGCCTATGCCTGGTGCCACGACGCGGCGCTGGCCGACGACCTGGTACAGGAAACGCTGTCCAAAGCCTGGGTGCGGCGTGCCCAGCTGCGCGATGAGACGGCGCTGAAGGCCTGGATGGTGGCGATCATGAATCACTGCTGGCTCGATCACCTGCGCAGCCGGCGTGATTTCGACGATGTCGAGGACTGGCAGGACGAACTCGAATCCGGCGCCGCGTCGCCCGAAGCGTGCTGCGACCGCGAGCAGGTGATTGCCTGCGTGCGGGCCGCAGTGGCGCGCCTGCCGCTGGGGCAGCGCCAGGTGCTGACACTGGTCGATCTGGAAGAATTCGGCTATGCCGAGGTGGCCGGAATTCTGGACATTCCGGTCGGCACGGTGATGAGCCGTCTGTCGCGCGCACGCGCGAGCCTGAAAAAATTGCTGGATACGGCAATGCGGCAGCCTGCGGCACAGCCGCAGCTGAGGAGAGTGAAATGAACCCGATCATTTCGGACGAAATCCTGCATGCCTTCATCGATGGCGAACTCGACGTCGCCGAGAGCGAGAAGCTCATCGCCCGGATGCGCGGGGATGCGGAGCTGATGCAGCGCGTCTGCGACCTGCGCAGCCTGCGGGGCATGGTGAAGCTGGCGTATGCCGAACCACCGCCGGCTGCCGGCCGGAAACCGCGCCGCGTGCCGCGACGCCGGTTCATGCAGCGCTGCGCCTTCGGCAGCCTCATTCTGCTTGCAGGCCTGAGCGGCGGCTGGGCCTTGCGCGGCCTGGAATCGTCTACGGTGGCCGCTGTCCCTGCCGCCGCCCTGGGCGCTTATCAGACGGTCAGCCTGGCGCGCGAGGCCGACCCGAACCGGGTCATGCTGCATCTCGACAGCGCCGCGCCGGACAAGATGCGGGCGGTACTGGATCAGGCCGAGCGTCTGCTCGACGAAGCGGAGCGGGAGGGACGGACGATGCAGCTTGAGGTCATCGCCAACAGCCGCGGCATCCAGCTGATGCGCGCGGGCCATAGCCCCTATGCCGCGCGCATGGCGCGCATGAAACAGCGCCATGTCAACCTGCACTGGGTGGCATGCGGCCAGTCCATCGCCCGGATTGCGAGCGAGGGACAGCGGGTGGAACTGCTGCCCGCCACCCGGACGGCACCAACGGCCATCGGCGAAATCATCACCCGGCTCCAGCAAGGCTGGACCTATGTCCGAGTTTGAACGCGCGACGACAGCAGCCGTTTTACTGCTGATTCTGCTGCTGCCTGCGGCGGCGGCGGCCGACCCGGTCAATCGGCTGGCCAGCCATCCGTCACCTTACCTGGCCCTGCACGGACACGACCCGGTGGCCTGGCAGGAATGGAATGCCGACACCCTCGCCCGCGCCCGGCGCGAGAACAAGCTGCTGTTCGTTTCGGTGGGCTACTTCGCCTGCCACTGGTGCCACGTCATGCAGCGTGAAAGCTACCAGAACCCGCAGATCGCTGCGCTGCTCAACCGTGATTTCATCCCGGTCAAGGTTGACCGTGAGCTCAACAACGGGCTGGACGAGGCCTTGCAGGATTTCTCCTCGCGACTCAATGGTGTGGCGGGCTGGCCGCTGAATGCCTTCGTCACCCCCGAAGGCTATCCGGTGTTCGTCGTACTGTATGCGCCGCCGGACGATTTCCGCAAACTGCTGCCCCAGCTATCCGCACGCTGGGCATCGAACCCGGCCGGCATCCGGCGTTTGGCGCGGCAGGCGGCACCGCCGCCCGTGCTGGAGCCCGTCAGTGCGCCGCTGACGGCCGCGCGCAGCGC
>DAOMWT010000002.1:0-56152 GCA_035436705.1 Thiobacillus sp. | reverse complement strand
CACCCCGCCCAGATGGCGCAGCGTCCGCGCCGCGGCGGCATCGCCGCGATTCGCCTCGCTCGCCAGCTCGAACAGCACCGCCAGCGCCTCGGGAGTATTGAAATCATCGTCCATCGCCGCCTGGAAGCGCAGCGCCGCAGGCTGGCTCCAGTCGGCTGCGGCCGCCTCCGGCGGCGCGTTTTTCAACGCGGTATACAAGCGCGTCAGCGCGCCCCTGGCGTCGTCGAGGTGGGCATCCGAATAATTCAGCGGACTGCGGTAATGCGCGCGCAGGATGAAGAAGCGCACCACTTCGGCATCGTACTTTTCCAGCACCTCGCGGATGGTGAAGAAATTGCCCAGCGATTTGGACATCTTTTCGTTGTCCACCCGCACGAAGCCGTTGTGCATCCAGTAGTTCACGAAGGTGCAGCCGTTCGCACCTTCCGACTGGGCGATTTCGTTTTCATGATGCGGGAATTGCAGATCCTGGCCGCCGCCGTGGATGTCGAAATGGCGGCCGAGCAGGTCGGCGCTCATCGCCGAGCATTCGATATGCCATCCGGGGCGCCCCGCTCCCCACGGCGAGTCCCAGGCCGGCTCGCCCGGCTTGGCGGCTTTCCACAGCACGAAATCCATCGGATCGCGCTTGTTGGGATCGACCTCCACGCGTTCGCCCGCGCGCAGTTCGTCGAGACTCTTGCCGGACAGGCGGCCGTAAGCGGGGAAGGCACGCACGCTGTAATAGACGTCGCCATTGGGCGCCGGATAGGCCAGGCCATTACGGATCAACTGTTCGATCAGCGCCAGCATCTGCGCCACGTAGGCGGTGGCACGCGGTTCATGGTCGGGCGGCAGCACGCCGAGCGCACGCTCGTCCTCATGCATCGCGGCGATGAAGCGCGCGGTCAGCGCGGCGGGCGTTTCATTGTTTTCCTGTGCGCGCTTGATGATCTTGTCGTCGATGTCGGTGATGTTCCGCACGTATTCGACCCGATAGCCGCTGGCGCGCAGCCAGCGCGTCACCATGTCGAACACCACGAATACCCGTGCATGCCCGAGGTGACACAGATCGTAGACGGTCATGCCGCAGACGTATATGCGGACCACACCAGGGCTGAGCGGGACAAATTCTTCCTTGGTGCGGGTAAGGGAATTGGTGATATGCAACATGATGCGAACGGCTACGAACGGAAGGGTGACATGCAGGATTCAAGCGGCACGCCGACTGTCTCAGCCGCGGCGATATTGTTAGAATGCCCGCTTGACCAAGATGATCCGAGCATATCACATGGCCCTGCCGCGTTTACTTGCCGCCGTTACCGCCTGCGTCTTCCTCGCCGGCACGCCGGTACTGGCCGATGAAATCCAGGAAATCAATCTGCAGTTCCGCACCGGCGACCTGGGCGGCGCGCTCGATCACGCCAACCGCTATCTGGCCCAGAATCCCGGGGACGCCCGCGCCCGTTTCCTGAAAGGGCTGATCCTCGCCGACCAGGGCAAGACCAACGATGCCATCGATCTGTTTACCGGACTGACCGAGGACCATCCGGAACTGCCCGAGCCCTACAACAACCTGGCCGTGCTGTATGCCTCGCAAAGCCGGTATGAGGCCGCCCGGAACGCGCTGGAAACGGCAGTCCGCACGCATCCGGACTACGCCACCGGGCACGAGAACCTCGGCGACGTCTATGCCAAGATGGCGACGATTGCCTATGGCAAGGCGCTGGCGCTGGACGGCAGGAACGCGACCGCCCAGACCAAGCTCACGCTGATCCAGAACATGCTGGGGGAACAGGCACGCAAACAGACAGCGGCCAAACCCGTACCCGGCGCTGGTCAGCCCGCTCTGGCCAGATAAAATCACACCCCCGTCCCGGCGCCGCGAAAACGCCCGCCAGAAAACCCTCCACGTAACCTCTCTTTAAGGACATCCATGGTCAAGCTTCACACCAATCACGGCATCATCACCCTCGAACTCGATGCCGAGAAGGCCCCCAAGACGGTCGAAAACTTCCTGCAATACGTGCGCGACGGTTTCTTTGACGGCACGATTTTCCACCGCGTGATCGACGGCTTCATGATCCAGGGCGGCGGTTTCGAACCCGGCATGACGCAAAAGCCGACGCGCGCCGCGATTGAAAACGAAGCCTCCAACGGCCTCAAGAACGAGGCCTATACCATCGCCATGGCGCGCACGTCCGACCCCAATTCGGCCACCGCGCAATTCTTCATCAACATCGCCAACAACAGCTTCCTCAACTTCACCGCACCGACCCCGCAGGGTTACGGCTACGCCGTGTTCGGCAAGGTGGTCGAAGGCATGGACGTGGTCGACAAGATCAGGAAAGTAAAAACCGGCAGCCGCGCCGGGCATCAGGACGTGCCGCAGGAAGACGTCGTCATCACCCAGGCCGAAATCGCCTGATTGGCCCGGTGAGCCCGACCTCGTCGTCAAAAACGGGCCGCACCTTCTTTGTCGCCGACCTGCATCTAACCGACGAACGCCCGGTCGCCAGCGGGCGTTTTTTTCGCTTCCTGGATGAGGAGGCCGCGGGCGCGGATGCCCTCTACATCCTGGGCGACCTGTTCGAGGCCTGGATCGGCGACGACCACGGCGAACGGGTCGCCCGCGACACGGCACAGCGGCTCAAGGCCCTGGCCGATGCGGGCACGCCGGTGTATTTCATGCACGGCAACCGCGATTTCATGCTGGCCGGGCGCTACGCGGCGCTGGCCGGCATGATGCTGCTCACCGACCCCACCCGGATCGATCTGTACGGCGTGCCGACGCTGCTGATGCACGGCGACACCCTGTGTAGCGACGACATGGCTTACCAGGCCTTTCGCCGCCGGGTGCGGCACCCGCTGACGCTGGCGTTGTTGCGGCAGCTGCCGCTGGCCTGGCGCCGCCGCCTGGCACGCCAGGCGCGGGCAGGCAGCGAATCAGCCAAGGCAGGCAAGCCGGCCGCGATCATGGATGTGAATGCCGATGCCGTGCTGCGCGTGCTGCGCGAACATCGGATCTGCCGCCTGATCCACGGCCACACGCATCGCCCGGCGCAGCATGTCCATGCGGTCGATGGCCATGACTGCGAACGGTGGGTGGTGCCGGACTGGTATGCGCGCTGGGGCTATGTGGTGTGCGACGCCGCCGGCTGCGCGCTCAGGACGGAAGATTTATGACGGCGCGTTGATCGTCGCCATGCCGTCCGGCACGCTGAACAGTTCAGGCTGCAGCGGCGGCCGGGTTTCGCTTTCGAACTGCCGCGTGCGCCCGGTGAACTCGCGCTCTTCCAGCGGCAGGCCGAGCGCGAGCGTGGCGCCCGATTCCCATACATGATTCGCCAGATCGCAGTCGCGCTGCATCTCGGGCGGCGAATCCTTCCAGACGCGGTATTGCGTGGCGGCCAGGATGGATTTCAACTCGGCCATCGCGCGCGCCGCATCCGGCGCGGCACGCTGGACGGCCGCACCTTCACTGCACACCACCCCTTTTACGCTGAGACTGAAACGCCGGCTGCCGCGCACAGCCTTGTGGACATCGAGTCGCGGCTTCCAGCCGGCAGGCTTGGGCGGCAGCATGCCGGAAGTGAACACCATTGCCAGCCTGCTTTCGCGCATGACGTTGATGACCAGACGCTGGCGCCGGTCCAGCAGGACGAAATCGCCGTCGTCCTCGCCGCTGTCCATGCGCATGAAGTCCCGCGTAACCAGGATGCGCGTCGGATAAGGCGGATCACCCGGATCCTGGTCGATATAGCGCAGCACAATCATGGTTTGCTGCAGCGCGTCCGCGTCGGCCGCATGGGCGGTGCCCATTCCGGGCAGCCCCATCCCGAGCAGACACAGCCACCACCACTTCATTCTGCCAGTCCGCGCGCGAGATCGGTCTGGATGTCGGCCACCGATTCGAGTCCCACCGCGATGCGCACCAGTCCGTCGCCGATGCCGGCTGCCGCGCGCTGCTCCGGCGCCAGACGGCCGTGCGTGGTGGTGGCCGGATGGGTGATGGTGCTCTTGGTGTCGCCGAGATTGGCGGTGATCGACAGCATTTTCGTCGCGTCGATCAGCTTCCATGCCGCATCCTTGCCGCCCTTGAGCTCGAACGCGACGATGCCGCCACCGGTTTTCTGCTGCGTCATCGCCAGCGCGTGCTGCGGGTGCGACGGCAGGCCGGGATACAGCACGCGCGCCACCTGCGGTTGCGCTTCCAGCCATTGCGCCAGCGCCAGCGCGTTGCGCGAATGCGCGTCCATGCGCAAAGAAAGCGTCTCCATGCCTTTCAGGATCACCCAGGCGTTGAACGCGGACAGCGTCGGACCGGCGGTGCGCAGGAAGGTGTAGACGCCCTCCATCAGTGCCTGGCTGCCGAGCACCGCGCCGCCGAGCACCCGGCCCTGGCCATCGAGATACTTGGTGGCGGAATGGATCACGATGTCGGCGCCGAGTTCGAGCGGCTTCTGCAGCGCCGGTGAACAAAAGCAGTTGTCGACCGCGAGCCAGGCGCCGGCTTCGTGCGCGATCGCCGCCAGCGCGCGGAGGTCGCTCACCTCGGTGAGCGGGTTCGACGGCGATTCGACGAAGAACAATTTGGTATTCGGCTTCACCGCCGCGCGCCACTCCGCCGGATCGGTCGGCGACACGTAGGTCGTCTCAATGCCGAAACGGCCGAGGATGTTGGAAAACAGCTGCACGGTGGAGCCGAAGATCGAACGCGACGCGACGACATGCTCGCCCGCCTTCATCAGCCCCATCACGGTCGCCAGGATCGCCGCCATGCCGGAAGCGAAGGCGACGCAGCGCTCGGCGCCCTCGAGCGCGGCCAGCCGCGCCTCCATCATCTGCACCGTAGGGTTGGTGAAGCGCGCGTAGATCGGGCCGGGCTGCTCGCCCTTGAAGCGCGCCGCTGCTTCCGCCGCGCTGCCGAACACGAAGCTGGAGGTGAGGAACATTGCCTCCGAGTGCTCGTTGAACTGGCTGCGCACGGTGCCGGCGCGAACCGCCAGCGTTTCAAGATCGTAAGAGTCGTCCATGTGCATCAGCCGTTGCTCGCAAGATTGAGGTCGAGTTGCTGGGTCGACAAGGCCGACGGCGACGGCGTTTCGCCATTGCGCACGGCCTCGACGAAATTCAGGTATTCCGGCGTGACGTCGCCGGTGATGTAGCGGCCGTCGAAGCACGAGGTATCGAAATCGGGAATCGCCGGGTTGCCGGCCCGAACCACGCTCACCATGGCGTCGAGATCCTGATAGATCAGGGCATCGCAGCCGATTTCGCGCGCGATCTCCGCGTCGGTACGGCCGTTGGCGATCAGTTCGTTGCGGGTCGGCATGTCGATGCCGTAGACGTTCGAATAACGCACCGGCGGCGAAGCCGAGGCGAAGTACACCTGCGTAGCGCCGGCATCGCGCGCCATCTGCACGATCTCGCGGCTGGTGGTGCCGCGCACGATGGAGTCGTCGACCAGCAGCACGTTGCGGCCCTTGAATTCTTCGCCAATCGCATTGAGCTTCTGCCGCACCGATTTCTTGCGCAGCGCCTGCCCCGGCATGATGAAGGTGCGGCCGATGTAGCGGTTCTTGATGAAGCCTTCGCGATACGGAACGTTGAGATGATTCGCCAGCTGCAACGCCGAGGGGCGGCTGGTGTCGGGAATCGGAATCACCACGTCGATGTTCAGATGGGCGAAATCGCGCTTGATCTTTTCGGCCAGCGATATACCCATCGCCAGACGCGTGTTGTAGACCGAGACGCCGTCCATCACCGAATCCGGGCGCGCGAGGTAGACGTATTCGAAGATGCAGGGATTGAGCACCGCACGGTCGCTGCACTGGCGGCTGTGCAACTGCCGCTGGTAGTCGACGAACACCGCTTCGCCCGGCGCCACGTCGCGCAGCAGGCGGAAGCCGAGGGTGTCGATCGCCACGCTTTCCGAGGCGACGATGTACTCGTGCGGGGCGACCTGTTCGTTGACGCCGATCACCAGCGGACGGATGCCGTGCGGATCGCGGAAGGCCAAGAGGCCGTAGCCGGCAATGAAGGCCGTCACCGCGTAGGCCCCCTTGCAGCGCGCATGCACACCCGCCACCGCGCCGAAGATCGTATCCAGGTTCAGCTGCCGCCCCGAGGCGCGCACTTGCAATTCATGCGCCAGCACGTTCAGCAGCACTTCGGAATCCGAATTGGTGTTGACGTGGCGCAGGTCGGCGCGGAACAGCGATTCCTTCAGTTCATCGGTATTGGTGAGGTTGCCGTTGTGCCCCAGCACGATACCGTAGGGCGAATTCACGTAGAACGGCTGCGACTCGGCCGACGACGAAGCGCTGCCCGCAGTGGGGTAGCGCACGTGCGCCACGCCCATGTCGCCCAGCAGGTTGCGCATGTCGCGAGTGCGGAACACGTCGCGCGCCAGGCCCTGTCCCTTGTGCATGTGAAAGCGGCTTTCCTCTGCCGTCACGATGCCGGCGGCATCCTGGCCGCGATGCTGCAGCACCATCAGCCCGTCGTACAAGAGCTGGTTGGCCGCCGAATTGGAAACGACTCCGATTACCCCGCACATACAGCGCACCCATCCATGAAATTATTCGAAACGAACGTACTTCGCCATCTCTGCCGGCAGCAGCGGCAAGGCGCGCTGCGCCAGTGCCTGCAGGCTGTCCGACAGCATGGCCTGCTTCCAGAAATCGGTACGCGGCAGCGAGGTCAGTCCAGCCGCCAGCGTCAGGCCAACCAGTATCACCAGCCCCTTGGCCAGCCCCAGCACGCCGCCCAGCACTTTGTCGGCGCTGCCCAGTCCGGCCGCCTTGACCAGCGAAGCCAGGGCATGCCCCAACAGCAGTACGCCAATCAGCACCGCCAGAAAAATCACCGCGAAGGCGGCGAAATAACGAATGCCCGGATTGTCGGTTGCGATCGGCAGTAGGGGGGCCACCATCAGCGCGCCCCACTTGCCCAGCACAAATGCCAGTATCCAGGCCGCCAGCGAAAACAGCGTATCCACCATGCCGCGCATCAGCCCGCGTACCACGGTCAGAACCAGCACCAGCAGCACGATGAGATCGAGCATGCTCATTTTGTGAGCACCTGCCCGGCCATGCCATTTTCGGCCAGTTTCACCGCAGCCGCCACTGCGGCTTCGCGCGAGGCATAGGGGCCCACGCGCACGCGCGTCAAGGCGCCCACCTTGTCCGTGTAGGCCGGCAACCCGGCGCTGGCTGCACGCGCCTTAAGCGCACTGGCCTTGGCGGAATCGGACAGTGCGGCAAGCTGCACCACGAAAGCCTCGCCGGTTGCGGCGGATTTGGCCTGCGGCGCAGGCGTCGGTGTGGGTTTCGCAACCGGTTGGGGCGCGGGTTTGGGCGGTTCCGGCTGAGGAGCGGGCTTGGGTGCTTCGGGTTTGCGCGGTTCGGATCTGGGCGGTTCGGATCTGGGCGCCGGTCCGGTAAGCGTCGCCGGAGGCGGTGCGGGTTGCCTCGTCTCCAGTTGCGGGGAAGGGGGCGGTGCCGCCACGACGGCAGCCCGGTCCGCCTGCTCCGCTTCACTGGACGGATTCGGCCCATCGCGCAGTTCGGCGACCGGCGACACTGCCATCTTCACCGCCAGCGAACTGGCAGGTGGCGGTTCGTCTTCCAGCAACAGCGGCAACACGATCACCGCCAGCAAGGTCAGCGCAACCGCGCCGATCAGGCGGCGCCGGGCGTGGCGTTTGAGGTCATTTTCACTGCTGGGTGGCGGCATGGTCGAGCACGGCGGCAACGGTATAGAACGAACCGAAGACGAGAATTCTATCACCTTCGCATGCCGCGCTTCGCGCCTCCGCCAGCGCCGCGTTCACATCCCGCTGCACCTTGACCGGGGCATGGCCTGCGTGCGTGCGCAGGATGGCTGCCAGCGCTGCGGCATCGCGCGCACGCGGCGAAACGGGCATGCACGCCCACCACGCATCGATCTCGCCGGACAGTGCGGCGAACACGCCTGCCGCATCCTTGTCCGCCAGCATGCCCACCACCGCCAGCGTGCGCCCGGCCACCGGCTGGTCGCGCAAGGTGGCGGCCAGCGCCCGCGCCGCTTCCGGGTTGTGCGCCACGTCGAGAATGACCTCCGGCGCATGGGCGATGCGCTGAAATCGCCCTGGTGCCCGCGCCACGGCAAGCCCCTGGCGGATCGCCGCATCGCTCACCGGCAGGCGGGAGCGCAAGGCCTCCAGTACCGCCAGCGCACCGGCTGCATTGCGTAGCTGATAGCCCCCTGCCATGGCGGGCAAGGGCAGATCGGCCCAGCTGCACGCCTGCCCCCGATAGGTCCAATGGTCTGTCTCGCGCTGCACGGTGAAGTCGCGGCCCGCGCAACGCAGGTCGGCGCCGGTGTGCCTGGCGTACTCGATCAGGCTGGCAGGCGGTTCAGGGTCGGCGCTGATGGCGGGACGGCCGGCGCGGTAAATGCCGGCTTTCTCGAAACCGATCTTTTCGCGGGTATCGCCCAGAAATTCCATGTGGTCGAGGTCGACGCTGGTGACGATCGCCGCATCGGCGTCAAACGCATTCACCGCGTCGAGGCGCCCGCCGAGGCCGACTTCGAGGATGGCCACGTCGACGCCGGCATCGATGAACTGCAGCATCGCGCCCAGGGTGCCGAATTCGAAATAGGTCAGCGAGATGTCGCCGCGCGCGGCATCGATTCTTTCAAATGCGGCGACCAGTTCGGCGTCGCCTGCCTCCCTGCCGGCAATCCGCACCCGCTCGTTATAGCGCAGCAGGTGCGGCGAGGTGTAAAGGCCGGTCTTGTAGCCGGCGGCGCGGAGCATGGCTTCGAGATAGGCACAGGTGGAGCCTTTGCCGTTGGTGCCGCCGACGACGATGAGCGGAAAGGCGACCTCCAGTCCGAGCGCATCCTTGACGCGGCGCACCCGCTCCAGGCCAAGCTCGATGCTGCTGGGATGCAACTGTTCCAGCCGCGCCAGCCAGCCGGCCAGCGAAAGACCCGAGCGTGTCGACACGCCCTAGGCGGCAAGCGCAGGCCGCCCCATCATCATCGCCAGCGTGGCGGCGAGTTCGTCGCGCATCTGGCGGCGGTCGATGATGCGGTCGATGGCGCCCTTCTCCTGCAGGAATTCGGCGCGCTGAAAGCCTTCCGGCAGCGTCTCGCGCACCGTCTGCTCGATCACGCGCGGACCGGCAAAGCCGATCAGCGCATTCGGTTCGGCGACGATGAGGTCGCCCAGCATGGCAAAACTCGCCGACACGCCGCCCATGGTGGGATCGGTCAGCACCGAGATGAAGGGCAGGCGGTGGCGCGAGAGCTGGGTCAGCGCAGCCGAGGTCTTCGCCATCTGCATCAGCGAGAACAGGCCTTCCTGCATGCGTGCGCCGCCGCTGGCGGAAAAGCAGATGAAGGCCGAGTTCGATTCGATCGCCGCTTCCACGCCGAGCACAAAACGCTCGCCTACCACCGAGCCCATCGAACCGCCCATGAACTTGAATTCGAACGCCGCCGCCACCACCGGCACTGCCTTGACGCTGCCGCCCAGCACCACCAGCGCATCGGTTTCCGAAGTGCCGGCCTGGGCCTCTTTCAGACGGTCGGGATATTTCTTGCTGTCCTTGAACTTCAGCGGATCGAGCGGCATCACCTGGGTGCCAATCTCGTGCTGGCCCTCGGCATCCAGCAGCATGGCCAGCCGCTGCCGTGCGCCGATACGGTGATGATGGCCGCATTTGGGACACACCTCCTGATTACTTTCGAGGTCTGCACGGTACAGCACTTCATTGCATGCCGGACACTTGGACCACAGGCCCTCGGGCATGGATTTCTTGTCGGCCAGCGCACGCCGTTTGATTTTCGGCGGCAAAATTTTCTGGAACCAGCTCATCGTTATTCTCCGCTACCTTATTTCGACGCCGCGTCGACACCCCGGCGCAAATCCTGCACCAGGTGTTTCACCCGGCTGATCACCTCGTTTTCGGGTGCCGTCTCGATCTCGTGCACGATGCGGCTGCCCACCACCACGGCATCGGCAATGCGTGCCACCGCCTCGGCGGTCGCCGCATCGCGGATGCCGAATCCCACCCCCACCGGCAGGCTGCAATGCGCGCGAACCATGGCAAGCTTGCGCGCCACTTCCTCGGTGTCGAGGCTGGCCGAGCCGGTCACCCCCTTCAGCGACACGTAATAGATGAAGCCGCCGGCAACCGCTGCCACCTGCTCCACCCGGGATTCCGGCGTGGTCGGCGACAGCAGGAAAATCGGATCGATGCCGTGCGCCTTGAATACATCGGCCACTCCGTGCGATTCTTCCGGCGGAATGTCCACCGTCAACACGCCGTCCACGCCGGCCGCCTGGGCGGCCAGGGCAAAGGCCTCGTAACCCATGCGCTCGACCGGATTGGCATAACCCATCAGCACCACCGGCGTGGTCGCGTTGGTCTTGCGGAATTCCGCCGTCATCGCCAGCACGTCCTTCAGCCCGACCTTGTTCGCCAGCGCCCGCTCGGAGGCGCGCTGGATCACCGGTCCATCCGCCATCGGGTCGGAAAACGGCACCCCCAGTTCGATGATATCCACCCCGGCTTCCACCAGCGCGTGCATCAGCGGCACCGTCAGGCCCTTGCCGGGGTCGCCGGCAGTGATGAAAGGGATCAGGGCTTTCCTGTTTTGCGCCTTGAGCGCGGTAAAAGTCTGGCCGATGCGGCTCATGGTTGGTTCTTCTGAAAAAAGCGTTTCAATTGGATGGGGGCAGGCCTACAGGGTAAGCCCCGCCGCCTTCGCCACCGTGTTGATGTCCTTGTCGCCGCGGCCGGACAGGTTGACCAGGATGATCTGGTCACGGCCCAGGGTCGGCGCGAGTTTTTTGGCATGGGCCACGGCATGGCTGGATTCGAGGGCGGGGATAATGCCCTCGAAGCGGCACAGGTCGTGGAAGGCGGCCATGGCTTCGTCATCGTTGATCACGACATATTCGGCACGGCCGGCGTCCTTCAGGTAGCTGTGCTCGGGACCGACGCCGGGATAGTCGAGGCCGGCGGAGACCGAATGGGTTTCGATGATCTGGCCGTTCTCGTCCTGCATCAGATAGCTGCGGAAGCCGTGCAGCACGCCGGGGGTGCCGGCATTCAGCGGTGCGGCGTGCTTTCCGCTGGCGAGACCGGAGCCGCCCGCCTCCACCCCGATCAGGCGCACGCCTTCGAACGGAATGTAGGGATGAAAGATGCCGATCGCATTGGAGCCGCCGCCGACGCAGGCCACAACCGCATCCGGCTGGCGTCCCGCCAGTTCCGGCATCTGCACGACGCATTCGCGGCCGATCACGCACTGGAAATCGCGTACCAGCATGGGATAGGGATGCGGGCCGGCGGCGGTGCCGAGAATGTAGAAAGTCGATTCGACGTTGGTGACCCAGTCGCGCATCGCCTCGTTCAGCGCGTCCTTCAGCGTCTTCGAGCCGCTGGACACCGGCACCACGGTAGCGCCAAGCAGTTTCATGCGAAAGACGTTGGGCGCCTGGCGTATGACGTCCTCGGCACCCATGTAGACCACGCATTCCATGCCGTAGCGCGCGGCAACAGTGGCCGAGGCGACGCCGTGCTGGCCGGCGCCGGTCTCGGCGATGACGCGCTTCTTGCCCATGCGACGCGCCAGCAGCGCCTGGCCGATGGTGTTGTTGATCTTGTGCGCGCCGGTGTGGTTGAGATCCTCGCGCTTGAGGTAGATCTGCGCGCCGCCGTATTGCTCGGAGAGGCGCCTGGCATGGTAGACCGGGCTGGGACGGCCGACGTAGTGCTTCAGTTCGTATTCGAATTCGGCCATGAAGGCAGGGTCGTTGCGCGCCTTGTCGTATTCGACGCGCAATTCCTCCAGCGCCGCCATCAGGGTTTCGGCGACGAAAATGCCGCCATAGGGGCCGAAGTGGCCGCGGGAATCAGGTAGATCGGTGAGCTTCATGATGCTTCTTTCGCGTTCGCAATGAATCGCGCCATCTTGTGCGCGTCCTTGATGCCTTTGGATGCTTCCACGCCGGAAGACACATCCACCGCCCAGGGCCGCACGCTGCGGACCGCTTCGGCGACGTTGTCCGGCGTGAGCCCGCCCGACAATACAATCGGTCTGGACAGATCCGGCGGGATCAGGCTCCAGTCGAAACGCTCTCCGGTGCCGCCCGGCACGCCCGGCACCCAGGCATCCAGCAGTAAACCACGGGCGGCATCGAAGTCAGCCGCGCATTCTAGCAAATCCGTGTCCCGATTGACGCGCACCGCCTTGATCCAGGGGCGGCCGTAGCGCATGCAGTCGGCCGGCGTCTCGTCGCCGTGAAATTGCAGCAGGTCGAGCGGCGCCGCACGCAAGACCTGCTCGATGAATGCGGGTTCGGCATTGACGAACAATCCGACGCTCTGCACGAACGGCGGCAGCGCGCGCACCAGCATGGCGGCGGAATCGATCGCGAGGTGACGCGGACTCTTTTCGTAGAACACGAAACCCAGCGCATCCGCCCCGGCGTCGCAGGCTGCATGCAGATCCTGCAAGCGGGTGATGCCGCAGATTTTTACGCGAACAGCCATCGTTCGGAGCTTTCCGGCAAGGCAAAGTGCGCAGGATACCGGATGTGGGTGAGATACAGCCCGGCGGCGTCGAAGGTTGGCGCGGCGCGGGTGCGGTCGCGGCCGTCCAGGATCTCGCGCATCCACCCCGGCGGCTGGCTGCCGGCGCCGACCTGGACGAGGCAGCCCATGAGATTGCGCACCATGTGGTGCAGAAAGCCGTCGGCGCGGAAGTCGCATAAAAGATAATCGCCGCGCCGCTCGATGTGCACCAGCCGCAGCTCCTTGACCGGCGATCTGGCCTGGCACTCGGCGGCACGAAACGCTGAAAAATCGTGCTGTCCGATCAGGCTCGCCGCAGCCAGGTTCATCGCGGCAGCATCCAGCGGCCGGTGATGCCAGCCGACCAGCCCGTGCTCGAGGCCGGGCCGCACCGGGTGATTCAGCAGCACATAGCGGTAGCCGCGCTGGCTGGCGGCAAAGCGCGCATGGAAGTCCTCGCCGGCTTCGCGCGCCCACAGCACCGCCACACCGCGGGGAAGATGGCTGTTGACGCCGCGCACCCAGGCAGTCAGCGGACGCCTGGCTGCGGTATCGAAATGCGCCACCTGGAACGCGGCGTGCACCCCGGTATCGGTGCGCCCGGCCGCGGTGACGCCGATCTTTTCGCCGGCGATGGCGGACACTGCGGCTTCCAGCGCATCCTGCACGCCGCAACCTTGCGGCTGCGACTGCCAGCCGCAAAAGCCGACACCGCGGTATTCCAGACCCAGCACGATTCTCATATCACCCCGGCCTCATGCCAGCACGATCGACACCCCAAGCAAGCCCGCGAGTATGACGGCGCTGTCCCAGCTTTGCCAGCGTTCGGCCTGCAGGGTGTAGGTGGCGGGCGTCGCATCGTCGGGCAGCGGCGCACGCAGCGCATCCAGCCAGCGCGCCGGCTTCGGCGCATGCTCGACATAATCCAGGGTCAGCCCCAGCCGAACCGCAAAGCCGCGGCGGTCGAAGCCCAGCCAGGTCAGCGGCCGGGCCAGCACATACAGGCCGTAGATCAGGCGGGGGCGCGACGTATACGCCAGCAACACCGCCAGCCCTGCCAGCATCAGCGCCAGCCGCCCCACTCGCAATACGCCTTGCTGCACCCCTTCCGCGCTGGGGCTGCCCCATCCCAGCGCCGGCCACAAGGCCATCCCCGGCAGAGTATAGGCATACGTGAGCAGCAACACCGCCATCAGCCAGCGGGTGCGGCGCAGCAGACGCAGCAATTGCCGGCGGACAGGCGCAAACAGAAAGGCCGTCGCGGTGGCGACGGCCAGAATGATCAGCGGGGCCAGTGGGGCACGCTCCACCGCCACCGCCCACCCGCACCACAGCAGGATGCGGGCAGCCGGGTGCAGGGATTTAACCAAGCTCGCTCAACATGCCTTTGGCATCGGTCTTCTGCTTGTCGTTGCCCTCGGCCAGCACTTCATTGAGGATTTCGCGCGCACCTTCCTTGTCGCCCATTTCCACATAGGCACGGGCAAGGTCGAGCTTGGTGCCGACCTCGTCGAGTTCGAGTTCATTGCCGCCGGCATCGCCCAAATCGAGATCGAGGCCGCTGAAGTCGAATTTGCTGTCCGGGCCGCCGTCTTCCTCAAGGCCGAGGTCGAGTTTCAGTTCTTCGTCGGCGGTGGCAGGCAGGTCCAGTTCCGGCAGGTCGAAATCGAGATCCTGGACATCGCCCAGTTCCACGTAACCCGTTTCGGCCGCCTCGGACGGGGTATCGAAATTGAGCACGTGTCCCGCGGACTCGAACTCCAGGGGCGCGTCTTCCGCCACGGCTTCGAGCGCATGCTGAGGCTCGGGCTCGATATCGACCGGGGCGGCGGACTGTACGTCGGCCACGGGCTCAGGCACGGGTTCGTCCGGGAACGTCACTGCGCCGCCGGCAACCGCCGCGGTGGCTGCCACCGTTGCCGCCGCGGCGGCGCCCGACTGAATGCCGCCATACAGCGGGTTGGTCGGGTCGATACTGCGCCCCATTTCACAGGCCTTGTCCCACAACGGGCTGGGCTTGCTGCCCAGTGCGGCATAGAGCTCGCCGGCGACCGCTTCGAACGTCGTGAGGTTGCGGCGGGCCGCGTAGATTTCCAGCAACTTGACGCGGATCTCGTGGCGGTCCGGATTTTTGCCGATGGCTTCCTTGAGAATTTCCTCGGCCTGGGCATCACGGCCGTAGGCCATGTACACCTCTGCTTCGGCGATCGGGTCGACATCATGCGTATCGATGGTGCCCAGACCCGCCTGGCTGAAGTCGGTCAGGAAGGAGGTGTCGCCGGTATTGACGCTGCCGCCCGACGCCGCGCCGATGACGGTATTGGGGCGCACGTCGCCGCCGCTCATGATGCTGTCTTCCAGGGTGCTATTGCCGGACTTGCGCCGGCGATTGCCGCCCGCCATCATCCACCACAGCACGCCCCCCAGGCCGAGCGCGGCGAGACCGCCGCCCCAATACATCGGGTTGGCAAGCAGGGGGTCGTACCAGTTTGCGGCAGGTTCGGGACTGGCCGCAGGCGCCTCGACGGCCGCAGCGACCGGCTTGGGTGCAGGCTTGGCCGCAAGCGGTGCGGGCGCCGCCGCAGCGGGCGCCTCGCTTTGTGCCTTTTCCTGCATTTCGACCAGCTTCTGCATGTCCTGGATCTGCTTCTCCAGTACAGCCACGCGCTGACCCGATTCCTGCAGCGCCTTGTCGCGTGCGGTCGCATCCTCTTCCTGGGCGCGCAATTTTTCCTGTAGGACGCGGGTTTCGTCGGCCTTGCCGGCGGCCGCCGCCGGCGCGAGCTTGGACAGTTTGAGGACGTCCTTCTGGGCTTCGGGCGCCGGTTTGGCGCGGTCTTCCACCAGGGGAGTGATCTTGCCGCTGCTGGCCTGCCCCGGCTCCGGTTTGGCCTCGGGGGCAGCGCTCGCAATCCCGGCCAGTTTCTGCCGGTAGGCACGCCAGTCGTCGGCCTGCAATTTGAGTTCGCGCACCGCTTCCTTCTGCGGAATGGCTGCCACTTTTTCAGCCGGCGGCACGTTCAGTGTCGCGCCGGCTTTCAGGCGATTCATGTTGCCGTTGAAAGCCTGGGTATTCTCGCGGTAAAGACCCAGCAGGGTCTGCTCCAGGCTCACCCCTCCCGGGCGCACCTGATTGGCAATGCCAACCAGGGTATCGCCCCGCTTCACCATCACCCGGTCGGGGGCGGCAGGCTGCGGCTTGCTTGCGGCCGCCGGTGCCGGCGTCTTGTCGGCTGCCGGCGCCGGCATGGTCTGGCTTTGCGGGGTCGGGGCAGGCGCGGGCTTGGCAACGGGCGCCTGGGCCGGGGCGACAGCCACCGGAGCCACTGTTTGTGCGCCGCCCATGCCGGGCGGATCGAGCAGCATGGTGTATTCGCGCACCAGCCGCCCCGAGGCCCAGTTCAACTCGATCAGCATGTCGATGAAGGGATCGTTCACCGGACGGCTGGTAGTCACTTTCAGCACGGCCTTGCCATTGGGCTTTTTCTCGACCGCAAAGCGCAGGGAAGACAATACCGGGGCGAATTCGACGCGCGCATCGCGAAATGCCTGGTCGGAAGCGAGACTGGCCGACAGGCTGTCGAGTTCGGCCTTGTCGGCTGCGAGGAGTTCGATCTCCGCCGCCAGAGGCTGCCCCAACGCCGAGGTGACCGACAGCTTGCCCAACCCGGCTGCATGCGTCATCAGCGGCACGGCAATCAAGCCTGCGGCCACCAGCTGGGTGGTGAAGCGCTTCAATTTCATCCCGTTTCTCCCTATTCGCCCCTGCGCGGGGCTGTTGAATCCTTGACGCCACTATTGACGGCTCGGCAGGTCGCAATCTTTAGTGCAACAATCGCACCAGCCTTGGCCTTGCCGCCGGGCAGGCCTTGAGCGTTCAGGCCTGCAGCAGGATTCGCAGCATGCGGCGCAAGGGCTCCGCGGCCCCCCACAGCAGCTGGTCGCCGACGGTGAACGCGGCGAGGTACTGCGGCCCCATGTTGAGCTTGCGCATGCGGCCGATCGGCACGCTCAGCGTGCCGGTCACCGCCGCCGGGGTGAGCTCGCGCATGGTGATCTCGCGGTCGTTCGGCACCACCTTCACCCACTGGTTGTGCGCGGCGATCAGGCTATGGATGTCGGCGAGCGGCACATCTTTCGTCAGCTTGATGGTCAAAGCCTGCGAATGGCAGCGCATCGCGCCGACGCGCACGCAGAGGCCGTCGATCGGGATAGGATTGTCGTTGCGACGCATGATCTTGTTGGCTTCGACCTGCGCCTTCCATTCTTCCTTGGACTGCCCGGACTCGAGCGCGACATCGATCCACGGGATCAGGTTGCCCGCCAGCGGCACCGGCCAGGCGTCGACCGGGTAGCGGTCGGAACGGATGAAGTCGGACACCCTGCGGTCGATTTCGAGAATCGCCGACGCCGGGTCGCCGATCAGATCGGTCACTTCGGCGTGCACCGCGCCCATCTGCTGGATCAGTTCGCGCATGTTGCGCGCGCCGGCGCCGGAAGCGGCCTGGTAGGTCATCGGCGACACCCACTCGACCAGACCGGCATCGAACAGCCCGCCCATCGCCATCAGCATCAGCGACACCGTGCAGTTGCCGCCGACGTAGGTCTTGACGCCGTTGGCGATGCCGTCCTGAATGACATGCTTGTTGACCGGATCGAGGATGATGATGGCCTCGTCCTTCATCCTGAGCGTCGAGGCGGCGTCGATCCAGTAGCCGTTCCAGCCCGCCGCGCGCAGCTTCGGGTAGATCTCTTTCGTGTAGTCGCCGCCCTGGCAACTGATGAGGGTGTCGCATGCCTTCAGCTCGTCGATGCTGCTGGCGTCCTTGAGCGGCGGCACCTCGCGGCCGATGTCGGGGCCCTTGCCGCCGACGTTGGAGGTAGTGAAGAACACCGGTTCGATATGGTCGAAGTCGCGTTCTTCCTTCATGCGGCCCATCAGCACGGAACCCACCATGCCGCGCCAGCCGATCAGTCCTACTTTCATCATGTCCATCTCCAAAAAAACTTATCCGCGAAGGACGCGAAGAAGCGCCAAGAAGTGCTTTTTTTCGCGAACCTTCGCGTCTTTCGCGGAAAAATCAAAGCGCCTTCACCACCGCGTCGCCCATATCGCTGCACGACACCTTCCGCGTGCCCTCGGTCCAGATATCGCCAGTGCGCAGACCCTGCGCGATCACCTGCTTCACCGCGTTCTCGATGCGATCGGCGGTCGCCAGATCGGCGAAGGTATAGCGGTACATCATCGCCACCGACAGGATAGTCGCCAGCGGGTTGGCCAGGTTTTTGCCGGCGATGTCGGGCGCAGAGCCGTGGATCGGCTCGTACATGCCCTTGTTGTGCTCGTCCAGCGAGGCTGACGGCAACATGCCGATCGAACCCGACAGCATCGACGCCGCGTCGGACAGGATGTCGCCGAAGATGTTGCCGGTGACCATGGTGTCGAACTGCTTGGGCGCGCGGATCAGCTGCATCGCCGCGTTGTCGACGTACATGTGGGAGAGCGCGACCTCGGGGTAGTTCTTCGACACCTCGATCATCACTTCCTTCCACAGCTCGGAACACTCCAGCACATTGGCCTTTTCCACCGAGCACAGCTTCCTGCCGCGCTTCATCGCGATGCCGAACGCCACGTGCGCGACGCGGCGCACCTCGGATTCGGAATACAGCATAGTGTTAAAGCCGACGCGCTCGCTCCCTCCGGTTGGGCTTGGCCTCATTTCGATGCCGCGCGGCTGGCCAAAATACACGTCGCCGGTCAGCTCGCGCACAATCATCAGGTCGAGCCCCGACACCACCTCGGGCTTCAGCGACGAGGCGCCTGCGAGTTCCGGATACAGCAGCGCCGGGCGCAGGTTGGCGAACAGCTTGAGTTCCTTGCGGATGCGCAACAGGCCGCGCTCGGGGCGCAGCGGGCGATCAAGTGTGTCGTACTGCGGGCCGCCGACGGCGCCGAGCAGCACCGCATCGGCTGCGCGCGCGAGTTTCAGCGTCGCCTCGGGCAGCGGATCGCCCGCCGTGTCGTAGCCGGCGCCGCCGATGGGCGCGGTTTCCATTTCGATTTTCGCGCCTTCGGATTTCAGCGCATTCAGCACCTTGACCGCCTGCGCGACAATTTCCGGACCGATGCCGTCACCCGGCAAGACAGCTAGTTTCATTTCAACTCCGTAAGGAGTGAGGTGTTAGGCGTTAGGCGTAAAACCGGCAGGACATCCCGCCTCACCCCTCACGCCTCTCGCCTCACTTAATTCATGCAAACAACCAAGGCGCTTCAACCTTGCGTCGCTCTTCGTATGCCTTGATCTTGTCGGCCTGCAACAAGGTCAGCCCGATATCGTCCAGCCCGTTCAGCAACCGGTGCTTGCGCCCGCCGTCGACGTCGAACCTCAGCACCTCGCCGCCCGGCGCGGTCACGGTCTGCTGATCGAGGTCGATGGCGAGGCGATAGCCTTCGCCCGCCGCGCATTCGCGAAACAGGCGTTCGACCGCCGCGGCGTCGAGCACGATCGGCAGGATGCCGTTCTTGAAGCAGTTGTTATAGAAGATATCGGCGAAGCTCGGTGCGATGATCGCGCGGATGCCATAGTCCTCCAGCGCCCACGGCGCATGCTCACGGCTCGACCCGCAGCCGAAGTTGTCACGCGCCAGCAGCACCGAGGCGCCCGCATAGCGAGGAAAGTTCAGCACGAACTCGGGGTTCGGCTGGCGGGTGGCGGGGTCCATGCCTGGTTCGCCGTGGTCAAGGTAGCGCCATTCGTCGAACAGGTTGGGGCCGAAGCCGGCGCGCTTGATCGACTTCAGGAACTGCTTGGGGATGATGGCGTCGGTGTCGACGTTGGCGCGGTCGAGCGGCACCACCAGCCCATCGAGAACGGTGAAAGCCTGCATTACTTGGTCGACTTCTGAATCGCGTCGCCGGCTTTCTCGATATCCTGGCCCACGCCGCGAACGGTGTTGCAGCCGGCCAGCGTCAGTGCGGCAGCAATCAAAACGACGATCATCGGTTTCATACGGTTCTCCTTAAATATTTCGTACGTCGACAAAATGCCCGGCGCACGCGGCCGCTGCGGCCATCGCCGGACTGACCAGGTGGGTTCTGCCGCCCTGCCCCTGGCGCCCCTCGAAATTGCGGTTGGAGGTCGAGGCACAGCGTTCGCCCGGTTCCAGCCGGTCGGCGTTCATCGCCAGGCACATCGAGCAACCGGGCTCGCGCCACTCGAAGCCGGCCTCGATGAAAATCCTGTCCAGGCCTTCGGCCTCGGCCTGCTGCTTGACCAGCCCGGAGCCCGGCACCACCATCGCCAGCTTGACGCTGGACGCGACCTTGCGGCCCTTGGCCACGCCGGCGGCTTCGCGCAGATCCTCGATCCGCGAGTTGGTGCACGAGCCGATGAAGATCTTGTCCACAGGAATCCCGGCGACCGGCGTGCCGGCCGCGAGGCCCATGTATTCCAGCGCGCGCGTCCAGTCGTGACGCTTGATCTCGCTCGGAGCGTCGGCCGGATTCGGCACGCGGCCGTTGATGGTCGTCACCATCTCGGGCGAGGTGCCCCAGGTCACCTGCGGCTCGATCTTCGCCGCGTCTAGCTCGACCACGCGGTCGAACACCGCGTCGGCGTCCGAATGCAGCGTGTTCCACCACGCCACCGCCTGGTCCCATGCCGCACCCGTGGGCGAATAGGGCCGGCCCTTGACGTAGTCGATGGTGGTCTGGTCGACCGCCACCATGCCGGCGCGCGCGCCTGCCTCGATCGCCATGTTGCACAGCGTCATGCGCCCTTCCATCGTCAGCGCGCGGATCGCCGAGCCGCCGAACTCCAGCGCGTAGCCGGTGCCGCCGGCGGTGCCGATCGCGCCGATGATCGCCAGTGCGATGTCCTTCGCCGTCACGCCGCGGCCGAGTTGGCCTTCGACCTTCACCAGCATGGTCTTCGACGGCTTCTGCCACAGGCACTGGGTGGCCAGCACGTGCTCGACTTCGGACGTGCCGATGCCGAACGCCAGCGCGCCGAACGCGCCGTGCGTCGAGGTATGCGAGTCGCCGCACACCACAGTCATGCCGGGCAGGGTCAGGCCTTCTTCCGGGCCGATGACGTGAACGATGCCCTGGCGGATGTCGTCCATCTTGAATTCGGTGATGCCGAACTCGGCGCAGTTGGCGTCGAGCGTTTCCACCTGCAGGCGCGAAATCGGGTCGGCGATGCCCTGGCTGCGGTCGGTGGTCGGCACGTTGTGGTCGGGCACGGCGATAGCTGCGTCGGCGCGGCGCGGCGTGCGGTGGGCCAGCTTCAGGCCTTCGAACGCCTGCGGACTGGTGACTTCGTGCACCAGGTGGCGGTCGATGTAGAGCAGCGTGGTGCCGTCGGCTTCGACGTGCACGACGTGGGCGTCCCACAATTTCTGGAATAAGGTCTGGCCGGGCATGGGAAGGGCAAATTACGTAAAGTCCAATTATTTCATAGCTGGGCGCCGACGGGCACGGATTCTGTTTTTCCCCACGCCGCATACACCGCCCACGCCAGCGCCGCGCTCGCGGCAGCCAGGCTGAAAGTCCACGCCGAACCCAGCGTATCCCAGGTCAGGCCGCTGGCCAGCCCGCCGACGGTGCCGCCGATGCCGTAGGACAGGCTGGTGTAGAGCGCCTGCCCGCGCGCCTGGTGACGCCCGCGGAAATGCTGGTGGATCAGTGCCACCGCCGCCGCGTGAAAAGTGCCAAAAGTGAAGGCATGCAGCGTCTGCGCGCCCCACACCAGCCAAGCCGACTCCACCCCCCAGGCGATCAGCAGAAAGCGCAGCACCGCCAGTGCGAAGCTCGCCAGAATCAGCCTGCGCGGCGTCACCCGCGCAAAAATACGCGGAATGACGAGAAAAACCCCGATTTCGCACAGCACGCCGAGCGCCCACAGCCAGCCCACGGTTGATTTGCCGTAGCCGTGGTCGACCAGATAGATCGAGTAGAAGGTGTAGTACGGCCCGTGCGTCACCGCCATCAGCAGACAGGCGGCCAGCAGCGACGCCACCTCCGGCCGCCTCAGCACTGCCCAGACCGGGATGTGATCGCCGGCATGCGGCAGGATCTCGGCCTCGGGGATCACCCGCGCGAACGCGACGATGCCCAGCATCACCGCCAGCACCGCCCACGGCAGCCAGCCGATCGACACATGATCGAAGGCATAGCCCAGCCCCACCACCATCACGATGAAGCCGACCGAGCCCCACAGGCGGATGCGGCCGTAGGCATCGCTGCGCTCGCCCAAATGCGACAGCGTCATCGCTTCGACCAGCGGCAGCGACGCGCTCCAGAAAAAACTCAGCGCCGCCATCACCGCAAACAGCCACCAGAAACCGTTGCCGGCGAACACCCCGGCGAACACCAGCACGCTGCCGATCGCCGCGATCTGCACGATCGCCGTGCGGCGGCCGGTGCGGTCGGCGATATGCCCCCAGATGTTGGGCGCAAAAATCCGCATCACCTGCAGCAGCGACATCAGCACGCCGATCTGGAAGGCATTGAACGCCAGCGACTGCAGATACAGTCCCCAGAACGGCGACATCGCGCCGACGAAAGCAAAATAAAAGAAATAGAAACCGGACAGACGCCAGTAGGGAACAGCACTCATGCGGCCGGATTATCCCTGAGGCGGGCACCGTTTCTGCATCCGTCATTCAGTCCGGGAACGAATAAAAGCGCTGTGCGACCGGATCACCCCATGCCGGATGGCGAATCGCGCGAGGGGATGCGCGCGATCCACGCCATCAGGATCAGGCCGCCGGCTCCCATGGCCAGCTTCGCCGGCCAGCCCGGTACGAAAAACCCGATGGAGGCCGCGAAGCTCAGAGCGATCAGCCCCAGCGCGATGCGCTTGGCGCGATACGGGATGCTGCGATGCTCGCGCCATTCGCGGATCAGCGGCCCGAACTGCGGGTGATTCAGCAGCCAGTTGAAAATGCGGCGGGACGAGCGCGCGAAGCAGGCGGCCGCCAGCAGCAGGAAGGGCGTAGTCGGCAGTACCGGCAGGAACAGCCCGAGAACACCCAACAAGAGGAATAGCGCACCCAGGCCGGCAAATACCAGACGAACCGGAATGGGATGGCGGTGATGGCCACCCCCGTCTGTCTGCCAGGTCAAACCGATTCCCCCTGAACCCGCTGCCGCATGCCCAGCCCCCCGGATGCCCTGCACGCCCCCCCGCGCATGGCTGTGCTCTCGCGCCGGGCCGCGACTACTTCAGCACGAACGTCAACTTCATCCGCACGCTGTATTCGGCGACCTTGCCTTTTTTCACCTTCACGCTCTGATCCATCACCCAGGCGCCGGTGATGTTTTCCAGCGACTCGGCCGCCTTTGCGACGCCCAGCTTGATCGCGTCGTCAAAGCCCTTTTCGGAACTCGCCGTGACTTCGATGGTTTTTGCGATACTCATGATGCCCCCTTCCGGTTGAACAAGCCGTCCGAAGTCTCAGACTATCAACTTGCGCGGGGAATCCAACTACAAAATCGGCCATGCCGCATCAAACGGCGCCTGCTGCCATTATTTCATACCGGAGCGCAGCCTGACCGGCTCGCCCGCCACCGCGAACACGCCGTTGCCGCGGTGGTGCAGCGTCTGCGGATTCTTGACGGCTGTATCGACCCACGCCTTCAGCACTTCCAGGATGAAGAAATTGTAGGCATTCACCAGCCGGGTATCGGCCACCCGGCATTCCAGGCTGGCATAGCATTCCGCGATCAGCGGCGCCTGCACCTGCGAAGCCGGGACGGCAGTAAGGCCGTATTTGACGAACTTGTCGACGCTGCGACCGGAGCAGTTGCCGATGCCCACCACCTGCTTCGCCAGTGCCAGCGTCGGAATGTTGACCACGCATTCGCGGGTCGCCTTCAAGGTATCGAACGAGGCGTTGCGGCCGCTGATCACGCAGCCCAGGAGCGGCGGCTCGAATTCCATCATGGTGTGCCACGACATCGTCATGATGTTGGCCTGGCCCTTGCGAGCGGTCGCCACCAGCACCACCGGCCCCGGCTCCAGCAGGCCATAGACCTTGGCCAGGGGGTACGCGCGTTTCGCCATGTCGACACCTCCTTCACGGGATCACCTACGCCTGCAGCATAGTCGGCATCGCACGTTGCGGCACGGGCGGAGCCATGCCGCCCGCCGCACCGAACCAAAGCGCAACGCCCGTGTCCATCCTGTCTGTTTTAAAAAGGAGACAAGCATGCGCCTTTCCCCGTTCAACTCCGAGCCGACGCGGCGACATAGCCGAGCCGGACCCAGCTTCCTCGCCTGGCTATTGTTCACGCTGGCGTTGCCTTCGGGCCTTGCCGCCGCAGCGGAGGCGCCCTGGGGCCGCGCCCAGGCAGTGGCGCAGGCCTACGCCAAGCAGAAAGTCGTATACGACGTCAACGTCAACAGCGAAGCCGCGGTGCGCTCGGCGATCAGCCGCGCGGTATTGCTGGCCGATCTCAATGGCTCCGATCCGTTCGACAGCAAAATCGTGATCATGCTGCACGGCAACGAAATTCCCTTCTTCGCGATCAAGAACCATGCGAAATACCGCGAACTGATGCAGCGCGCCCAAGGCGCCTCGCTCACCGACGTCATCGAATTCCGCATGTGCCGTATGGCGGCGGAAATGCACGGCTTCCAGCCCGAGGACATTCACGGCTTCGTCACCCTGGTGCCGATGGCGGATGCCGAGATCGTGCGGCTGCAGCAAGAGGGCTACGCCTACATGCGCTGAAACCGACCGGACGGCGGACACGCCTTGTATCCGCGGTGAGCCTGGCCTAGATTTAAGTACTCCCTCCGAAAGCATCCAAGGAGATGACCATGCTGCACGATTCAACCGACATCAACCGGCTGATCCAGAAGCCGATGACCGACCCCGATTTCCCCCATGCCCCGCTCGACTGGACCCGCAACGAAGCGGCAAAAATCGCGCGCGACGAAGGACTTGATTTGACCGAAGACCATTGGGATACCGTTCGCGCCCTGCAAAACTACTATGCCCACCACGCAGACGACACCGTCATCAATCTGCGCGACCTGCACGATGCGCTGGATGAATGCTTCCACCAGAAAGGCGGCCTGAAATATCTGTACACGCTGTTCCCGGGCGGGCCCATTGCACAGAGTTGCCGTCTTGCCGGGCTGAAAGCGCCCTTCATGGCCACCGACCGCAGCTTCGGCAGCGTCGCTTAGCGAAGCCACGCTGGCGGTGGGGCTCCGCGCTTGCTCCATCGGCAAATGCCGGGGGAGTCCGTCGCCACCGCATGTTCCGCGCCCCCCTATCCATCCCGCCTGGTCGGCCAGGGTAACCAACGCATTGCTGTTCCGGCAAAGCCGGCGGCGACCCCTGCCAGCCCCCGACGCGCCCGATCCGATCAGCCAAGCGCGCTTGATCAAAGACACAAATGCCCACATACTCGCGCAAAGGCGGTTGAGGGTGGTTGAGTTTCCTCGCCTGGTCCTTTGCCCGACTTCAAACGCCAGGTATCGAAACCCTCTGTGGCCCCTCCGACCAATTCTCACCTGATCGAACTGCACGCGCTGCAACTCGACGACGCGCGCGCCCTGCTGAAGCACGACGCGAAAAACAGCCGGCAGGAAGCCGGCGAGTCGCCCGCCGCCTATTTGCAACGCGTGCTCGATGGCCTGTGCGAACTCTCGCTCAAGGACCCGCTTACGGGGCTGGGCAATCGCCGGCATTTCCGCTCGGTGCTCGAACGCTCGATCGAAGCGGTCGCGCGTTCCGGCGACTCGGTACTGCTGCTGTTGCTGGACATCGACCACTTCAAGACCATCAACGACACCCACGGCCATCTGGCCGGCGACCAGGTGCTGCAGGCCATAGCTGGCTGCCTGGCAGGCTGCGTGCGCCCGATGGACACCGTCGCCCGCTACGGCGGCGAAGAATTCGCGGTAATCCTGCCCAACTGCCGGCCGCTTTTCGGGCGTGCCGTCGCCGAGCGGATTCGCCAAACCGTTGAATCGCTCCCGATCGCCGTGGCACCGCTGCTCAGCGTCCAGGTTACGCTCAGCATCGGCGGCGCCTACGCACCGGAATGGGTGCGTTCCACCGCCGACCTGTGGCTCGAACGCGCCGACCAGCAGCTCTACCGCGCCAAGTCCGAGGGACGCAACCGCATCAGCCTGGAACAGCCACGGGAACTGTCGGTCAGCGCCGAAGAGAAAGGCCTGCTGTTCGGCCAGCTCGGCCTGGATGAAGCGGCCGCAACCGGAATGGCCCCGGGCGACGTCTCTCACGATGTCCAGGGCAATGTCACGAACAGAGTAAACGCATGAACGATGTCCTGTCCCCTCCAGCCGGAAACCGCGAGACGACCCCGGTTCCCTTGAAACCCCTGGGCAAGGTGCTCGCCGTCACCAGCGGCAAGGGCGGCGTCGGCAAGACCTTTGTCTCGGCCAACCTCGCCGCCGCGCTCGCCAAGCGCGGCCACAAGGTGCTGGTGCTCGACGCCGATCTCGGGCTGGCCAATCTCGACGTGGTGCTCAACCTGTACCCCAAGATCACGCTGCACGACGTGTTCACCGGCAAGGCCAAGCTGGAAGAGGCCATCCTGCAGGCGCCAGGCGGCTTTTCCGTACTGCCGGCAGGCTCCGGCATGGTCGAGCACGGCTGACGCCCGAGGTGCGCGACGAATTCTGCGCATCGTGAGCGGCCTGGTGCCGCGTTACGACGTCGTGCTGCTGGATACCGGCGCAGGGATTTCGGACGTCGTCCTGTTCGCCGTTCCGCTGGCGTCCGAAGTATTGATGGTCGCTACCAAACCGTCCACCAGGGTGCCGGCCAGGCCATCACGAATCAGCTGCAACAGGTGCTCGACCGCCTCGTCGTCACCGAACCCGGCCGCCCTATCCGTCTGATCCACATGGGCGACATTCCGGTCGATCCCGAAGTACGCCAGGCCGTGATGCGCCGCCAGTTGCTGATGCAAGCCACCCCCCCGCTGCCCCGCCGGGATGGCCATTGCGCAGCTCGCAGGCAAGCTGGAACAAAACGTGCCCCCGGTCCGGCATAGCGCATCCCCGCTGGCGCGATGCGCGCCAAATCCTGCCGCGCAGTTCCGATTGCGTGCTCCGCAGCACCCAGGCATCAGCCGTCAGGCGGCGGAATTTTCCCGTCAGTTTTGAGTGGCCGCGGGCCTTGCCCCAACCAGCGCCATCACCCTGTTCGGCTCCATGCGCAGCAGCGCCGCGATCTCGCGGTAATCGTCGGGGAGCGCGGCGTCGTCCCAGCCGTGGGCGGAATGCCGCGCCAGGTTTGCCGCCAGCATCACGTTGCGCACCCTGGCCGAGTGCGCCTGCGCCGGGTCCATCAGATTCAGCAGCAATTCAGGCAAGCGCCACTCGATCGTCAGCGCGCGCTGCAAATCCCTGCCGGCGAACCCCAGCACCTGCTTCTGCACCTCCGCACTGCGCAAGGAGGGATCGGCATCCTGGCGCTTGCCGATTTCCAGCATCTGTCGCGGGTTGAAACACCACATCAGCATTTCGGCGACATGGGCAAGCAGTGCCGACACCCGTACTTCTTCCGCATGCAGATCGTGCAGCCGCAGCGCCCAATCGAAGGCATAGTGCGCGGCACGTTGCGCGCGCCGAACGGTTTGCAGCAGATGCACCAGCGCATCGAGACGATCGTGCAGCATCTCTTCCACGACCGGTGCCGGCGGCACCCCGCGGAAAAACGTGTCCAATCCCATCATGAGCAACGCCTGCTTCACATCGACCAGTTCGTATTGCTGGTTGCGATGCTTGTGCGACTGCATATAGCGCAGCAATTTGACCGTCATCAGCGGATCGTCGGTCACCACATCGGCCATGTTGCGGGCAGTGAGCAGCGCGTCGTCGGCGCGCAGGCGTTGCAGTTCGCGGGCGGTTTGTCTCAGCACGGGGATGTCCGTCCGCCCCAAAAAGGCGAGCCAGTCCGCCATGCTTTCCGGTTGCTGCGTCATCCCCCCTCCCCGACGAGCCGAGACGGGCCCATTCTGGCGAGGACGCCACAGAAATCCGCACAACCGGCCACTGCAAGCACCCCATTCCCCTCACGAAAGCGATTCGTAGCACTCCCTATGTTTAACGGCCCGTCTGGCCTTGTCTTGAGCGGTTCCGAATACCGATCCGAAGCCGACGTTTGCGGATTGCTGGGCTATAAAGAATCATTCGCCTTTTGCGCCGTCCGGTCGGGTTGAACCGGGGCAATTCGGGCGAATGACAGGAGGTTGTCATGGAACGCAAATACATCGACTGCAGGGAATATCCGAGCGAAATGAACTGCACGGTCATGATTTCCGCAGACGGCGAAGCCGAACTTCTGGAAGCGGCTGTTCAGCATGCCGTCACAGTGCATCACGAGCGAGACACACCGGAATTGCGCAACCAGATACGCGCACTGATCAAGACCATGCCCACCGCCAAGGCGGCGTGATCCCGCACACAAGGCACAAGAGGCGCAAAGGCAACGGGGGCTCGGGAGTCCAGGCTGCCGGATTTTTCTCAGACAGACTGATCCGCAGCCCCCGACCCTGCCCGTTCAGCGTTCGAATACCAGGCTTTCCGCGCTGGCCCCCATCTCCGTCAAGGCGCCGTTGACCGCCTCCATGAACGGAGGCGGGCCGCAGACATAAAAGCGCTGCTTGAAGTCCCTGATTCTTTCTTCCAGGAAGGCGCGGTCGACGCGACGGTGCTCATAGCCGGGCGCGGCGGCGCCGGTACAGAGCAGAATGCAGCGTTCCCCCAGCAAATGACGCAGCTCTTTTTCGCAGATCACGTCACGCGGGGTCTTGTTGGAGAACATCAAGGTCTGGCCGTCAAGCTCTCCCTTGCGCGCCAATCCGCGCAGGATGGCCAGAAAGGGGGTGATGCCGGCCCCGCCGGCAATGAAAACACCGGGGCCTTGATAGCTGATGGTGCCGAATGGCTCAGACATCAGCAACTCGGCACCGGGCTCCAACTGGTGGAGCGCTTGGGTCACGCCAGCGTGGCCGGGATAGGCCTTGATGGTAAATTCCAGCACCCGGTCATCGGCCAGTCCAGTGGGCGTGAACGGGCGACCTTGCTCGCGCAGGCCGGGCCGGTCGATCGCCAACTCCACGCCCTGACCGGGAGCGACAGCAACACCCGCAGGCTTGCTGACGATGAAGTGCTTCACGTCGTGGGTAACGAACTGACTCATAAGCAGGCTGACGCGGTAGTTCATCGACATCCCTTTCCCTGAAAAAACGGGCGCCGCGCACCACGCGAACTCCGCATGTGTCCTTCATGCCGGCGATACGCGAATCAACCAGCCATCGTCTGCCTGGCCGGAGGCTTGACCGGACTCAATATTGATCGGCCAGCCAGTCGTCCAGCGGGGTGCAGGCCTCCTGCTTCGGGATGGAGGAATCCATGCCCTGCAACGGGGTATAGCAGATGTACTCGTTGCCCTCGCTATCCGTCAGGTTGCGCAGCGGGATCTCGCCCACAGTCTCAAAGCCACGCGCATCCATCATGATGAACTGGTAGTCGTCTCCTACGCTGACCTCCAGCCCGCCGCCGTTGCCTTCACCATATTTTTCCCACCAGGTTTCGGGATTGGCTCCGTCATAAAAGGGGGGGGTCTCCCCCAGCCTGCTGTTTCGATGCCATGCCATGATGGTCGGGTCTTGCATCTGATTGTCCTTCGCGGCCCCCTTCGCAAGGAGGCTGGCAGCCTCGAAACCCGGGTCAGCGCCGTGAAAGTCGATATGTACGTTTCTCATGATGTGCTCCTTAATATGAGTAAACGGAAATTGAGCCGTACAGCCGGAAATGGCGCACGATCAATCATTATTTGTAGGCCAATACCAGACAAAAACAATCAGGTATTCAGTGCCGCACGGGCGCAGACGAATCCCCTCGCCCACGCCCGCAACAGCCTGGCAAATCCGAGTGCGGCCGGTAGGCTCAGCCACGGATGGCGTTTTCCGGCCCCTCCGTCTATAGTCGGCAAACGCAATGGTTTGCAGGTAGCCGGGATTGTGCGCGGCCGGACGGACGCCTGCAGCAAACGGTATTGAAAAAAGAGACACGAGCATGAAAATACAACTGACAGGAATGGCCATCGCGGCAGCCGTTGCCATGCTGCCGGTACAAGCGGCCGTTGCGGAGGCGTTCGCTCCTTACGGAACGGCCAAGGTCGACATGCACAAGATGCCGGTTACCAATACGGTATTCGACGTCAATTACGAGGATCCGCAGAAACTGAACATCCTTTACAACTTCGTCAAAAACACCAGGAAAGAAACCCGCGGCAAGGTGGTGGTGGTGACGCACGGGCCGGAACTGCGCGCGTTCGCCAAGGAAAATTACGAGAAATATCAGGGCATCGTGGACAAGATGGCGGAACTGGCGAAGGACGGCGTGGCGTTCAAGATGTGCAGCAACGCCATGAAGGCGGCCGGGTTCAGCGCCGCAGACATGCACGGCTTCATTACCGTGGTGCCGGCAGGCTTCCCGGAATTGGTCTACTGGCAGGGCAAGGGCTACCAATACGTCAACCCGCTGCCGCTCTCGGTGAAGGACGTCCGCTATATCGATCAGCCCCAGCTGAAAAAATAACCCCGCTGCGCTGGCAGCGGTATCTGGCGAGGAAACGCCGGATGCCGCTGTTCGAGTCCGCCCGTCAATCCCCGTCTTCGCGTCCGTCTTTCCCGAGCATCTCCCGCAAGGCCTGCTCGCCCAAGGGCTTGTCGCCCGGTTCGATTTTCAGGCTGGCACGCAGATCAGCACCGAACGCCGGATCGTGGCGCCAGCGGATCAATGCCGCCATCAGCAGCGCCAGTACCGCTCCGGCCACTGCCAGCGCCATGTCTTTCTGGGCGTCCCACACGTCGCCCTGCGCGCCCAGAAATGCCGGGCCCGCCGTAGGGTCGACGCGGACCGCCACCCGCCATTCGATAATCCCGTACCCTGCCGAAAACGCCAGCACCAGTTCCAGCGGAAACCAGTACGTCCACACGCCGCGAGCCTTCACCACGCGAACGAATATCTCACGCAGGGAATAGGCCCGCAGCAGGCCGAAACAGAAATGCCCCGGCCGGTCGTACATGTTGCGGCCGGACCCGAACCAATGCTGCAAGCGTGTAGCCGAACGGCACTTCGGCATAGGTGTAATGCGAGCCCGCCACGCGCCCTGCAGACATCACGCCCCAGGACTTCCCAGCCCTGGCATGCAATGCAGCCATCACCGGCTCAACCTCGTTCCCCGTCACCCCGCGCGAGCCGATAACCCGCCTGCCCCCTGCCGGCAAGCGATCCACAGCGCGCTGATTTGATATAATCCACCAACTGGCTGCACGATCCTGGACTCGCTTTCAGGGTCGTCAATCGCTCGACAAGTCGAGGATGCCGGCGGCCCTGCTCCGGCGAGATTTCGCGACAACCGCAGCAATCACCGCAACTATTCGAAGGATAATCCGATGCGCCTCAAGACCCTGCCCGCCCTCGTCGCCCTTGGCCTGGCCAGTGCTGCACTGCAAGCGCACGCCATGGACGATCGCCTGTACATCGCTCCCTCGCTGAACTACACCTTCGCCGACAGCGACCGCCGTTCCGACGATGGCTGGGGCGGCAGCCTGGCCCTGGGAAAACCCATCAATCCGGACTGGAACCTGGAACTGGCGCTGACCGGCAGCTCGCTCGACCGTGATGCCGGCGGCCGCTACAAACTGTGGGGGCTGGGCGTGGACGGCCTGTATTTCTTCAACCGCGACGCCGGCTTCGCTCCCTACGCGGTCGTTGGCCTGGGCGCGCTGCACACCGATATTCCCGGCCGGGACGACACCGGCCTGATGGCCAACGCCGGCCTCGGCGTCATCAAGCAGTTGAGCGAAAACGTCGCGCTGCGTGCCGATGCGCGCTACCGCTGGGACGACAACAGCACCGATGCCTTCAACAAAAGCGGCTTCGGCGACTGGCTGATCAACGTCGGCTTGAACATCGCCCTGGGCAAGAAGGCGCAGCAGCCCGCTCCCACGCCGCAACCCGCTCCGGCAGCCTACCAGGAGCCTGCGCCGGTGGTGCCCCCGCAGCCCGCGCCCGAACCGGTGGCGCAGGCGGAACCCGAGCCGGTCGCCCCGGTGCTCAAGACGAAGCCGGCCACCGAACTGAACAATGCCCAGGCCGGCGACGTGGTCGTCCTTCTCGAAGGCGTGAACTTCGAATTCGACTCCGCCAAGCTGCGCCCCGATGCCCTCGAAATCCTGGCTGAAGCAGCCGCCGTGCTCGACAAGCGCAAGGACATCGACGTGGACATCGTCGGCCATACCTGCAACATCGGCACCGACCAATACAACCAGAGCCTGTCCGAGCGCCGCGCCAAGTCCGTGTATGACTATCTCGTCTCCCACGATATCGCTGCCGCACGCCTTACCTCCAAGGGCATGGGCGAGACCCAGCCCGCCTTCAGCAATGCCTCCCGTGAAGGCCGTGCCAAGAACCGCCGCGTCGAACTGCACGTAAAGTAAATGCAACGCTGCTGTACCGACAGAAAGCCGCCACATCGAGGCGGCTTTTTGTTTCATCGCGTCATTTGACGAGGCCTGCGAACCAGGCCACTCCCCGCGCAGGCTGTTTTTTCTGGGTGAAGTTGGTCGGGTCGGGTATCGTTTACGTACGACTACTGAAAGGAGACGAAGCTTGAAACCGAATTACCAGTACGAAAAGCGGCAAAGGGAACTGGAAAAGAAGAAAAAGAAGGCTGAAAAGGAGCTTAAAAAAGCATCGCCAACCGGGGCGCCGCCGGCTACGGAAGACGCCGCCCTCCCACCGGAAAACAAATGAACCGGAACGGCGTCTGGACTCGTATTGCGCGGATTTCCTGGTCAGGCGAGGGGCGTTGACGGCAGTTGGCGATTAACCGATGATTCATTGAGCGACCTGCTTGTCCGAAATACCGTCGCCATCCGATAACAAGGGAGAACGCCGTGCCGCAAACCAAGTTCCTGCTTGACGAATCCGAGATTCCCGCCCACTGGTACAACGTCGTCGCCGACATGCCCAACCGGCCGGCGCCGCCGCTGGGCCCGGACGGCAAGCCCATCGGCCCAGATGCCTTGACGGCGATCTTCCCGATGAGCCTGATCGAGCAGGAAATGTCTGCGGAACGCTGGATTCCGATCCCGGAAAAAGTGCGCGAAATCTACCGGCTGTGGCGCCCTTCGCCACTGTTCCGCGCCCACCGCCTGGAAACGGCGCTCGGCACCCCGGCAAAAATCTACTACAAGTACGAAGGTGTCTCCCCGGCCGGCTCGCACAAGGTCAACACCTCGGTGGCGCAGGCCTATTACAACGCCGAAGCCGGCATCAAGCGTATTGCCACCGAGACCGGCGCCGGGCAGTGGGGCTGCTCGATCGCGCTGGCCGGACAGATGTTCGGGCTGGAAGTGCGGGTGTACATGGTCAAGGTGAGCTACGGCCAGAAGCCCTACCGCCGCTCCATGATGCAGACCTGGGGTGCGGAAGTGTTCGCCAGCCCCAGCCTGGAAACCCACTCCGGCCGTACCGCCCTGGCGGAAGACCCGGACAACCCCGGCTCGCTCGGCCTGGCGATTTCCGAGGCGGTGGAAGACGCCGCCTCGCGTGCCGACACCAATTACGCCCTCGGCTCGGTACTGAACCACGTGCTGCTGCACCAGACCGTGATCGGGCTGGAAGCGAAGAAGCAGTTCGAGAAGGCCGGCGACTATCCCGACATGATCTTCGCCCCCTGCGGCGGCGGCTCCAACTTCGGCGGCGCGGCCTTCCCCTTCTTCGCCGACAAGGCGGCCGGCAAGGCCGTGCGCCTGGTCGCGGTCGAGCCCGCTTCCTGCCCGACCCTGACGCGCGGCCACTATGCCTACGACTTCGGCGACACCGCCAAGTTGACGCCGATGATGCTGATGTACACCCTCGGTCACGACTTCATGCCGCCCGGCATCCATGCCGGCGGCCTGCGCTACCACGGCGACTCGGCGCTGGTGTCGCAGCTCTATCACGAGAAACTGATCGAGGCGCTCGCCGTTCCCCAGCTTGCCACCTTCCAGGCCGGCGTCACTTTTGCCCGCGCCGAAGGCATCGTCCCCGCGCCCGAATCCAACCACGCCATCG
Source organism: Thiobacillus sp. (assembly GCA_035436705.1). Classification (GTDB taxonomy): domain Bacteria; phylum Pseudomonadota; class Gammaproteobacteria; order Burkholderiales; family Thiobacillaceae; genus Thiobacillus. The sequence continues at coordinate 22,470 of DAOMWT010000002.1, read as the reverse complement.
CTGCCTGCATCGACGAGGCGCTGCGCTGCAAGGTAAGCGGCGAGCCGAAGACGCTGTTCTTCAACCTGTCCGGCCACGGCCACTTCGACATGGCCGCCTATGACAGCTATTTCAGCGGCAAGCTGGAAGACTTCGCCTATCCGGAAGAGGCGATCCAGGCCGCGCTGGAGCGTCTGCCGCAGGTGGGCTGATGGGGTCGCCTACGCCGCGTGTTGACGGCGCGGCTGAACGCACCATGGCGCTGCCCCCGCGATCAGGCGCCAAACGTTGAAACCGAACGATCCGTTTGAAAAAGCACCCAACCCAGCAGGAAAGAAATAGTCGTCCTATCGTAAAAGAAGCGAAAGTCCGGCAAGAGACTGCACCTTTCCTGAAGGAGGCGACCGAGGAGCCGGCATGCACAGCATCAGACTCATTTCGTCCGGTATCGCGCTGGTGTTCTGTCTCGCAAACGGCACCCAGGCTGCCGACACCCCTTACCGGGTTCCCGTGGCTGGTGACGGCATCCAGCGCGTCGCCATCGTCGGCGGCAGCTATTTCTTCAAGCCAGACCACCTCGTCGTCAAGGCAGGCACGCCGGTCGAACTGGTATTGCGCGCCGAACGGGGGATCGTTCCGCATCGTTTCGTGCTCGATCTGCCGCCCGACCAGGTTGCCATCGACACCCGGCTTGGCGAGGAGCCGCGCGTTTTCCGCTTCACGCCCGGCACCGCCGGCCGCTACTCCTACTATTGCCCGAACAAGCTGCTCTTTTTCGACAGCCACCGCGACAAAGGCATGGCGGGCATGCTGGAGGTGGTGGAGTAGGCCATGCTCTGGCCCCTGCTCACCGCCGCCCTGCTCGTTCCGGCCAGCGGAGCCGCGCTCGATCCGGTCGCCGCCGCGCGGCAGCAGTTCGAACAGCTCGACAGCTACCGGGTCACGCTTCGTTCGTCCGCGGCGCAGCGCCCGACGCAGATCATCCGCTACGCCTACCGCAAACCCGGCTTCGTCCGCATGGAGTTCATCGCACCCCATCCGGGCGCGCTGCTGATCTACAGCCCGCACAGCGGCCAGGTGCGCCTGTGGCCATTCGGCCAGCGCGCCTTCGCGGCGCTGACGCTGGCCCCGGACCATCCGCTGATTCGCGGACCCTACGGCCGCAGCGTGGACCGCTCCGACGTCGGGGCGCTGCTGCGCAATGTCCAGGCGCTGCAGGCGGGCGGTGACACCGAGCTGCGCGGCGTGGAGACGGTCGGGCGCTGGAACGCCCGGCAAGTGGTCGTCACCGGCGCGCCCGGCAAGGCAGTGGACGGCGTGCACCGCTTCCATCTCTGGCTGGCGGAGGGATCGCTGTTCCCGGTCAAGGTCGCCAGTTTCGGCCTCGACGACAAGGCACTGGAAACCGTGTTGATGGACGACGTTGAAGTCGATGTGCCGTTCGCCGCGGATTTTTTCCAGCCCTGACTTCAAGCCTGGAACCTCGGACGGCTATGGCGGAATACCGGTTCTCCACCCTGTGGTACCTGGAAGCCCCGGTGGAATCGGTGTGGGACGCCATCTATCACTCCCGCCGCTGGCCGAACTGGTGGCGCGGGGTCGAACAGGTGCTGGACCTGGAGCCCGGCGACGACAACGGGCTGGGAGCGCTGCAGCGCTACACCTGGAAAAGCGTTCTGCCGTACCGGCTGACCTTCGACATGCGGGTCACCCGCATCGAACCGCTGGTCTGCCTGGAAGGCCGGGCAAGCGGGGAAGTCGACGGGTGCGGCAGCTGGTACTTTTCGCGCGAAGGCGCACTCACCGTGGTCCGCTACGACTGGCAGGTACGCACCACCAAGCGTTGGATGAATCTGCTCGCCCCCCTCGCCCAGCCGCTCTTCAAGTGGAACCACAACGCCGTGATGCGTGCCGGCGGGCGCGACCTGGCCCGTCTGCTTGACGCCCGGCTGGTCGCCATCGCCCATCGCCACCCGGCCAGGCCGCAACGCCCCCGGGTTGGCGGCAACTGACACGAAAAAAGCGGCCTGGTATTCGCCGCCGCAACGGAACGTGCGGCGCTCATCGTTGAATGGGCGTGCCGTGTCCCGGCCATTCCCGGAAACCGGGACGCCCTACTCGACCCGGTTGCGCCCGTTGCGCTTCGCACGGTAAAGCGCATCGTCGGCACGGCCGAGCAATACCGCGCCGGATTCGCCCGCCTGATGCTCGGCGACGCCGAAGCTGGCCGTCACACGCCCCACCTGATCGAATTCGGTGTGCGCCAAAGACGTGCAGATTCTTTCCGCAATCCCGCGTGCAGCCGCCAGATCGGTTTGCGGCAGCAGCACAGCGAATTCTTCCCCGCCCCATCTCGCCAGGACGTCGCTCTGGCGCAAATGGCTCTGGGCGTGCTGTACAACCGCCTTCAGCACGACGTCGCCCCGGTTGTGTCCCCAGGTATCGTTGATCCGCTTGAAATGGTCGATATCGAAGAGCAGAACCGAGAAGGGCGTGGCTGGCGACCGCTCATGCCATTGCTGCTCGTCGCGCAGCAGGGCCTCGAAGCGCGTGCGATTGGCCACCCCGGTCAGCGGATCGGTCGCGGCGATGCGCTCCAGCCGCACCGTCTTGCGTTCCAGCACATCGATGATCTCGCGCAATTCCTGCGCATGGTGGCGCATCAGGTCGGCCCAACGGCTGTAGGCGACGCCGATCAGGTCCTGCTGGGTGATGATGCCGATCACGTCCCCGCTTGCGGGGTCCTGCACCACCAGCCGCTTGAAATGCTTTTCGCGCAAGGTCGACACCGCTTCGGCCACGGTCAGGTCGTAGGTCACGGCATGGAGCGGGGACGACATGTGCAGATGCAGCGGGTCGGTCAGCGCCACGCCGCCGTACAGCAGATGAATCGCATCCTGAGTCGTCACGATGCCCACCGCGACGCCCCGATCGAGCACGATCACCGCGTCGTCCGAATCCACCAGCAGCGCCAGCGCCTGGCCAAGCAGCGCATCGCGCGGCAATTTCTTGATCGCATGCCGGCGCAGCAGATCGCGCAGCTGCTGGCGCTGGAGCATCAACTGCGGGTCGAGGCTGCCGAGAATGTCGGTATTGGACACGATGCCGAACAGGCTGCCCGCCGCGTCGACCACGGCGGCATAGCCGTGCGGGCCGTCGAACAGTTCGAGCACGTCCAGGAGGCCGCTTCCCTTCGCAATGCAGGGAAGCGGGTGATAGCCGGCCTCGCTGATGGCGATGTCGAGATTCGGCATCGAGAACCGAAGCCGGACCACATCGGACGCGGTCAGCAGGCCGAAACCGCCGGACGCCTCCTCGACCACGATATTGCGCACCGCGCGCTGCGACATCTGCCGCAGCGCGTCGCGCACGGCGAGCCGCGCCGGCACGCTGACGATATCGGTCGTGGCCAATTCATCGACAAGAGGAAAAAACATGGATGCCTTCGCTCGCTGCCCGCCGGCCGCGCCGCGCGGATTCCGTCATCCGCTTCGGTCTTCCCGGCCCCGTAGAATCTTTGTCTGAAACCAACCACACTGTAGCGCAAGTGCACCACCGCCGGGAGCCCGGCTGGGCGCTACCATGCTGCCCGCCCCGTTCAGCCCGGGCCGGCAGTCGGCTGCAGGCCCAGCTTCCGGCCGAGGGACCGCCGCAGCGCCACGTTCGCCGCCTCCCGCAAGCTTTCCAGCCGGGCATGAATGCGGTTCAGCTTGCTTGCGGTGATTCTGCCGATGTTTCGACGGCCATGGGTCAAAGGACAGGTGTCCGAGCCCCCTTCATGGTTCGCTCTTGTGAAGCCGGCGCCCGTTCAATGGTCAGCCTCCCCCTGCTGCGGATTCACCCCGGCCGGAATGAACTGATATGCTCTTGCCGACAACTACATAAACAAGTCTCTCGAGGAGCCCTGGATGGGCAAGGAAACCTTTCTCGCACGGCAACCCATAGTCGATGCCGAACATCGCCTGTTCGCCTACGAACTCCTGTTCAGGCAATCGCTGGCCTCCGTCTCGGCCCAGATCACCAATCAGCTGCAGGCCGGCGTCGAGGTCATCGGCAACACCCTCTGTCTCGGCCCCGACTGGCTGCTGCACGGCAGGCTCGCCTTCATCAACCTGGACGAAGCCACCCTGATGAGCGACTTCGTCTGCCTGCTCCCGCCCCGCCACGTGGTCTACGAAATCCTCGAGACCGTTCCGGTCACGCCGGTGCTGATCGCCCGCATCCAGGAACTCCGGCAACTCGGCTACCGCTTCGCCCTGGACGATTTCGTCTGCCTGGACGAGTACCGCCCGCTGCTGCCGATGGTCGACTTCGTGAAGCTCGACGTGCTCGAACAGCCTCCCGAAAAGACCGTGGAAATCATCGCCCACATCCGGCTCGGCTTCGCCGGCCAGTTCATCGCCGAAAAGGTCGAAACCCGCGAGATGTTCGACCTCTGCCGCAACAGCGGCATCCAGTATTTCCAGGGCTATTATTTCGCCCGTCCGGAGAATCTCGCCAACAAGGCCATCCAGCCGGGTCAGCTGGCTGTTCTCGAACTGATGAACAAGGCTCGCACCTGCGAAGACCTAGGCGAAATCGAAGAGCCGCTGCGCCGCAATGCCGCCCTGACCCTGCGCCTGTTGCGCTATGCCAACTCCGCCGCCACCGGCCTCCAGCAGCAAGTCCACACGGTGCGCCAGGCGCTGAACCAGGTCGGCCTGCAGACGCTTTATCGCTGGCTGGCACTGTTGCTGATCACCGCCAACCCGACGCCGACCAATGCCCTGACGGCGCGGACCGCGGTGACGCGCGGGCGCCTGTGCGAACTGCTCGGGCAATCCAGGTTCGACCGCGGGGGCCAGGACGAGCTGTTCATCACCGGGCTGTTTTCCCTGGCCGAACCGTTGCTGGAAATCCCCCTTGCCCATCTGCTCGAACAGCTCTCCATGCCTGCCCCCATCGTCCAGGCCCTGCTTCACCAAACCGGCCCCTATGCGCCCTTCCTGAAACTCACCGAGGCTTCGGAACGCAGCGATTTCGGGCAGATCGCCCGCTACGCCGGCGATATCGGCTGCAGCCCGGAAGAAGTCAATCTCGCCCAGCTGCAATCGCTTGCCTGGACCGAGGAAATGACCGGCGAGGCGAGTGCGGCGGCAGTCGACCCCGCCACCCCCAAAGCCGGGCGGCGATAGCCCCGCCTGGAAATGCCGCTCCAAATGAAGCAAGGCGCAGAAGACTGCGCCTTGCTTCATTCTGCCGCTCGATTCCATCTCAACCCCGGTCATCTTCGGGGCCGCCGGAAAATCGGCTTCAGCCCTTTCGCAGCTGCTGCCGGTACACCAGCGCCATGATGGCCAGGCTGGCCGATTTGCTCAGATCCTTGAACTGCACGCCCATCGTGTGCACGGTTCCCCCCTTCTCGGTGCGCGACTCGGCGCCGCGCATCACCACGTCCGCCCGGATCTCCTCCTCGAGGTCGTCGCCCATCCTTACCTTGAAACCGATCAGAAACCGGGCATTCTGGGGACATGCGACGGGTTCGGGCAGCACGAGCTTGGCGCCGCCTGCGCTCAGGTCTTGCAGAACGACATCCAGGCTGGTGCCGCTCACCGGGTCCTGCAGGCTTGCCGGCAGATCGACAAGCGCGCGCAGCGTCCTCCTGATCTTGGTCGCATACACCAGCCCGGGATACTCTAGGTGCAGGTGCGGCATCGGCTGCGTGTGCGAGATCAGAACCCGGGTCCGGAAGGTGAACAGGCTGGTGCCGGAAAACGTCTTGACGTTAAAGAGCGCACCGTCCTTGACCAGCAGCGGCTTGCCGGAAACGACCGGAGTGGCCACCACGATGGCGCGACGCTTCAGATAACCGATCAGCACCGCGAGCATGTCGGCCCCCACCACTTCAAGGGCAGAGTGCAACTGCAGGACCTCGCCTGGCTGCAGCGCGAGATCGTCGAACTGGACGGGGTCGCCCGCCGGCTTGGCCTGGTCGTCGTCGCGCGGCCCAAGGCCCATGGGCGGAATGTCCGGCCTGGAGCCTTTTTGCCTGGTATTGGTGTCGGCCTGCCGGAACAGCCCGCGCTCGATCATGGCGGCGATTTGCGCCTGGGTAGCAGGGGCCATGCCCTCCTTCAGCAGCAGCACGCCGCTGCCGTCATACACGGCCCACCGCAGAGGCTTGCCGGCCTCGATTTCGGAAGCGTGTACTGGGATGGTGTTTTTCCTCGGATCGTTCATGGGCCTAAAATTTGTTTTTTATAAAATTCCGGCGTCTGTTCTTGTGCTGTTTCCGCCTCCCGTTTAATTCTTAACGGCTAAGTCGATGAGACTTTTAGATTTTTTCCTCGCCGAACAGAAGCCCATGGCAACCAGCGGGCCTGACGCCGCAAGAGACGGCGCCGGGTTTGAGGATATTCGGCATAATGCGCAACCGCCCCCCTTTCACCCCTCGGCCTCGCGACGCGGCGGCCGATTCATTCAGCAGATCGAACCATGCTTCCTTCCATCGAACACCGACTCGCCGCCGAGATCACGGCCAAACCCGCGCAAGTCGCCGCTGCCATTGCCCTGCTCGACGAGGGGGCGACAGTGCCTTTCATCTCGCGCTATCGCAAGGAAGCGACGGGGGGGCTGGACGACGCCCAACTGCGCCTGCTGGAAGACCGGCTGCGCTACCTGCGCGAGTTGGAAGACCGCCGCGCGGCCATCATCCAGTCGGTCACCGAGCAGAACAAGATGACGCCGGCGTTGCTGCAGGCCATTTCTCTGGCCCCCGACAAGACGCAGCTGGAAGACCTCTATCTGCCGTACAAGCCGAAGCGCCGCAGCAAGGCTCAGATCGCGCTGGAAGCCGGGCTGGAGCCGCTGGCGGATGCCTTGCTGGCGAACCCGATGCTGAATCCGGACGAGGCAGCGGCCCGGTACCTGCGCGACCCGTTCGCCACCGAGCAGGGCGACAACCCCGGTGTTGCGGATGCCAAGGCCGCGCTCGACGGCGCGCGGCAGATCCTGATGGAGCGCTTCGCCGAGGATGCGGGCCTGCTGCAATCCCTGCGCGAATACGTGCAGGAACACGGCGTCGTCGAATCCAGGGTGCGCGAGGGCAAGGAAGCGGCAGCGGAAAAGTACGCCGATTACTTCGACTATTCGGAAACCCTCCACACCGTCCCGTCGCACCGCGCGCTGGCGCTGTTCCGCGGGCGGCGCGAGGACATGCTCGACGTGCGGCTGCGCCTCGACAGCGAGGAAGAGCGGCCCGCCTGGAGCGCGCCGCACAATCCCTGCGAGGCGCGCATCGCCAGCCGCTTCGGCATCCAGGACCAGAAGCGCCCCGCCGACCGCTGGCTGATGGACACGGTGCGCTTCACCTGGCGCGCGAAAATCTTCATGCATCTGGAGCTTGAACTGATGAGTGCGCTACGTACCCGCGCCGAGACCGACGCCATCAAGGTGTTCGCGCGCAACCTCGCCGACCTGCTGCTCGCCGCCCCCGCCGGCCCGCGCGTCACCATGGGGCTGGACCCTGGCATCCGCACCGGCGTGAAAGTGGCGGTGGTGGACGCAACCGGCAAGGTGCTCGACACCGCCACCGTCTATCCACACCCGCCGAAGAACGACTGGAACGGTACGCTGCACGCGCTGGCCAAACTCGCCGAACGGCACCGCGTGACGCTGATCGCCATCGGCAACGGCACCGCCTCAAGAGAAACCGACAAGCTGGCGCGTGATCTCATCCAGCGACACCCCGAACTCAGATTGACCAGCATCGTCGTCTCCGAGGCGGGCGCGTCGGTGTATTCCGCATCCGAGTTCGCCTCGCACGAACTGCCCGAACTCGATGTCTCGCTGCGCGGCGCGGTGTCGATCGCGCGCCGCCTGCAGGACCCGCTCGCCGAACTGGTGAAGATCGATCCCAAGTCGATCGGTGTCGGCCAGTATCAGCACGACGTCAGCCAGTACGAGCTGGCGCGTTCGCTCGATACGGTGGTGGAGGATTGCGTCAACGCCGTCGGCGTCGACGTCAACACCGCCTCGGTGCCGCTGCTCGCGCGCGTCTCCGGCCTCGGCAACAGCGTGGCGCAGGCCATCGTTGCCCACCGCGACGCCAGGGGCCGGTTTGCCAGCCGCGCGCAACTGCGCGAGGTGCCGCGCCTGGGCGAGAAAACCTTCGAGCAGGCGGCCGGCTTTCTGCGCATCATGGACGGCGACGACCCGCTCGACGCCTCCGCCGTCCACCCTGAATCGTATCCGCTGGTGCAGCGCATCCTCGCCGACCTCAAGCAGGACCTCAGGGCGGTGATCGGCAACGGCAGCCTGCTGAAATCGCTCGATCCGTCGAAATACACGGACGCGCAATTCGGCCTCCCCACCATCAGCGACATCCTCAGGGAACTCGAAAAACCCGGCCGCGACCCGCGCCCCGAATTCACCACCGCGACCTTCAGGGAAGGCGTGGAAACCCTGGCCGATCTCAGGCCAGACATGATCCTGGAAGGCGTCGTCACCAACGTCGCCGCGTTCGGCGCGTTCGTCGACATCGGCGTGCACCAGGATGGCCTGGTGCACATCTCCGCCCTGTCGAACACTTTCGTCAAGGATCCGCACAGCGTGGTCAAGGCCGGACAGATCGTGAAGGTGAAAGTGCTGGAGGCCGACGTGAAGCGCAAGCGCATCGCGCTGACAATGCGGCTGGACGATGCGGCGGAGAAGCCCGCCAACAGGCCGGACGCCGCACGCAAGCCGCGCGATTCATACCGGCAGGGCAAGGCAGCGGAGGGAAAATCGAAGCGTGCGCCCGCTGCAGCGCCGGTGGGTGGTGCCATGGCGGCGGCATTCCAGAAGCTGAAGGGATGAGACCGGTTGGCCGGCGGGAAGGCTCAGGCCGGAGCCTGGCCTGCCGGTGCGCAAGGAATGAATCGGAGCGGCCGCGGTTGACTCGCGAAATCCCGCTTCAATTCGTCCGATGAAAGGCAATGCGATGCTTGCCCCCCAGCGCGCTCACAAACGGGCTCAGGGCTCACTTGCTTCCCTGTTTTCCTGCGGGGCCTCAGCCCTGACTTCATCGGAGAAGCGCACCTTCACACTGGTGCGGCTGTTCGTACTCACCGCCAGGCAAAGCTGCCTGGCGGCATAGCAACAAATGTAGTGATTCCGGTCACCCGTTTCCAGAACCGCGCCGCCGGTTTCGTGACAATAACCACGCGGCGAAAACGGTCGATCTGCCCGCGCCCCGGTCACCCAGCATGCTGCGACCAGAATGGCGCCCCATAATGCCCGCTTTTTCATCGCGTCCATGTCTGCCCTCGCTTCCCGGGCGGCTAAGCCCGCGTAATGACAATCTCGAGATATTCGCCAGGCACGACGAGCGAGTTCGATCCACCCACGTTGCTACGCTCGAGCAGTGCCGTGACATCCCTGGTTAGTTGCGCCTGGCCTTGGGTGTCGAGCGCGGCATAGGCCTTGAGCACCGGCCCGTAGTAGCTGCGGAACACCTCCAGCCAGTGTGCAGGCGAGCGATAGCGGAAATTGAATAGTCGCCGCACACAGGCGATGCTGCTCGCCTGAGCGCCGAACAGCTCCACGATGTGCGGCTCGGAGCCCCACAGCGCGGGCGATTGCAGACCTGCCGGCGGCGGGACGTAGGTGCCGATCACACGGAAGAGCTGGCCGATGAAGCCCTCGGGCGTCCAGTTCGTCATGCCGATGCGGCCGCCGATGCGCACCACGCGCAGAAACTCGCGCGCGATCCTGCCATGTTCCGGTGTAAACATGGCGCCAAAGGTGGACAGGGCCACGTCGAAGGATTTGTCCTCGAAGGGCAGCGCCTCGGCGTCTGCCACCTGGAATTCGACATCGAGCCCTTCGGCCAACGCCCGTGCCGCGCCTTTCTCGAGCAGTTGCGGCACATAATCGGTCGAAACCACACGTGCATGCCGGCGGGCGGCCGCCAGCGAGGCGTTGCCGTTGCCGGCCGCCACGTCGAGCACACGTTCGCCGGCGCGCAGATCAACGGCTTCGGCAAGCGATTCGCCGACGATCTGCAGCGTCGTGCCGACCACTGCATAGTCTCCGCTGGTCCAGGTGGCCTGCTGGCGCTGCTTGATAGCATCAAAATCGATACTTGCTGGCTGGATGGCTGGCGGCATGGCTGTTGCCGAGGGTGTGCGGATAATGGATTGCTGGTTCATTTCGATTCTCCTTTGCTTGATTGAAAGGCCTGTCCGGAACGAAGGCCGCTTGTCCCGTCACATTCCTACCAGGCGCGCATCGAATCCACGGCGCACGAAGGTGCCGAGTATCCGCTGCGAGTCGGTGACGGTGGGGTCGTAATCCACCAGCACGATGCGGCTGGTGCGCGGGCTCACCCATGCCCTGCTTACGCCTTTCAGGCCGGCGAGCTCGCCGACCAGCTCGATGCCGAATTCGCGGCTGAGCGTATTTCTGACGTCGACCATGATGTTGGTTGGGCTTGCTTGCATGTCATGTCTCCTGTAGGTTTTATCGGGTTAAATCAGCCGTGCCCTGCGGCCGGCAGGCTCGCCTTGAAGCCTGTGCCTGTGCGTGCCGTGAAAGGCGGTCGGTGATGCCATTGTTCAGCCTGGCGCCGATTTGCGCTTTATCGGGTGTCGGGAAAACTTGACTGTGCGTCCGCAATTGATGAAGGGCTTGATCGTGTATCCATGCAGCTTGATACATCGTCCACTGACAGGGACATGCCGATGAGCCGGGACACGCTTTCCGATCTGCTGCGCAGTGTGCGTGTGCGCGGCGCGGTGTTCTACTATGTGAGCTGCCGCGATCAGTGGTCGGCCGAAGCGCCCCCGGCCCGCGAGATCGCTGCAGCCGTGTTGCCCGGCTGCGAGCACGTCATGGAATACCACATGATCGCCAAGGGCAGCGGCTGGGCGGCCGTCGAGGGGCAGCCTCCGATCAGGCTGGGTGCAGGAGATGTCGTGATATTTCCGCAAGGCGACCCGCACGTCATGTCGAGCGCGCCGGGAATCGAACCCCTGCGCCAGACGGCAGACTGGGTTTTTTCCACGCGCAACGATCCCAAGCCCATACCCATCGCCTATCACCACGGCGTCGTCGATGCCGGTGCGTCGCTACCGGTCGAGGAAGCCGACACGATTGCCGTATGCGGGTTTCTCGGTTGCGACCTCAAGCCATTCAACCCGCTCGTTGCGGTGCTTCCCCGCATTCTGCACCTGGCTGCGGGGCACGCCGGCGACTGGGTCGCACGCGTCATCGACCAGGCGGTGGCCGAATCCAGCAGCCCCCGCCCCGGCGGTGATGCCGTGCTTGAACGGCTGGCAGAAATGATGTTCGTCGATGCCGCCCGCCGCTATCTCGATGCGCTGCCCGAGGACGCAACCGGATGGCTGGCGGGGCTGCGCGACCGCTTTGTCGGCAAGGCGCTCGAACGCATGCATGCAGAGCCCGATCACGCGTGGAGCGTCGAAGAACTCGCCCACGAAGTCGGCCTGTCGCGGTCTGCCCTGCATCAACGATTCATGCATTACCTCGGCCAGCCGCCGATGCAATACCTGGCCAGCTGGCGCATCCAGCTTGGCGCTCGCCTGCTGCGGGAATCGAACCGTACGGTCGCAGCCATTGCGCTCGACACCGGCTACGATTCTGAAGCCGCCTTCGCACACGCCTTCAAGCGCGCGATGGGGGCACCACCCGGCGCATGGCGGAAGGCGCAGGCAGCGCGAAACGAATAAAACCATCGGCAAGCTATCCGTCCTTGCCCGCGGGAGTAGCGGATGAATATGGTGTCCAGGCTGACCTTGCAGTTCTTGCGTATGGGCGACTCCGCTGTTCCTGTCCGATTGTTCGCGCCGAGAAAAGGGCGCAGGATAGGCCAGGTTTTGTGCCCTGACGCTGCAGCGTGGCTGACTGAACGAGGAAACTGCAAATGACCTTCTACAACATCATCTTCGGCATCCTCTTCCTCGGTGCTTGCCAGGCTGTCCTACTCAGCCTGAACCGCGAAACCGACACCGGGTTTCTCACCCTCGTTGCCCTGATGATCTTCAATGACGCAGTAAACACGGCCGAGACGGTGGAGGAACGCAAGTTCGATTACACGATCGGGATGAAGCTTATTGATCTCGCCAGTTTCCTGGTTCTTGCCACGACCTTGATTTTGCTGAGCGAGAACACAAAAAATTTCCTCGACGCGCCAATTTATTCGTCTCTACCGGAATGTATCAGGCACCCAAGTGCGCCTCCGGCACTCCTGCTGGTGTACTGCGGGCTCGTCGCCGGCTGGAATCGGGCTTCAAAGGATATATGGAAGCGGAGCGAGTGGCCCTGGTACCTCATTGCCTCGGTGATCGCGATTGTCATCGCGCTCCTCGTGCTGGTCGGATTGCGCCCCTCCAGGATCGCGCATTCCACCGCGTATGCCTTGGTGACCGGCATTGCAATGCTGGGAACGCTTGGCTATCTGGTTTCATATTCGTTCATCAAGAAAGAACAAACAGGGTCAGGCTGACCTGCCCCGGGCTTCGATCTTGTGACGTCAAATCGACATCAAGGAGAGCGCCATGACCATCACCAACCAACAGTCCGGAACCCGCGTTCATGAAGTGGCCGACGGGATTTATCGCATCAATACGCCGGTGATGCTTGAAGGAGGCAGCGGATTTTCGTTCAACCAGTACCTTATCAAGGACGATGAGCCCCTGTTATTCCACACCGGGCTGCGCAAGATGTTTGCGCTTGTGCGCGAAGCCGTGGCCTGCGTACTGCCGCCAGAATCGCTGCGTTACATAGGCTTTTCCCATGTCGAAGCAGACGAATGCGGCTCGCTCAACGAATGGCTGGCTGCCGCCCCGCAAGCCGTCCCCCTCTGCAGCCAGGTGGCGGGAATGGTGTCCATCAACGATATGGCCGATCGTTCCCCCCGCACCCTGGCAGACGGCGAGGCGCTTTCGCTTGGCCGCCATCGCGTGCGCTGGTTCGATACGCCGCACCTCCCCCATGCTTGGGAATGCGGACTTTTGACGGAAGAGCGCACCCAAACCCTGTTCTGCGGCGATTTGTTCACCCAGCCCGGCGCAGGTTCCACGCCTGTCACCGAGGCAGACATTCTCGGCCCCAGTGAAGCGTTTCGCTCACAAATGGATTACTTCTCGCATACGACAAACGCGGCCGGGATACTGGAACGTCTGGCCTCGACCGAGCCAACCATCCTTGCCTGCATGCATGGCAGTGCCTGGCGGGGCGATGGTGCACGGCTTTTGCGCGCGCTCGCTGTCAGACTGTCGGGATAAGACGTTGTCAGCGGGGGCGCCGCATGACGGGGCGGAGGGCACGGGGCTGCGGCCGGTTGCGGATCGGCCTGGCCGCCAGCGGCCCTGTGTCAATGCAAGACCGAACCCCGTGCGACCCCATCCGCGGGGCAATCCGTGCAAACTGTCGCGTCACTGCCAGGGCGTACCATACAGCCGCAGCGTGGCCTTGAAGCCCTTCTGATTCTCCAGCGGAATTGCAACGTAGGGCTTGCCCTGTTCATCCTCCCTGCTTTCGGCAATCCTGTCCTCGGCACTCGACCATCCGCTGTCGGCCAGGACATAGCCCACCCGCCATGACTCGTCGGGCGTGTCGGGAGGGATCGCGTTGATGACGATGGTGTCGCGGAACAGGTATTCACCCGGCATGTAATGCTGGTCCACCGAAGACTCTTCCCCCAGGTAGGTCAGCATGGACACCGAAAGCTGAACGGAGAACATCATTTCCTTGCTTCGCTGGGGCCGCTTCGACATATCCAGGAACACGGAGAACAGGGTGGGCTGTCTCGCCGCCTTCAACAGCCTGCCTTCCTCGTCGAACAGATCGGAGCGCTGGCGCAGGATGGCGCTGTTGTTCGCAATCGTGCGCCGCGTCAGGTCGAAGTCCAGCGCGCCCCGGGTCGCCACCGTCACTTCGAAGTAGTAGCCCACGCGGGTTCCGAGCAGCTTGCGCACCAGACCGATCGGTGGCAGCGGCAGGTCGTCCACCCACAGCGTACCGTCCACGCGTATATCGCCGAACAGGAAGCGGACCAGATTCTGGAACCCCTCTTCCGAATTCACGATGCCATACGCGCCGCTGTGGCTGCGATGGACATGCGCCCGCGGCGCCTCGTCCACGTAGGCGTTCGAGATCCGCACCAGGCCGTCGCTCAGTTCCCCGGCCAGCAGGCGGGATACGCCCCGCGCCACGTCGTAGTCCTTGCTGTTGGTCCCCACCAGACAGAAGAAGCGAGCCGGGTCGAATTTGTTGTCGAGCGAATTCGCGGCGGTTTTCCTGTCCTTGATCGCCAGGTATTCGCGCATCCTGTCGCGGTTGAAATTGTTCATGTCCCACAGATCGAAAAAGCCCGGCACGTTCTTGCCCGCCATCTCGATGCCGTTATGGGGCGTGGCGTAGGTAAACACCTTGTCGACCAGCCTGCGCGCCTCCTTGCTGCCTATCCGGTCGTTCTGCAGAAAACAGCGGCAGACCAGCCCGCCCATGGAATGAGCCACCAGGTAGACCCTGAAGTCGGCGGGCTTCATCTGGCCGCCGCTGCACACCTGATCGCGCACGCGCAGGACCAGGTCGCTCAGGCCCTGCGCCGCCTGCTCGACCGTGGGCACCACGCCAGAACCGAAGTCCGGATCGGCCACATCGTAATAGCGGTGGATGATGATGCTCTCCGGCGCGATCTGCCCGGTTTCCAGTTGCAGGCCGTCCTGGTAGATATCCTTGTAGCCCAGCTTCATCAGCCGCACGATGGGCGACTCGAAGAACACCTTGCGTACCGCCCCGTTCCACGCCTGACGGGACTTGGTCGAGCCGCATTCCAGTCCCATGTACGGCGTCGAAGTCGTCTCCGCGATCTCCGCCCTGGTCATCGCGTAACCGCGAACATAGATGATGGGATAGCGTTGCCTGGTGGTCATGGCGTCTTTACCTTGTGCGAAAACCCGCATTCTAGGGCGTTCGACCACGATGCCGTGCAGTCGAGGCTGAAACGCACGCCCGTCCTGGCGGCCCCCACGCTTCGGCGGGAGCGCAGACGCGGCCCATCCAGGGAACAGCTGACGCCCGCAACCAGCGGGATGCCGCCGGGCAATGACGGCTGTCTCCATTACAAGACAGAAAATCTCTTTTTTTAATAACGGCTTGCCTCTAAGCGCCCATTTCGCGTCGTCTGATGGCGACAAAACGAAACCTGGCCGAGACCGAGAACAGCACATAAGCAATTGATAAATAAAGGCTATACAAACATGGCACGGCTTATGCTGTAGAAAGCCTGGCTTCTCGGCATGAAAGCCTTTATTCAAATCTCATCCATCAAGGAGTATCGAAAATGATGCAGAAAATCCAACCGATCCGCAGCACGCTCTTGACTGTTCTCATGGTCGGCTTCGCCACGGCCGCCTCGGCCGCGGGCGTAGGTGTCAACGCCAATGCCGGTGCCCAGGCCGGCGGCAACGCGGAGACCCACATGAGCCCCGCCGGCAGCGCCAATAGCAATGCCCAATGGCAAGACGGCGCGACCAAGGGGGCAGATCGTGCCACCGAGCGCATGAGCCCGAAAGGCGCCGACATGAAGCAATCGGTCGACGTGGAGTCCGACGCCACCGGCAAGGCGGTCCTGAAGGGCAAACGCTGACACTTCCCTGCTGCCTGTTGCCGCGTGGCGGCAGCCAGGGAGCAGGGTGAATGCCGCTTTCAAGCCCGGCTGAACGAAGCCGATCCTGTTCCCGGCGGGACCCGGTCCCGCCTTCCCTCCCGGGCAACCTGCCCCGGATTATCCGAATACGACAGAAGACGAACCCGAGCCCGCTCAACCCGCCCCCTTCGCTGACAGGAGGCACGTTATATGACACGCATCCCCCATTTTTTCAGTTTCATCCAGACACTCAAGCACATCCTCAGCCACGTCGGCGTCACGCTGCTGGCTGTCGGCATCGCTTTTTCCCTGCCCACACTGGCGAAGTTCATCCTCTTTACCTGGTGGCCCATGATGAAAGACGATTCGCAGCTCCTGCTGATCAATGAAATCGTTTTTGCCGCCGTGCTGGTGCTGCTGTTCAATCTACTCCTGGGCGCACGGCAGGGACGCCTCAGCTACCGGATGAACCGGCTGGTCTCACTGGTGCATGTGCGCGAGGAGGACAACCGGTTCTCGCGCCGGATCGACCGCAAGCTGCTCGACCGCATCACCGGCACCCGCGACGTATCGGTGATGTCGGTCACCGGATACGATACCTTCGTGTCGCGCCGGCGCAATCTGCACAACGTAATCGACCACAGCTACGAATTGCGGGTCATGCTGATGAACCCCTATAGCGCCGGCGCCATGCGGCGCATGGCCACCCTGGGCGACCCCGCCCCGCTGCTCGACATCTACTGCCAGGAGACCACAGCCACGATCGAGCGGCTGACTGCCCTGGCGACCGCAGGCAAGCAGGTCACGCTCAAGTTCTACGAGGATCCGCCCTTCTGGAACCTGATCGTTACCGGGGAATACGTGTGGGTGCAGTATTGCCACGACGGCCACGAGCTGCGCAACCAGCCGGAATACGTCTTCGCGCTGCAAAAGGACCAACCCACGCAAGGTCTGTTCTCGGCGTTCTACGTGCACTTCCTCAACCATTGGTGCGACCCCGGCCACCCGGAATACGACTTCGCTACCCACGAACTGATTTATCGCGACAGCAAGGGCAACGAAGTGAAGCGGCGCCCCTTCCCGCCGCAGGCCGATCGCAGCCAACACCAGGGGATCGTCTTGCTGGCGGGCTGATGCCCGCTATCTACCCTTGCCGGCCCGGCAGCAGGGCTCCTTGCCTTGATGGCACTCGCAGGCGCGAGGATGCGTGAGCACCATCTGCCCCGGCGCCTCATGTGCGGGATACCCGGCTACACGAGGAATGGTGCTGACCTCCTCTATTTTCCCGGGCGGTCCGGCTACGTCCTGTCCATGTGTTAAAGCAAGACGGCATCTCGTATCCTTGCTGCTGTTCTTGCTGTGCGATTGCCACATCACCAACCGCCTCGTACGTATACCGCGCTATCCGTACGCACGCTCGATCAGGCGTTCACATCGCCGGTGCGGGTGACCCATGCAGCCCCCCACTCGCTCACGCCCGCCGCAATGGATGCCCAAAAAGCATGCGGGCCGGAACCAGCCGGCCCATGCTGTGCGGTGCGAACGGTATCGACTATGAATTCGCGCGGCGGCGGGTCAGTGTCATCGCAACAAACCCAGCCCCGGCAGCTCATGCGTATGCCCCATACATGATCCACGCAGCCTGGCCTATATTGGATAGATGCTTGTGCGCAGGCGAAATGACAACTTGCCCTGAAACCTCGTCAGGAGAACTTGCCCTTGGACAACCCTGGCCAACAATCTTCGTATTCACAGGATCAGGGCATCCTTGTCCCGCAGATTACGCAGAGCTTTCGCCAGCTCCCTATATCGCTGATCGTCAATCTGGCCAACGGATTCGTTCTTGCAGTGGTTCTATGGGACGCCGTGCCCGCATCTGCCCTGCTAACCTGGTCAGGCTTGCTCATTGCCGTCACGGGGGCTCGATTCCTCACCTTGCGGGCATTTACAAACGCCTCTCCCAGGAGCGAGTCGGATCATGCTGTCTGGACAAAGTATTTCCTGGCAGGCGCATGCGCTGCCGGGGTGGTGTGGGGGCTGTCCGGAATTCTCCTGTTTCATCCCAGTTCCTTCCCGCATCAGGTCGTTCTCGCTTTTATACTGGGAGGCATGGTGGCCGGGGCCGTTCCGTTGCTGTCGTCCGTGGGTCACGCCTATTGGTGCTTCGCAATTCCGGTCGTGGCCCCCATCAGCATACGAATGATGTTGGTGGGCGATCGCATCCATCTCATCATGGGCCTGATGATGGCCATCTTCGGTCTCGCCATGCTCGCCACGTCCGTCCGGGTGCGTCGCCTGTTTCACGACTCGGAAAAACTGCGCCGCGAGCTGTACTCATCAATCGAGGTGGGGCAGGCGCTGGAATATCTGGTCCGTCTGGACAGTCTTACCGGTATCCCGAACAGACGGCTGTTCGAGGAAGAACTCAGCAAGGAGTGGGCAAGGGCAAAACGCGACAATGCGCCGTTATCACTCATCACGGCCGACATCGATCACTTCAAGGAATACAACGACCACTATGGACACCCGGCTGGCGACCTGTGCCTGGTGGAAGTTGCGCAGGCCATGTACCACACGCTGTCCCGCCCCGGCGATGTGGCGGCCCGAATCGGCGGCGAAGAGTTTGCATTCCTGTTGCCGCAGACTGATTTGAGCGGCGCGATATCCGTGGCCGAGCAGATACGCGAGCGTATCCTGGCCTTGAACCTTCCTCACGAAGCATCACCCGTGGCAAGGCAGGTCACCCTGAGTTTCGGCGTATCCTCGTTCGAGCTTGCTTCCGTTTCCTCGCCTGCCGAGCTGATCCGCACATCAGACATGGCGCTCTATGAAGCCAAACGCTGCGGACGCAACAAGATTGTGGCAGCCCAGAAAACGGCATCGGCTCTGGTCGCGTGAGCCAAGAGGCCAGGTTGGAAATTTCTAGCGGCGCTTCCGAGCGCAAAACAATTCGACCCCGAGCTAACTTTTTTTAGTTTATTTCCGAAGCCGACCCTTTGATTTGATGCAATACCCTGGATCGCGGGCATGTGGTTTTGCAAGACCCCGACGTTCTAGGCCATCCGTACTGACAACGGCTTCGCGCCGCAGGCGGGCAACACGATGTTTGCCGCGCGCGATGCCCGCTTCATTCAGCCCCCGCCAGGTCTTGACTGCGCCGTAGGCTTGGCGGTGCGCCAGATGGATTTGGTGGATGTGCGAAAGCAGCCTGGCGTTGGCCTGGTGACGCCCGGAAGGCAGGCGGTTGCACCCGTCGTAAAAGCCACTGCGGGAGACCTTGAGCACCCGCTTCATGGCGGCCGCGCTGAACTGCCGGAGAGGTTCACGCATGAAGGCGTGCTTCACGGCAGTTCCTTGGCAAAGTACGCGGCGGCCTTTTTTAGGATGTCCCGTTCTTCGGTGCCTTTTCAGTTCACGCTTGTCTGTTCCCTATTGTTCACAGAGTTTTCTGTGCCCCTTTTTGTTTGCCTGTTGAGCCTGGATCTTATTTGATTCGGATCGACAGACGGGCAAGAATCATTCGTCGGTGACGGCCCCGGTGGCGTTTCGGCGGAAGACCACGGGCACGCCACCGGCTGTCCGCTTTACCATCCATTGCGCCAGTGCGCTGTCCAGATAATCGGCGTGTCCGGGAAACCAGCGCTGCAACTCAGCCGCCAGACGGCGGCCGATCTCGACGTTGCCTTGTGCAACCGCAGCCTGAACTTCTTCGACCGAGTGCAGCACCGCATTGTGTTCGTCGATATGACATCCTGCCGCCGGAAAGTCAGTGCTGTTCATCCACAGCGCCTCTTCGTCGAAATGACGCTTTGCATGCTCGGCAAACGCGTCGAGGGCACTCGCGAAGTCAGCGTCCGAAGCATTCAGCATGGCGTTGACCGTCTCGACAAACTCGCGGTGCGTTTCGTCCATCTTGCGGTAACCAAGCGCGAAAGCGTCGCTCCATACGAACGGGACGTGAGATGACATTGCGGCTACCCTTGGGATCAACGAGTGGAAATCATAATATATACCCGAACGAGGCGACGCGCGCCCGCATTGTGCGCTGCCCATATTGCGTCCGTTATCGGAGCGTTAACGGTGAAGCATTTGCACCGCACATGCTGGAGGATACAACGGGGGCAGTTCACCCTGGCCCCTTTGATTCTCGCTCCGTTGCGGCGCCGCGCGCCTCCATAAATCTGGTCAGAATCGGACCACAAATCATGCCGAGGGCCAGGCGCAGGTCATTGTTGGGAATCACCATCGTGGTCGGGCGCGACATGTAAGCGTCGGGAATGCGCCTGAGCAAATCGGGAAAATCATAGCGCTCGCGGTCGCGAAAGTGGATGACGCACAGCGATTCGTCGGCCAGCGGCACGTCGCGCGCAATGAACGGGTCGGAGGTATCCACCAGCGGCATGCGCTGGATATTGATATCGGTCAGGCCGAACTGGGGAACGATGTAATGGATATAGTCGTCCATGCGACGCAGGATGGTTTCCACCGATTCCTCGGGCGTACACGTGCCCTTTTCGCAGTCGCGGTGGATCTTCTGTATCCACTCCAGGTTGATGGCAGGCACCACGCCGATCAGCAGGTCCACATGCTGGGCCACGTCGATGCCTGGGCGTCCCGCGCGACGATCGATTTCCGGCGGAAAGTGGCGCGAGTCGACCTTGCGGCGCGTCCAGGTGTTGGCCATCAGGCCGCCATGCTGCCCCTCGTAGAACAAGAGATCGCTGCCCGGCTGCAGGGGCGACCAGGGCGTGAACTCGCCCGCTTGCACCCCCAATTCCTCGCCGTGCCCGGCAGTGTGCGCATACTGGCGAACCACCCCGCTGCCGCATTCGCCATAGGTCCTGAAAAACGATTCCAGTTCCGGGAAATGATTGCACTCGGGCCCGAACCAGGAAATCTTGCGGCCGCTGCCCCGCGCTTCCTCAAGCAAGGCGGCGAACTGCCGATCGGTATAACGCCGGAAACCGTCGCCATGAACGATCGCGGGTTTGATGTTCTGGCGCTCGAAAATGAACTTGAACGCGTGGCGTATCGTGGACAGGCCAGCACCGGACGAACCGGTGACAGCAATGATGGGATGCTGCCGGGACATGTTCGGTTATTCCCCCAGACTGGCCAGAAGGCCGCAGAGCAGAAAGTTTAACCCGCGCATCTCGCGAAGAACAGAATCCGGACATCGCGAGACCCGGCGTATGGAAAAAATCAGAACGAGAGAAATAGTGAATAGGAGAAACAGGCTCCGGAGAAATAGGGCGTCAAACACGATTATTGACCTCAATATCGTATCTGACCCTCATGGCGCTAAGTTAAGCCTTGCGGACATCCGGCGTTCGAGGATTTGTTGACGCGCCAAACGTCTGGGTACAGTAAGTAAGGGCAATTTTTTGGGTCGTCGTTTTTTGGCGCGTGGCTCGACGCGACCGGGACGAAGGGGAAGGGTGAGCGATGCGATGGCGCCCAAGACCGTGGCGAACATGAATGCCAGACGGCGGCCTGGGCAGCGCCGAAGTTGCGTGGCGAAGGCTACCAACAGGCGTTTGGCGCCCGCAAAGCTCAGCATCCGCGGCAGCACCTCGCCAAGATAGGCAGCCGATGCCATGCTCCAGCGCACCAGGTTGTAGGCCAACAGATGCACCGAGATTTCCTTTCGCACCATCTCCGGCGTCTTGCAGCGCAGGATGTCCATGTGCATCGTGACCTTGATCGTGCGCCAGTCCACTTCGATGTTCCAACGCAGCGTGTAGAGTTGCTCCAGCTCACGCGGTGTAACCTGCGCTTCGTTCGGCAGGGTGGTCACCAGGACGCGGTTGTCGACTTCCGCCTCGCGTAGCTTCAACGTGGCCGGGTAGCTTTCGTAGTCTGCGCAGTTCATCCAGGCAGGCCGTTTTGGTCGCGGCCACTCGACGAGATGGTCGCGGACGCCAAGGGTTTCGCCCACGGAGAAGTCCGTTACCCGGCGGCCGTGCTGGAACATGAGGACATCGGCACCCCTTGCCGTGACATCGGCAATGATCCACCAGGTCGCCAACAGGGCGTCCGCCAGCAGTACATCTCCGGCTTGCAGCAAGGGAATCAGCTCGCGCAGCATGGTTTGCTCGCCGCTGCCTTTGCCTTCGCAGGCGCTAACTGCATGGCCCAGTACCGCTCCGCTGGCCAGTCCGATCAATCCGCTCAAACGCGCAACCGGGAAGCCCAGTCCGGGCTGCTGCTCCGCGCTTTGGGGGAAAGCGCACTGGCTCGCGAGCGTATCCGGCATTGACACCGTGGTGCCATCAAACAGCACCAGCCGCCGTCCGCGCCAACGCCACGACTTCGGCAGGCGGGTTTCCAGCCGTTCGCCCGTGGTCCGATACAGCCGATCCACCATCTCCTGCGGCAGACGTTGCCGCGCCTGGCAGTAGGCTGACGTGTTCAAGCTGCAGGTGCTTTGCCTTTGGCCGACCCGTTCCGAGAGGCGGCGGCCAACCACGTCCTGGCACGCTTGGTCTTCGGAAAGCACCTGTTCGATGAAGTGGCGCAAGGTCGTCAACGGGGGATAGTGCCGATGACGAAAGACTGGCGCGGATTCCTCGATCGTCCCCATGATCTCCTCCGTCGGCAATACTTGTTCGAACACTCCTTGCCCGCCTTGGGCAAATCGATGTCGCAGTTCCCACACTTCGCGGCGCAGTCGCCTTGTACGTCTGCTACGATCCATTTGGCTGACCTCCGTCGTTGCCGTCCTGTCGTCGTCAAACTTCAGTAAAGCAACTTTCGGCTCGGTCAGCCTCCCCATCGGGAGCTTAACTTAGCGCCATGAGTATCTGAGAATCATCTAGCCGACCTCCCACCGCGGTGAGGCGGAGGAGTAAAAAGCG
>DAOMWT010000001.1:0-57927 GCA_035436705.1 Thiobacillus sp. | reverse complement strand
CATGGCTCCATCTTCTCAAGGAAAGGAGCCTCCTCAAAACCCGGGGCGATTCAGGGAGTTTTTCAACAGAATCGACCCGAAGCGGCCAGTCATGGCCTAACTGCTGAACACCCGACCCTCTATTCAAAGCGGACATTTAGCACCGCAGTCGTGTGATGCCAAACAGGCGCATAATCCTTCCGCCACCGGTCTCCTTTTTCATAACGTAATATAGAGCCGGTCCCTGAAAGAACCGATAAGAATCATAAAGATAGACCACCATGGCAGCCGTCTAAAAATTAATAGATGTCCGGACCCACGGGTCTCTTGAATAACTCTTAGGCATCAAGGAACCCTCGAGTGTGACTATGACTGAGTTTTTGTCTGCCGATTTCCTGAAGGTCTTTGTGCCGCTTCTCGGCGCTGTAGCCGCATGGTTTCTCAATGAGCGACGCCGCCGCGCGTGGGAAGAATACCTGCGTAAAGAGGAGCGTTACCGGGAGTTGCTTCGCACCTTGACCGGCTTCTATAGCTACGCCAGCGACTCTGAAGTCCGCCGCCAGTTTCTAGAAGAGTACAAGCAGTGTTTCCTTTACTGCAGCGACGAGGTTATTAAGGCGGCAAACCTTGCGATGGAAGGTATGGTTGAAGGAACTCACCTGCCAAATGAGGAACGACTTCAACGAATCGGCGACTTGGTCTTAGCGATTAGACGCGATCTTCTACGAAGAACTCTCACCAGCAAGACGGCACTCACGCATGAAGACTTTAGGCACGTCACCCCGGGTAAATGATGACGCCTAACCCGTCCATCAAGCAGGACGCGCTAGAGCGCGGCCCTTCTCTCAAACGCTATGCCTCTCAATTGGTGGTTGTTACCGATGGCCGTTCCTACCGAAATTACTGAGTTGATCCGAAGCAGTGGAAACAACTTTCATGCGAAGGTTGCTCGCTGGTTTGCCGACAATGGCTGGCACGTTGTCATTAGCCCCTATTACATGGATCAAACCCAGAGTAAGGCCCGTGAAATCGACCTCGTGGCTGAGAAGTTATGGCCTTTGTTAGACTCGTTTGGGCGGGCCGTCGATGACATCGCTGTGCGGTTGTTCATCGAATGCAAGTTTGTTGCTTCGGATGCCGTGTTTTGGTTCGCGGACAAAGATCGAGAGTCCGCACTTGAACTCGTGTGCTCAAATGGGCCGTTTAGGCGCGACAACTCTTACACCGAAAAGCACCACTACTTGTCTCAAAGTTCACGGGTGGCTAAGCTTTTCTCAACAAGCAATACCAAGGCCGCCGAGAACGAGCCCTTCTACAAGGCACTGAATCAATCTCTGAATGCCATGACATCCATGCGTGGCCAAGCGGTGACAGTTCCATCGGTTCGAAAATCAAGGCGGCACCCAAAGGCGGTTCTTGAATACCCGGTAGTCGTGTGCAGTTCATTTGACCGTATGTATTCTGTTGACTTCTACGCCGATTCGGCGCCACAACCAATCCAAGAAAATTTTCAGCTTGAGGTCAGTTACGCGTACATCGATCGAAATGAGTGCCAACGCAATGACTACTTCCTACTCGATTTCGTCGCCTTCGACAAACTCGCTGAGTTTGGAAAAGCCATAGATGACGGTGCGCGAGCTGCAGCGTTTCTAGCGGGTGATTGAATGCCAGTTCTTCTGTGGTCCTTTCCCTGTATGCAAATCGGTGCGGAACCACCGAGGCATACCCTCTCGGTCAACCGGACGCCCTGCAAGCGCAGCTTGCAGGTTCCCTCCGCGTTACGCGCTCCGGTCGCCGGCTTCCGCTTCTGGCCGGCTGCAGTCAGTCGTAGTTGGTTGTCGTGCCCAGCAAAGGCAACCAAACAAGCGCCGGTCAACCCTCCGCCACCACCGCCAGCACAGCCTCCCCATACGCTTCCAGTTTCTTCGTCCCCAGCCCCGAGATCTCGCCCAGCTCCGCCAGCGAGGCGGGCCGGCGTGCTGCGATCTCGCGCAGCGTGGCGTCGTGCAGGATGACGTAGGCGGGGACACCCTTTTCGTTGGCGGTTTCGCGGCGCCAGGCGCGCAGGGAGAGGAACAGCGGATCTTCGTCGTTGTGGACGCCTTCGCCCGAACTGGGTGCGAAGCGCGATTTCCTGCTGCGCGCCGGGCGCACTTCGATGGCGCGCAGCATCACGGTTTCCTCACCCTTCAGCACTGGCTTGGCGGCCTGGGTGAGCTTCAACGCACCGTAGGCGGTGTGATCGACCTCCAATAATCCGCGCACCACAAGTTGGCGCAGCACGGCACGCCAGACCTTGTCGGTCTGGCTGGCGCCGATTCCGAACACGCTCAACTGGTTGTGGCCGAAGCGGTCGATTTTCTCGGTGGTCTTGCCCAGCAACACGTCGAGCACGTGGCCGGCGCCGAAGCGCTGGCCGGTGCGGTAGACGGTTGAGAGCAGCTTTTGCGCGGCTTCGGTGCCGTCCCACAGCGTGGGCGCGTAGAAATAGGGTCAGACACCATACTGCTTTCGAATAGCTACTAAGCCGCCTGCGCCAGCGTGAAATCAACCCGAACCTTGTCGAACGGGCATACGATTTTTCCGCTCTCGGTTTTCTCCAGCAGCCCGGTTCCCAGCAGGGCATGCACGTCGCGGTGTACGGATTTGACGTCGCGTTCCAGCCTGCGGGCAAGTTCGCGCAGGCTCATTTCGCCGGCGCCGCTCATGGCTTCCAGCACGCCCCAGCGCTTGGGGCTGATTTCCGAGAACAGCAGTTCGGGGCTGGCGTAGCTGAAGGTGAATTGCTGGGCGCGCCCGGATTTGGCGGCCTGACGTATGCCTTTTGCACCCGCTCTGAGCGCGGCTTTCCAATCGGGATTGATTTCGATAACGGCGGTTTTCATTCAACTCTCCTTTCCACTTCTGCCAGGAAATCGTCCAGCAGTTGGTCGATGGAAACAAATCGGTATACGGACTCTTTCCCATCCAGATGCTTGTGGTCACCCTTGCCGCGCTCATTGTCGAAGCCGACGAGGCGCTTGCCATCCAGGATATAGACCAGGCGATACTTGAAGGCATGGTCGCAGGGCGGCACCGGGCAATGCAGCTTCCATATTTTCATCTCGACCAGCCCGCCGTTGGATAGGCGCTGGCGGTGCTGCTTGAGCAGTTCGGCCTTCATGTTGGCATTTTTGACAACAATATGAACGGAGTCAAGCTGGCCGCCAGGAATCGGGCTGAATCTTCTGAGCGGAACAGCGCCCTCACCCCTCCGCCACCACCCCCAGCACGGCCTCGCCGTACGCTTCCAGCTTCTTCGTCCCCAGCCCCGAGATCTCGCCCAGTTCCGCCAGCGTGGCGGGGCGGCGGGCGGCGATCTCGCGCAGGGTGGCGTCATGCAGGATGACGTAGGCGGGGACGCCTTTTTCGTTGGCGGTTTCGCGGCGCCAGGCGCGCAGGGAGAGGAACAGCGGATCTTCGTCGTCGTGGACGCCGGCGCCTGAACTGGGCGCGAAACGGGATTTCCTGCCGCGCGCCGGACGCACTTCGATGGCGCGCAGCATGACGGTTTCCTCGCCCTTCAGCACCGGCCTGGCGGCCTGGGTGAGCTTCAACGCGCCGTAGGCGGTGTGGTCGACTTCCAGCAAGCCGCGCACCACCAGCTGGCGCAGCACGGCGCGCCAGACCTTGTCGGTCTGGCTGGCGCCGATGCCGAACACGCTCAACTGGCTGTGGCCGAAGCGGTCGATCTTCTCGGTGGTCTTGCCGAGCAGCACGTCGAGCACGTGGCCGGCGCCGAAGCGCTGGCCGGTGCGGTAGACGGTGGAGAGCAGCTTTTGCGCGGCTTCGGTGCCATCCCACAGCGTGGGCGGATTGAGGCAGACGTCGCAGTTGCCGCAGGGCTGGCTGGCTTCGCCGAAATAGCTCAAGAGCGCGACGCGGCGGCAGCTCGCCGCCTCGCACAGGCCGACCAGCGCGTCGAGCTTGGCGTGGCCGATGCGCTTGTGGGCGTCCTCGGCCTCGCCTTCGTCGATGAAGCGGCGCTGCGTGACGACGTCCTGCAGGCCCCACGCCATCCACGCCTCGGCGGGCTCGCCGTCGCGCCCGGCGCGGCCGGTTTCCTGGTAGTAGCCTTCGACCGAACGCGGCAGGTCGAGGTGGGCGACGAAGCGTACGTCGGGCTTGTCGATGCCCATGCCGAACGCCAGCGTGGCGACCATGATCACGTCTTCGTCGCGCAGGAATCTTTCCTGATGGCGGCGGCGGGTGTCGTTGTCCATGCCGCCGTGGTAGGGCAAGGCGGCGAGGCCGGCCTGCTTCAGCGCGTCGGCGGTTTCCTCGACCTTCTTGCGCGTGCTGCAGTAGACGATGCCGGCTTCGCCCTTGTGTTCGGCGAGGAAATCGAGCAGCTGGCGGCGCGGCTCGGATTTTTCGGCAATGCGGTAGCGGATGTTGGGGCGGTCGAAGCTGGCGATGAACACGCGCGCGGCGCCGAGGTCGAGCCGGGTGAGGATTTCGGCGCGCGTCGCGGCATCCGCCGTGGCGGTGAGCGCGATGCGCGGCACCTCGGGAAAGCGCTCGTGCAGCGCCGACAGGCCGAGGTATTCCGGGCGGAAATCGTGCCCCCATTGCGATACGCAGTGCGCTTCATCAATGGCAAATAGCGCGACGCGGGCCTGTTCGAGCAGGCTCTGGAAGCGCGGCGTCAGCAGGCGCTCCGGGGCGACGTAGAGCAATTTCAATTGCCCGGAGGCGAATTCGCGCTCGACCTGCGCGGCCGCCGCGCCGTCCAGACTCGAATTCAGGAACGCCGCCGCGATGCCGAGTTCCTGCAGCGCGGCGACCTGGTCCTGCATCAGCGCGATCAGCGGCGACACCACCACCGCGCAGCCTTCGCGCAGCAGCGCCGGAATCTGGAAGCACAGCGACTTGCCGCCGCCGGTCGGCATCAGCACCAGCGCGTCGCCGCCCGCCGCGACGGTGTCGACGATGGACGCCTGCTCGCCGCGGAACGCGGGGTAGCCGAAAACGCGGTTGAGCAGGCTTAAGGGGGTGTCGGGCATGAAAATACGTCTGGCAAGCGATGTGTCACATTGGCTATAATTGTGTCACGTTTTGCCCCTTTGGAGGCTGCCCATGAAAACCCTGACCATCCGCGAAGCCCGAGAAGGCCTGTCGCACCCCGACCAGATGTTCGCCGACGCCGACGAAGTGCTGGTGGTACGTCATGGTGAGCCGGTGGCGCGCATCCTGCCGGTCGAACCGCGCAAGAAAGCATTTCGTTCGCTCGCCGCATTTCGTGCCAGCCAGCCGTTCCAGGAAATTCCCAGCGAAGTCCTGATCAGCGAAGACCGTGAAGATCGCTTCTGATGATTTATGTCGATACCAGCGCGCTGGTGAAGCGCTACCTCAGCGAAGCAGGCAGCGACACATTTGACGCTTTCTTCCTGGCCCGGGCACCGCTCGCAATCAGTCGGCTGACTGTTGTCGAAATGCGTTGCGCGCTCGCGCGACGCCGCCGCAACCAGCAGATAACAACCGAGCTCGAAGCGCAGGTGCTCGAGGCCTTCAGACTGGATGTGCAGGACGGCGCCCTCGCGGTCTCGTCTTTCCTGGAGGACGACCTGACGCTGGCTTACCACCTGATGGACGAAGTCGCCGATCTGCCTTTGCGTACGCTCGACGCGCTGCACCTCGCTGTCGCGCGTCGCCAAGCCATTCCGGAATTTTCTACCGCCGACAAAAAACAGGCCGAAGCCGCTCAAAAACTCGGCTTTGCGCTCCACCGTTTCGATTGACCCCAGCCACCATGAATACCGAAAACACCGCTCCCCTGCAAGACGAGAACCAGATCATCATGGAGCGCCGCACCAAGCTCGCCGCGATCCGCGAACAAGGCGTCGCCTTCCCCAACGACTTCGAGCGCCACGACTACGCCGGCAAGCTCGCACACGAACACGGCGAGAAATCCAAGGAAGCGCTGGAAGCCGAAGCCGTCCAGGTGCAGCTCGCCGGCCGCATGATGCTGAAGCGGGTGATGGGCAAGGCCAGTTTCGCCACCCTGCAGGACATGAGCGGGCGCATCCAGGTCTACGTGTCCAACGACCTCACCGGCAGCGAATCGCACGACGCCTTCAAGCATTGGGATCTGGGCGATTTCATCGGCGTCGCCGGCACCCTGTTCAAGACCAACAAGGGTGAGCTGACCATCCAGGCAAAATCGATCCGCCTGCTGTCGAAGGCGCTGCGTCCGCTGCCGGAGAAATTCCACGGTCTCGCCGACCAGGAGCAGAAATACCGCCAGCGCTACCTCGACCTCATCACCAACGAAGCCGCGCGCGAGACCTTCATGCGCCGCTCGAAAATCATCCAGGCGATCCGCGAGTTCATGACCGGCCACGGCTTCCTCGAAGTCGAGACGCCGATGATGCACCCGATCCCCGGCGGCGCCGCGGCGAAGCCTTTCGCCACCCATCACAACGCGCTCGACATGGAACTGTTCCTGCGCATCGCGCCCGAGCTGTATCTGAAGCGCCTGGTGGTCGGCGGCTTCGAGAAGGTGTTCGAGATCAACCGCAACTTCCGCAACGAAGGGCTGTCGACGCGGCACAACCCCGAGTTCACCATGATGGAGTTCTACGAGGCCTACCGCGAATACCGCTACCTGATGGACTACACCGAGGCGCTGATCCGTCACACCGCGGTCGCCGCTACCGGCTCCACCACGGTCGTCTATCAGGGCAACGAAATCGAACTCGGCAAGCCGTTCGACCGCCTCACCATCGTCGAGGCGATCCGCAAATACAATCCCCAGTACACGGTCGAACAGCTGAACGACCGCGACTGGCTGATCGCGCAGTTCGTGGCGATGAAGGCGAAGTACCGCGCGCAGGACGGCATCGGCGGACTGCAACTCTCCTTCTTCGAGGAGACCACCGAAGCGCTCTTGATCCAGCCCACCTTCATCATCGACTACCCGGCCGAAGTCTCGCCGCTGGCGCGCCGCTCCGACAGCCAGCCCGACATCACCGAGCGCTTCGAACTGTTCATCACCGGTCGCGAGATGGCCAACGGCTTCTCCGAGCTGAACGACGCCGAGGACCAGGCCGAGCGCTTCATGGAACAGGTGCGGCAGAAGGAGGCCGGCGACGAGGAGGCGATGCACTACGATGCCGACTTCATCCGCGCGCTGGAGCATGGCCTGCCGCCCACCGGCGGCTGCGGCATCGGCATCGACCGCCTGGTGATGCTGCTGACCGATTCGCCAAGCATCCGCGACGTCATCCTCTTCCCGCAAATGCGGCGCGAAGCCTGATCGCCCCATGGGGCAATACGCGCTCAAGATCGGCCTGTCAGCGCTGATCCTCGTCGCCATTGCCGAACTGGCCAAGCGCAGCACCTTCTGGGCGGCAGCGCTGGCGTCCCTGCCGCTCACTTCGCTGCTTGCGTTCGTTCTGCTGTATCTCGACACCGGCGACGTGCAGAAGGTCGCCGCGCTCTGCAACGGCATTTTCTGGCTGGTGCTGCCTTCGCTGCTGCTGTTCGTGCTGCTGCCCATTCTGCTGCGCAGCGGCTGGGGGTTCTGGTTCAGCCTGGCCGTTTCAAGCGCCGCGACCGCGCTGGCCTATCTCGGTACGATCAAGCTGCTGAGCATGTTCGGCATTCGTCTGTAAGGCGTGCCCGCAGGCCCGTCCATGCGTGATCGCTTCCGGTAAAATCGTGTCTTCCGGCCATTTTCATCATCAATCATTTTTACGAGTCACCCCATCATGACCGACGCCTTCAACACCCACGATTCCTTCACCACCGGCACAGGCGGCCATCGCTTCGCCTCGCTGAAGAAGCTCGAGACCGCGCTGGGCGTGTCGGTGGCGCGGCTGCCGGTGTCGATCCGCATCGTGCTGGAGTCGGTGCTGCGCAACTGCGACGGCGTGAAGGTGACGCCCGGGCATGTGAAGCAGCTGGCCGGCTGGAAGCCGAACGCCGAACGCACCGAGGAAATCCCCTTCACCGTGGCGCGCGTGATCCTGCAGGACTTCACCGGCGTGCCGCTCTTGGCCGACCTCGCCGCGATGCGCTCGGCGGCGCAGAAGCTGGGCAAGGATCCGGAGAAGATCGAGCCGCTGGTGCCGGTCGACATGGTGGTCGACCACTCGGTCCAGGTCGATGCCGCGGGCACACATGACGCGCTCGACCTCAACATGAAGATCGAATTCGAGCGCAACCGTGAGCGCTACCAATTCCTCAAGTGGGGCATGCAGGCTTTCGACACCTTCAAGGTGGTGCCGCCCGGTGTCGGCATCGTCCACCAGGTCAACATGGAATACCTGGCGCGCGGCGTGATGGAAAAGGACGGCATGGCCTACCCCGACACGCTGGTCGGCACCGATTCGCATACCACGATGATCAACGGCCTCGGCATCGTCGCCTGGGGCGTCGGCGGCATCGAGGCGGAAGCGGCGATGCTCGGCCAGCCGGTGTATTTCCTCACCCCCGATGTTGTCGGCGTCAACCTCAGGGGCGCGGCCAGGCCCGGCGTCACCGCCACCGACGTGGTGCTGACCGTCACCGAGATGCTGCGCCGCGCGAAAGTCGTCGGCAAGTTCGTCGAGTTCTTCGGCGAGGGCGTGGCCGCCATGTCGGTGACCGACCGCGCAACCATCGCCAACATGGCGCCCGAATACGGCGCGACCATGGGCTTCTTCCCGGTCGACGAAGCCACCTGCCAGTACTTCGCCGCGACCGGAAGAAGCGCGGATCAGGTCGATCTGATCCGCGCCTACTACCAGGCGCAGGGTCTGTTCGGCGTCCCCAAGGCGGGCGACATCGATTATTCGCAGGTGCTGGAACTCGACCTCTCAACCGTTGAACCCAGCGTCGCCGGCCCCAAGCGGCCGCAGGATCGCATCGCGCTGGCCGGGCTGAAATCCGCATTCTCCGGCCTGATGGACAAGGCTGTGGCCGACGGCGGCTACGGCAAAGCCGGCGAACTGGGCCGGCGCCATGCCCTGCCCGCTTCGAACCACAACCCCGTCGATCTCGCCGGCGGTGGCAACCAGGACGAGCCCACGCCAGTTCCCGCGTCAGAGGAGGAGATGCTCGACAGCCACCCCTCGCCCGACCACGTCGTGGCCGACCCCAACACCGTGTTCAAGAACGGCAACGGCAGCCTTGGCCATGGCGACGTCGTGATCGCCGCGATCACCTCCTGTACCAACACCTCCAACCCCGGCGTGATGCTGGCCGCCGGCCTGCTGGCGAAGAAAGCCGCCGCACTCGGCCTGAAGCCGCCCGCGCACGTCAAGACCTCGCTCGGCCCCGGCTCGCGCGCGGTCACCGAATACCTGAACAAGGCCGGGCTGATGGACGCGCTGGAGCAAGTCGGCTTTTCCGTGGTGGGCTACGGCTGCACCACCTGCATCGGCAACTCCGGCCCGCTGAAGCCGGAGATCGACAAAGCCATCGCCGACAACGATCTGGTGGTCGCGTCGGTGTTGTCGGGCAACCGCAACTTCGAGGCGCGCGTGCACCAGGCGGTCAAGGCCAACTTCCTGATGTCGCCGCCGCTGGTCGTCGCCTTTGCGCTGGCCGGCCGCGTCGACATCGACTTCGAGAAAGAGGCGCTCGGCACCGGCAAGGATGGCCGGCCGGTGTACCTGAAAGACCTGTGGCCCAGCGCCGCCGACATCGCCGCCGTGATGGGCACCGCCACCGACGCGGCCGCCTACCGCAAGATCTACGCCGACGTCGGCGCCGACAATCCATTGTGGGACGCCGTCTCTGCCCCCACCGGCACGGTCTACGAGTGGGACGCGAAATCGACCTACATCCAGCAGCCGCCGTTCTTCGCGGGCAGCAAGGCAGTCAGCGGCGGCATCCGCGGCGCCCGGGCGCTGGCGATCTTCGGCGATTCGGTCACCACCGACCACATCAGCCCGGCCGGCGGCATCAAACCGACCTCGCCGGCCGGCCTCTACCTCACCGAACACGGCGTGCAGAAGGCCGACTTCAACAGCTACGGCGCACGGCGCGGCAACCACGAAGTCATGATGCGCGGCACCTTCGCCAACGTGCGCATCAAGAACCTGATGATCCCCGGCTCCGAGGGCGGCGTCACGCTGAAAGGCGGCGAACAGAAACCGATCTACGACGCCGCCATGCAATACCAGGCTGAGGGCATGCCGCTGATGATCTTCGCTGGCGAGGAATACGGCACGGGCTCTTCCCGCGACTGGGCGGCCAAGGGCACCACGCTGCTCGGCGTGAAGGCGGTCGTCGCCAAGAGCTTCGAGCGCATCCATCGCGCCAACCTCGCCGGCATGGGCGTGCTGCCCTGCCAGTTCAAGGATGGCGTCGATGCGGCCAGCCTGAAACTTGACGGCAGCGAAACCTTCGACCTCGAAGGCACCGAAGCCGGCATCGCCCCGCAACAGGACGTCACGCTGGTGATCCACCGCGCCACGGGCGGCACCGAACGCGTCGCCCTCAAGCTGCGCATCGATACCCCGATCGAGGTCGAGTATTACAACAAGGGCGGCATCCTGCCGTTCGTGCTGGGCCAGTTGCTGGGTTAAGCCTGCGGGTCTTCAGTGCCAGCGCGCCATGAATGGGTCGCTGGCGCGCACGACTCTCCCGGTTCGTGCCGTGAATCCTTACCCGTTGGACCTGCGCAGGAGTCGCCCATGAAACGCACAGCACTTTCCGTCTTCCCCATCCTTGCTGTCGTATTGCACACGGGCTGTAGCGATGACCGGCCGCTGACCTATCAGGCCCGCATCAAACCGATCCTCGATACCCATTGTGTGTCGTGCCATGTGCCCGGCAAACCGGGGTATGAACAGTCCGGCCTGCGTCTCGACAGCTATGAAGCGCTGATGAAGGGCGCCAGGCTCAACCCGGTGGTGCGCCCCGGCTCCAGTTTGAGCAGCACCCTGCACCGGGTGGTATCCGGCCAGCTCGACCCGTCAATCCGCATGCCGCACGGCGGGCCCATACTATCGGAAGAGAACGCACGCATGATTGGTGCCTGGATCGACCAGGGGGCGAAGTACTGACGCATGTCCGGAATGTCCATGGAATGCATGCGACGCAAGCAGCCCGATTGTCAAGCGCGTCAGGCGACCGTTATTGATAGCGGGAACCAACCGGGCAGCGGGTGCGGGCGGCGGATTGATTGCGTACAGTTTCAGCAGCCCTGCTGCGGCTGCGTCCGCTAGAAATTGAACCGCCAATCGAAGAAGGCCACTACCTGGTCCGGTGGCAAGGGCCTGGCGACGACATAACCCTGGATTTCGTCGCAGCCGCTCTGCCGCAAAAAGGCCACCTGACCGGCCTGTTCGACCCCTTCGGCCACCACGCGCAGCTTCAGGGCATGGGCCAGGCGGATGATGGCGTTGACGATTTCAGCGTCGTCGCTATCGGTCAGCACATCGCTCACGAAACTCTTGTCGATTTTCAGCGCATCGATCGGCATGCGCTTCAACTGGCCGAGGTTGGAATACCCCGTGCCGAAATCGTCAATGTAAACGTGCAGCCCGCGCTGGCGCAGTGCCTCGAGCATGCCGAAGCTGCGTATGGGGTTATCCATCGCCGCGCTCTCGGTCACTTCCAGCTGCAAATACGCGGGGGGCATTCCGGTTTCCGTCAGGATGGCATCGATGTCGTCGATCAGGCGCACATCGGAAAACTGCCGCGGCGACAGGTTGACGGCCACCGGCGGCGGATCGCATCCGGCATCGCGCCAGACGATCCACTGTTCGCACGCCGCCCGTACCACCCAGCGGCCCAGCGGGACGATAAGGCCGGTTTCCTCGGCCACCGGGATCAACTGTTCGGAGCCGACGCTAAAGCCCACGCGGGGAAGCCAGCGAACCAGCGCCTCCAGCCCCACCACCTGGCCGCTGGCAAGATCGACCTTGGGCTGGTAGGCCAGCGCCAGTTCGTTGCGTTCGAGCGCCTGGCGCAAACCGCTTTCCAGTGTCTGCAACTGCTGCGCCACCGTGTTCAATTCGTCGCTGAAGTACTCGATGCCGCTGCGGCGATGCTTGGCCTGGTACATCGCCAGATCGGCCTGGCGCAGCAGGGTATGGGCGTCGAGTCCGTCGTCCGGATACACGCTGATGCCGATGCTGGCGCCGATGGCGTAACGCCGCTGCGCGAGCTTGAAGGGCTTGGCCAGTGCCTGGAGCAGCTTGTGCGCCACCCGGCTGGCCGCCCGCGCGGCCGGCGCATGGGTCAGAATGACGGCGAATTCGTCGCCACCCAGGCGGGCGACGAAATCATCGGCACGCAGCTGTTCGTCCAGCCGGTTGGCGACGATACACAGCACCTGATCGCCCACCTCGTGCCCCTGCGAGTCGTTGATGTGCTTGAAGCGGTCGAGGTCGATGAACAGCAGCGAAACCTGGGATTTTTCACGCTGCGCGCGCGCCAGCGCATGGCCGAGGAAATCCTGGAAATACGAGCGATTGGGCAGGCCGGTGAGCGGATCGTGATTGGCCAGCATGTCGAGCCGCAATTCGGAATAGCGGCGCTCGGTCAGGGCGGCCGACACGAACAGGCCGCCCAGCGCCATCGTCACCATGCTGACTTGCAACGCGAACACATCGCGCGGTATCGCGACACCGGCAAGGCCGCCGTAGGAGGCAACCGCCACGCCCAGCACGATGAGCGCCGACAGGAAAATCGCCAGGCTCGCGCCGGTCACCGAAAAACGCAGCGCGGCCCACAGCACCGCCGGCATCATCACGAACAGGACAATTTCGGCTGGCCGCAAAGGCTCGACGTACTCCATCATCGCCAGCGTCAGCGCCAGCATGCCGAGCATCAGCACCAGGCCTTCCAGCCGTGCGCCTCTGTTGGTCGGCAATAAATCCCAGCGTGTCGCCGTCAGCAGCAGCGGTGCAATCAGGTACACCCCCAGCAGATCGCCCAGCCACCATACCCACAAGCCCCCCAATACCGTGTCGGCCGGCAGGTGGCCCAAGAAATAGAGGCTGAGCATGCCCGTCAGTGCGCTTAGCGCGCAGCCCAGCGGAGCGGCCACCAGCGCAAATTTGGCGACACTGGGCACATAGTCGAGGGTGGCGCTGAAAGGCTGCAGGTAGCGCGGCAGATAGCCGATGATCCACGCTTCCGCAGCCGCGCCGAGCGCAAAGCTGGATGCCTCGTCCGGCGACAGGGCCAGGCTGTTGATCGCGAACGATCCCAGTGCCGTCCCCGCCACGCCTGCCGCGCCAAAGCGCAGGCTCGCCATGGCGCCAATGCCGGCAGCCAGCCAGACGGCGGCGACCACGTCGGCAATGTATGCCGCAAGCTTGAGACTGAGCCAGCCTGCCAGCGCATACGCCAGCGCCGTCAGTCCGGCGATCAGCACAAAGCGCCTGACCTCGGGGAAACCCGGCAGCGGCAGGCGGGCCAAGATGCGAAAGCCTGCCTATTGCACGGGATCGAGTTCGGCGCGCACCGACTCCAGCGCGTCCTTGAGGGTTTCCTCGGACAGTCCGTTGAGCTGCTCCGCCAGCATTTCGGCGGCATCGATGGTATCGGCTTCATCCGGCAGGCTGTCGGTGTCGAGATTGGCCACGAACACAGCCGCCGCTCCCGTCACCTGCAACAGCTGGCGGCGCTCGTTCATCAGCATTTCGATTTCGTCACGCAACAGGCGGATTTCGTCTTCTTTCATGGCGTGCAGGGTCATGCTTGTCTCCGTATTTACTACCTTGGTCAGCCAAACAGAGTTAACACTCCGGTGTAGCCATACAATCGGTTGTGGGAAATTTCACCGTTGGCAAAGAACCCCACCAGCGGAAAATCACCGAGGGCGTCGCGAATCAGCTCCATTTCCCGATTCGGCGCGCCGAACATGTGCCGGCCGCGCCCCAGGCAGGAATAATACACGCCACCCCGGATCGGCGAATCCAGCTGCGCCCCGATGGCTTGCAGCATCCGCAGCAGGTCGTCTTCGGCGGTTTGGCGGTCGCGGCGGCAGAACAGCAGCTCATCCCCCGGCTCGACATACTCGCCGATCGCCACCAGATGGTTCTGCGGATCGACGCCGAGAATATTGCGCACCAGATAATCGCCGGTATCCGATCCACGTACCGGCAGGCCGACGAAAATATAGCCGGCCGCGCGCCGCAGATCGTGCGCCAGGACTTCGCCGATCTCCTCCTTCATCACGTCCAGCGCCGGTCGGTTATCCAGGCCGCCGACGACGTTCTTGTTGGCGGCAGTGATGCGGTGGCGCGGCCCCAGCGGCGAAATGCCTTGCGTCAGCCGCGTCGCCAGCTTAACCCGTTCGCCGAATAGCACGCCTGACAGGCCGCCGCTCACCACGCCGTCGCTGATCTGTGCCGTCTCGCCGCGCGAGCTCGACAGCCCGCCGACGACAAAACTGCCCGACACGTGCGCGGAGAGGCCTTCGATCAGTTCCTGAACTTGCGTGTTCGCCGGGTCGCCATGCACCATCGCGACATACGCATCCGGCGGCTGCGCAGCGATGTCCTGCAGCGTGCGCACTACCGGCAGCATGCTGAAATCGGCCGGCGCAAACTCACCCAACATCACCGCTATCGCCGGCTCTTCCAGATATTCCACACCGGTGGCGCAGATCCCCACGCCCACACTGCCGGTCCAGTGCATCACCCCGGTCGCGCTTTTGAAAAACGCCAGGATCGCGGCGAGCTCGCCGGCGAAGGCATCCGATACATACAGGAATCCCAGCGTCGCCGTGGAGGGAATCGCGCCTAGCTGGCCGATGCAGGTCTGCGCGGCGCGAACCCAGTCGGCATCAGCGGCATGGGCGAATTTGAAAGGAGTATTCATAAGATATCAATCAGGAATCCCGTCAGTCCGGCATGCCGGCCATGGATGATGGCATTGCGCCGCGCACCACGACAGGACGGGCGCAATGCGATGCATCAGTAGCCGGTTCTGCTGCTATGCGGTAATTCGCCCTCGCCAAAGAAATTCCACAACAGATGCGCAACCACTTCGGGCGCAATCACGGTGTGCTGGTTGTGCGCGTCCTGCAGCGCGATTCGCAGCTTTTTGCGTAATTCGGGGTCGCCGGTCAGGTCGAAAATGACGTCGACCTTTGCGCCGAGCGTCACCACTTCCATCGCGTCCTTGAATACCGGCACCTTGCTGTGCATGAATCCAAGCGCAACCGGCGACTCCAGGTCGCGCGACGCGACAGCGACAATTTCGACGTTGACGCGTTCTTCCTGGATTTTTGCCAGGAAATGTTCCGCAAATTTTTCCCCGACATCGCCCAGGCCCAGCAGGGCGACTCTCACAATATGACTCATGAACAACTCTCCTCGTATCAGTTATGGTTGGCAACAGCAGAATTCGTTGTTTTATTGATCGAGCGGCCCGGATCAGCGGGTCACCCGTCGCGCGTTTCAAGCGCATTTGAAGCATACGTACCCCGCCCCTGCCTGTCGATACCGGCCTGCCGCCGGCAATGTGGCGGGACGCAAGCCGCCCGTGCAGCTTCATGCCCGGCGGGCCCCGCGATATGATGCAGGCTGTCGACTCGCCTCCTCCCCCATGTCAGACCTTTCCCCGCTCCACCCGCCACTCATCCCCTACGCCAGCGGCATGCTGGAAACCGCCGGCGTCCACCGCATCTACTGGGAAACGTCCGGCAACCCGGACGGCATCCCGGTATTGTTCGTGCACGGCGGCCCCGGCTCCGGCACCTCGCCCAACCAGCGGCGCTTCTTCGATCCGGCCCGCTACCGCATCGTCCTGTTCGACCAGCGCGGCAGCGGCCGCTCGACCCCGCATGGCGAGCTCGCCGACAACACCACGCCGCACCTGATCGCCGACATGGAAGCGCTGCGCGTCGAACTCGGCATCGACAGCTGGCTGGTATTCGGCGGATCGTGGGGTTCGACCCTGGCGCTGGCCTACGCCGAGGCCCATCCGCAACGCTGTCGCGGGCTGGTGCTGCGCGGGATATTCCTGTGCCGCAAGAGCGAGATCGACTGGTTTCTCAACGGCATCCGCACCTTCTTCCCCGAAGCACAGCACAAGCTCGCGGAATTCATCCCCGATAGCGAGCGCCACGATCTGCTCGGCGCCTACCACCGCCGCCTGATCGATCCGGACCCGGCCGTGCACCAGCCGGCAGCCCATGAGTGGGCCACTTTCGAGGCGTCCTGCTCGACCCTGCTGCCCAGCCCGGAACTCGTCGCCGCGTTCGGCCGCGACAAGACCGCACTTTCGCTTGCAAGGATCGAGGCGCACTATTTCGTGAATGACATCTTCCTGCCCGACAACAGCCTGCTCGACAACGTCGGGCGATTGCGCGCCATTCCCGCCGTCATCGTACAAGGGCGCTACGACGCCGTCTGCCCGATCGTGTCGGCCGACGAACTGGCACACGCCTGGCCCGAGGCCCGCTATGTGATCGTGGCGGATGCCGGCCACTCGGCCTTCGAACCGGGCATCTGTCGCGAACTCGTCGCCGCATGCGACCGTTTTGCCCGGACCGGAGCCTTCGACTGATGGCGCTGTCACCCTACGTCTTCGATGCCAGCGCCGAGAACTTCAACCGGCTGGTGCTGGAAAACTCGCACAAGGGTCCGGTGCTGGTGCACTTCTGGACCCCGAAGGCCGGGCCCTGCTTCATTTTGATGCCGCGCCTGGTGAAGCTTGCCGCCGAATACGGCGGCAAGTTTCTGCTCGTCATGCTGAACGCCGAGGAGCTGCCGGAGCTGGCGCGGCGCTTCAGCGTCAACTCGGTGCCGACGGTGAAGTTTTTCTGGCGCGGCGAGGTCGCCCACACGATCCACGGCGCCGACCCCGACAGCAGCTTCCGTGAAGTGCTCGACCGCTTCATCGCCGGCGACGCCAACCGTGCCCACGCGCTGGGCGTGGCGGCCTGGCAGGCGGGCAACCGTCCGCAGGCGCGCATGCTGCTCGCCAACGCGGCGATGGCGGAGCCCACCAATCTGACGATCCCGCGCGACCTCGCCAAACTGTTATGGGCCGAGGGCGAAGGCGAACAGGCGTTGAAACTGCTCGACAGCCTGCCGCCCGAGGCACGCGCCGACGCTGTCATTGCGCCGCTGTACGCGCATTTGAATCTGGCGGAAACCGCACGCCTGGCGATGCCGCTGGCCGATCTCGATGCACGTCTCACTCACGATGCCGACGACCTCGCTGCCCGCTATCAACGCGCAGCGGTACGGCTGGCAGGCGACGATTTTTCCGGCGCCATGGCGGATCTGCTGGCCATTGCGCGCGCCGACCGCGGCTTCCGCAACGACATCGGCCGCACCAGCCTGCTTGCCCTGTTCGACCTGCTGGGCGGCGCGCATCCGCTGACGCGGCAATACCGCCAGGCGCTGTCCGAATCACTGCATTGAAATTCGATCATCCCGCCTTCGCACCCTACCGGGCGCTGATCGATGCGCTGGAACTCGCCCGTTCCCTGCCTGCGCTCGAAGCGCTCAACGCGCAGGCCGCCGCACGTGGCACACTGCAGGCACGCGGGCTGCCGCTGCGTTTCTGCGCTCCCGGCGACCACCTGTCCGCGCGCGATTACGAAACCCATATTCTGCACACCGGCCAGGTGCCGACCCGCGCCGACACCTGGCACGACGTGCTCAACGCACTGGTGTGGTTGCGCTTCCCGCGCTTCAAGGGAGCGCTGAATGCTGCCCATGGCGATGCCATCGCAGTCGAGACCGATGCCAGGCGCGGGCGCCGCCGCGACGCCCTGACAATGCTGGATGAATCCGGAGTATGGGTGATCAGCCGCGATCCGGCCTTGTCCGAACTGCTGGCCGGGCGCGCCTGGCACACCCTGTTGTGGCAGGCGCGTGATCGCGTGGAAGGAGAAATGCACTTCGTGGTGGTCGGCCATGCGCTGCTGGAGAAGGCGCTTGCGCCCTATCCGGCCATGACGGGGAAATGCCTGGTGCTGGTTGCAGACTCACCCGACCTCGACGCCGCGGACGCCCGGGCTGCGCAGGAACTCGGCGCCATCGACTCCCCACGTCTGTTGCCCCCGCTGCCGGTCCAGGGAATCCCGGGCTGGGACCCGGCCAACGCCGACGCCGCGTACTACGCCAACCAGGACGTCTTCCGCCCGCCGCGCCAGATCAGCCCGCCGCCGCCGGCAACTCGCCCCCCGCCACCCATGCCTGCGCCATTTCCAGATCGTCGAACAGACGGATATCCGCCGCCATGAACAGGCGGTTGATCCACATGCTCCACGCCACCCACTGGTCGCCGGTCAGGATCGCGATACGGTCGAAATCGTTCTTGTGCTCACGGGAAAACTTCAGCTCCTCCCACGCCACGTCCAGACTGTACGACAGCATGTCGCGCAGATCGAACAGCAGATTGACCGTGCCCTGAAACTGGATGCCGTAGCACACCGCCTGCTCGAATTCGCGGGTATCGTCGAGCGTGAACTGCCCCATTACGGTAACCGCAATCTGGTTGTCTTTGACGTCAAGGCTGATCATCGATGTCTCCTGTGATTGTGTCTCTAACTATAGTGAATCGGGGCGCGAGGGCGCGGATGCGCGTACCGCCAGGATGCCCGCCAGCGCCACCACCGCCATGCCGATCCAGGCCGGTAATGGCAGCCGCTCGCCGAACAGCAGCACGTCATACACTGCCGCAAATCCCACCGTGGTGTAGGCCAGCGCGCCCACGGTGAGCGTGCGCCCGCGATGGT
Source organism: Thiobacillus sp. (assembly GCA_035436705.1). Taxonomy (GTDB): domain Bacteria; phylum Pseudomonadota; class Gammaproteobacteria; order Burkholderiales; family Thiobacillaceae; genus Thiobacillus. Next base: position 39,263 of record DAOMWT010000001.1, on the reverse strand, counting down.
AGGCGCGCGTCAGCGCCAGCTGCGCCAGCGTGGCGGTCACGCCGATGCCGATCAGCCATGGCCAGTCGCCGGGCTGGGGGCGATGAAATCCGGCCACTGCCATCCACGCGCCGCCCCCCACGGTCGCCAGCAGTGTGAAGTAAAACACCACCCGCCATTCGGGTTCGCCGAGCCGGCCCAGCTGCTTGACGTTGACGTAGGCCACCGCCGCCAGCATACCCGACACCAGCCCGGCCAGCGCGGGAAGCCAGGCTTCGTCCTGCAATTGCGGACGCAGTAGCAGCATGATGCCGACAAATCCCAGCAGCACCGCGGCCACCAGACCCCGCCCATGGCGCTCATGCAGCCACCAGGCGGACAATGCGGCCAGAAACAGCGGCGCGGTGTAATTGAGCGTGACGGCGGTGGCCAGCGGCAGCCGTGCAATCGCATAAAAAAACAGCACCAGTGCGGCGAATCCCGCCAGCCCGCGCCAGAAGTGCGTGCGCAGATGACGCGTGGCGAGCGGCGCCAGCAGCCGCCGATGGGTGACGGCGATCACCCCCCAGATGGCGAGAAGCCCGAACGCCGAGCGGTAAAACACCAGCTCGGCGCTGGAGAACTGCGCGGAGGCATGCTTGACCAGCACCCCCATCAGCGCGAACAAGGCCGCCGCCACCAGCATCCAGCTTGATTTCATCAAAAGCGGCTCATTGCAGGCGGGCAAAAAAAACGGGCGGCGCGCGCCGCCCGCCGGGGAATGTGGAGAAACTCATTTCAGGTAGGGCTCGATCTCGCGCCGCAGGAAAGCATGGAAATGCATCAGGCCGTCTTCCAGCGGCGACTGGTATGGCCCGGTTTCCGAAATGCCCTGCCGGTATAGCGCGCGCCGGCCCTGATGCATGCGCTCGCAGATATCCTCGTCTTCCACCGCGGTTTCACGATACGCCGCCTGTTCGGCTTCGATGAAGGCGCGCTCGAACAGCACGATGTCCTCGGGATAATAGAACTCGACCACGTTGCTGCACGACTCGACACCGGTCGGCACGATCGACGACACCACCAGCACGTGCGGATACCACTCGACCATCAGGCCCGGATAGTAGGTCAGCCAGATCGAGCCATGCGCGGGCGCCTTGCCCTGCTGGTAGGCCAGCACCTGCTCGTGCCATTTCCGGTACACCGGCGAACCCGGCTTGGCCAGCCCGCGATTCACCCCCACCGTCTGCACCGACCACCAGTCGCCGTATTCCCATTTCAGATCGTCGCAGGTGACGAAATGCCCGAGCCCCGGGTGATAGGGCGCGACGTGGTAATCCTCCAGATACACTTCGATGAAGGTCTTCCAGTTGCAGGCGTAATGCGTCACGTCGACGTGATCGAGCATGAAGCCGGAGAAATCGAGCTCGCGCGCCGCCTGCATGCCGGCCAGATCGGCCTCCACATCGCGCGCGCCGGCGAACAGCAGACCCTGCCAGTTCTGCAGGCCGCTGCGATCGAGGTTGAGGCAGGGATTGCCGGGAAACTCCGGCGCGCCCATCAGCCGGCCCTGGTTGTCGTAGGTCCAGCGGTGGATCGGGCAGACGATGTTGCTGGACGGCAGCTTGCCGCGCCCCTGCAGCATCAGCGCCTGGCGATGGCGGCACACGTTCGACAGCAGCTCGACTCCGGCTCCACCGTTGACCAGCATCTTCGCGCCGTCGAACAGCTCCAGCGCGTGGTAATCGCCCGCTTCGGGCACCATCAAGCGATGGCCCGCATAACCGGGGCCCTGTTTGAACAGATGTTTCAGTTCCAGCGCGTAGACGGCCGGATCGAAGTACCAGGAAACCGGCAACTGAGGTGAAATTAGCGACAAGGCGCTGGATTCGGCGAGATCGCTCATGGCGTACCCTACTCAAAACCAAGCTCCCTTCCGGTCGGTGCCGGAAGCGGCAAGCGTGATCGCGAAACGACCACCATTAAAAACGTATCGTGGCCCTGGCCCCGACGCCCACCGGATTTACGGATGAACCCTGCCTGGACACAATGCCTTAACGGCGCAGGGAAAGCGCGAAATTCTAGCACAGGCAGGCATCCCGGGGAGGCGCCTGCGCGCCGAATTTGTTAAAGTAGCGTCCTTTCTCCGCCGGGTTCGAAATTTCATGGCCAAATCCCGCGCCGCCACGCCCCCCAAAGATTACGAGTCGGCATTGGCCGAACTGGAAGCCATCGTGGGCGAGATGGAATCCGGCCAACTGCCGCTGGAGGCCTCGCTGACCGCCTACAAGCGCGGCGCCGAACTGCTGCAGTATTGCCGCCAGCAACTGGCCGATGCCGAGCAGCAGGTGAAGATCCTGGAAAACGGCGCCCTGCAGCCCTTCAAGACCGAAGACATCGATGACTGATTTTGCCGCCTGGACACAGGCATGCCAGGCGCGCATGGAAAGCGTGCTGGCCGCATCGCTCCCCGCTCCGCAGATTGCCCCGCAGCGCCTGCACGAGGCCATGCGCTATGCGGTGCTGGGCGGCGGCAAGCGCGTACGGCCGCTGCTGGCATTTGCCGCCGGCGAGATCGCGGGTGCCGATATCGAACGCGTACAGCACGCCGCTGCGGCAGTGGAACTGATCCATGCCTACTCGCTGGTGCACGACGACATGCCGGCGATGGACGACGACGCATTGCGGCGCGGCAAGCCGACGGTGCACGTCGAATTCGACGAAGCCACCGCCCTGCTGGTGGGCGACGCGCTGCAGAGCCTGGCGTTCGACATCCTCGCTGCGCAGCCGCTGGCCGACGACGTTGCCGTCCAATTGAAGATGGTGCAGCTGCTGGCGCAGGCGGCTGGTTCGCGCGGCATGGCCGGCGGCCAGGCGATCGATCTGGCCAGCGTGGGCAAGCCGCTCGACCTGACCGAACTCGAATTCATGCACATCCACAAGACCGGCGCATTGATCCGCGCCTCGGTGCTGCTGGGCGCGCAGTGCGGCACCTTGTCCGGCGCGACTGCCACGGCGCTCGATCATTACGCCAAATGCATCGGCCTGGCCTTCCAGGTGGTGGACGACGTGCTCGATGCCGAAACCCCCACCGCCACGCTGGGCAAGACCGCCGGCAAGGACGCCGCCAACAACAAACCGACCTACGTCAGCCTGCTCGGCGTAACGCGTGCGCGCGAACTGGCGCTGGAACTGCGCGCCGACGCCCATGCCGCACTGGCCCATCTTGGCGCGCGCGCCGAGCGGCTGCGCCAGCTGGCCGATTTTGTGGTCGAACGGACGTTTTAAGATGGCCACACCCTTGCTCGACACCCTCCACACCCCCGCCGATCTGCGCGCCCTGGCACCGGCCGAGTTGCCGCAACTCGCCGCCGAACTGCGCGAATTCCTGGTGCAGTCGGTTTCCCGCACCGGCGGCCACCTGGCCTCCAATCTCGGCACCGTTGAACTGACCCTCGCCCTGCATTACGTGTTCGACACCCCGCGCGACCGCATCGTCTGGGACGTCGGCCACCAGACCTACGTCCACAAAATCCTGACCGGCCGGCGCTCGGCGATGGCCGGCCTGCGCCGGCCGGGCGGCATCGCCGGGTTTCCGCGCCGCGTCGAAAGCGAGTTCGATGCCTTTGGCGTCGGGCACTCCAGCACCTCGATTTCAGCGGCGCTCGGCATGGCCGAGGCGTTTCGTCAGCTTGGCTCCAGCCAGCGCGCGGTGGCGATCATCGGCGACGGCGCCATGACCGCCGGCATGGCATTCGAGGCGCTCAACAATGCCGGCGCCACCGACCTGCCCCTGCTGGTGGTGCTGAACGACAACGACATGTCGATTTCGCCCAACGTCGGCGCACTCAACAACTACCTGGCGCGCATGATGTCCGGCAAGTTCTACGCGGCGGCCCGCCGCGCCGGTGAAAGAGTCCTGTCCGTCGCGCCGCCGATTCGCGAACTCGCCAAGCGCGCCGAGGAACACATGAAGGGCATGGTGACGCCCGGCACCCTGTTCGAGGAATTCGGCTTCAACTACATCGGTCCGATCGACGGCCACGACCTCGGCGTGCTGCTGGAAACGCTAGGCAACATCAAGCAGTTGAGCGGCCCGCAATTTCTGCATGTGGTCACCCGCAAAGGCAAAGGCTATGAGCCCGCCGAAACCAACCCCTGCCTGTATCACGGTGTGGCGCGCTTCGATCCGGCCGCAGGCGTCGCCGAAAAGCCTGGCGGCAAGCCCACCTACACCCAGGTTTTTGGCGACTGGCTGTGCGACATGGCCGCCGCCGACACGCGGCTGGTCGGCATCACGCCGGCAATGCGCGAAGGCTCCGGGCTGGTGCGCTTCTCCGAACAATTTCCGAAACGCTATTTCGACGTCGGCATCGCCGAACAACATGCGCTGACTTTCGCCGCCGGGCTGGCCTGTGAAGGGGTGAAACCGGTGGTGGCGATTTATTCGACCTTCCTGCAGCGCGCCTACGACCAGCTGATCCATGACGTCGCGCTGCAGAACCTGCCGGTGATGCTGGCGATCGACCGCGCCGGCCTGGTCGGTGCCGACGGCCCCACCCACGCCGGCAGTTTCGACCTCTCCTTTCTGCGCTGCATTCCCAACCTGCTGATCGCCGCGCCATCGGACGAGAACGAGTGCCGCCGCCTGTTGACCACCGCCTTTCTGCACGACGGCCCTTCGGCGGTACGCTATCCGCGCGGCAGCGGCGGCGGCGCCGCGATCGAACCCGGCCTCGAGCCGGTCGAGATCGGCAAGGGCCTGCTGCGCCGCCATGGCCGCGACGTCGCGCTCGTCGCCTTCGGCAGCCTGGTCGCACCCGCACTGCAGGCGGCCGAAGCACTCGACGCCAGCGTGGCCGACATGCGCTTCGTGAAACCGCTGGACCTGGACCTGCTGCGCGAATTGGCGCACAGCCACCGCCTGCTGGTGACACTGGAAGAAAATGTGGTGGCAGGCGGCGCCGGCGCCGGGGTGGCCGAGGTACTGGCCGGACTTGGCCTCAGCGTGCCGGTCCTGCACCTGGGCCTGCCCGACACCTTCATCGAACATGGCGACCCGGCCGCGATGCTGGCTGGCTGCGGGCTCGACGCGGCGGGGATAACCCATTCCGTGCGTCAACGGATGACCCTATTATCCGAGTAGTTTACTCAACTATTCAGGCAGTTTATACTTAGTCTAAACTGTAAACCGTATTCAGCCTGAGCTGAAACCAAACACCAAGGAGCCTGCCATGAACCAGATTTGCGATACCGCCGTTTGCATGCCGGACGTGCAAAGTTCGGCCGACACGCGGCAAATCGCCATCAACAAGGTCGGCATCAAGAGCATTCGCCATCCGATCCGGGTGGCGGACAAGAACGACGGCGTCCAGCACACCATCGCCAACTTCAACATGTACGTGTACCTGCCACATAACTTCAAGGGCACGCACATGTCACGCTTCATTGAAATCCTCAATACGCGCGAGCGCGAGATTTCGGTCGAGAATTTCGAGGACATGCTGCGCCAGATGGTGGAACGCCTGGAAGCCGAATCGGGCTACATCGAGATGACCTTCCCCTATTTCATCAACAAGTCCGCGCCCATCTCCGGCGTACAGAGCCTGCTGGATTACGAAGTCACCTTCATCGGCGCGATAGAGAACGACCAATACACCCACACCACTCGCGTGCTGGTACCGGTGACCTCCCTGTGCCCGTGCTCAAAGAAAATCTCCGATTACGGGGCCCATAACCAGCGCTCGCACGTCACCGTCACCGCCAGGACCAACGGCTTCCTGTGGATCGAAGACCTGGTGCGCAAAGTTGAAGACCAGGCTTCGTGCGAACTCTTCGGCCTGCTGAAACGGCCGGACGAGAAATACGTCACCGAGCGCGCCTACGACAACCCGAAATTCGTCGAGGACATCGTGCGCGACGTCGCCGCCGCGATGAACGCCGAACCCATGATCGATGCCTATGTGGTGGAAGCCGAGAACTTCGAATCCATCCACAATCACTCGGCGTACGCACTGATCGAGCGCGACAAGGCAAGGCAATAATTTCCTGCCGCATCTCAGGAACGGGGCCCGCAACAGCGGGCCCCGCTGCATTTTGTCCGCTTGCAATCAATACCGCTGGGTTAGCGTCATCGTCTGCCCGTCGCGCCGCATTTCCATCCGGTTCAAAAAGCTCATCCCCAAAAGCGGCATGCTCAAGCCGGTCTCGACCACCATGCCGTCGACCTGGCTGACGGTAATGCCGCCGACCTTCACGGTATTGAACTTGACGCGCCAGGCAGGCACCACGCCTGCGGCAGTGCCGACGCCGGTGGCCTGCCCGGCCTTGTAGTCGAGTCCGATGCGCCGGGCTTCGGCAGCGCTGATGGCGATGGACGTCGCGCCGGTGTCGACCAGGAAAGTCATCGGATACCCGTTGAGCGAACCGGCCGCGGCAAAGTGGCCGCGTGCATCGGCCGTGAGCGACACGCTCTTGCGCTCAGCCGTCGGCGCACCGCCGGCAAAGGATTGCCCCATGCCCAGTGTGCGGCGCTTGCCGTCGACGTCGAAACTGGCGCTACCGGAATCCGCGGCCAGCAGTTTCACCCCCTGAACCGTCTGTCCCACGCTCAGGGTACGTGGCTTGCCGCCGTCGATGCTGACGATGGCCTTGTCCTTGAACAGCCCCACCACCGAGACGCTGGCTGCCCACGTGTGGGTGCAGGAAAGCCCGCCTGCGGCTATCATCATCGCGACCGTTTTTTTATCGAGAGGCATCATGCTTCCTGTTCTGATTTTCCGTCATTCGCTCACCGAAGGGCCGGGATATTTCACCACGTTTCTGGATCGCCACGGCATTCCCTGGCAACTGGTTCGCATCGACGCCGGCGACGCCGTGCCCAAAGACCTTAACGGCATTTCAGGCATCTGCTTGATGGGCGGGCACATGAGCGTCAATGACGATCTGCCCTGGATTCCACCGCTGCTGGCCCTGATCCGCCAGGCGGTCGCCTCGGACGTTCCGGTGATCGGCCATTGCCTGGGTGGGCAACTGATGTCCAGGGCGCTGGGCGGCACGGTGAGCCGTAACCCGGTCAAGGAAATCGGCTGGGGCGACGTCCGCATCAGCGACGCCGAAGCAGCGCTTCCCTGGCTGGGCGAAGCCACACAGCCCATGCTGGCGTTTCACTGGCACGGCGAAACCTTCAGCCTGCCGTCGGGCGCCACGCGCATCCTCGACAGCGCCTGGTGCGCCAACCAGGCCTACGTCCTGAATGGCCGCCATATCGGTATGCAATGCCACGTCGAAATGACGCCCGAACTCATCGCCAGCTGGTGCGGCAACGGCGCCGCCGAAATCGCCGCCAGCGACAGTCCCGGCGTACAGTCGCCCGGCGCCATCCAGGCGGACATGGATGCCCGCATTGCCCGTCTGCATCAACTGGCCGACAAAATATATTCCCGCTGGATTCAAGGGCTTAGAAAATAATCGTGCAACTGTCCCGAGAAGACGCTGGACAGCCGTATCGCGCAGGGTAGGATAGCCAGCGGAGTCATATCCAGTTTTAAAGATTCATCGTGATAACGGAGGATTTATGCAAAACGTCGACTATGCCAACTTCGATTTCGGCGAACGTCTCAATGGCTTCATCCACGAAGTGATGAATTACGGCGGCAGCCCCCGCACCGAAGCCGACCTCACCGAAGGCCAGAAAGTCTTCGTGCGCGCGGTCAAGCGTGAAATGGTCAAATACGCCGACCCCAACCGTCACGGCTACCCGCATAATCTGCTTGAGCAGATGGAGGCTTTCACCCGCACCGTAGGCGATCTGCATAACTCCTATTTTGATTCGGGCATGCGCAAGATCAGCGACTGTCTGTACAACCGCTGGAAAATGCTCTACGAAGAAACCAAAAAACTGGCCGCAGCCGGTGGCGACACCAAACCTGCCTGGGTTGGCGTCATCAAGACCGAGCTGACCGACATGCCTGCCTTCTTCGACGCATAAGCAATTGTTTCAAAATAAAAAAGCCCGGCTATACCGGGCTTTTTTATGGCCATGAGTCAATATCAACCCCGCTTATCCTCAAATAAAAATAAAGCATTATTCAGACATCAGCCCCGGTGCTATGCTGCCCCGACTCAATAACCCCTTCAATTCTGAGGAGACAGCATGTCCAAACTGGTACGCCCCCACGGTGGCGGTGAACTCAAACCCCTGCTGCTGACGGGCGCCGCACTTGCTGCCGAGCAAGCCCGCGCCGCCTCGCTGCCCAAGGTCAAGATGACCTCGCGCGAAACCGGCGACCTCATCATGATGGGAATCGGCGGTTTCACCCCGCTCGAAGGTTTCATGACCCATGCCGACTGGCAGGGCGTATGCGACGGCTATAAAATGGCCAACGGCCTGTTCTGGCCGATTCCGGTCACTCTCTCCGCCGATGAAGTCACCGCACAGAATATCGCGGTCGGTGCCGATATCGCACTGGTCGACAGCGAATCCGGCAACATCATGGGCACCATGAAGGTGACCGAGAAATACGCCATCGACAAGGCGCACGAATGCATGCAGGTCTACAAGACCACCGACCTCGAACACCCTGGCGTGAAGATGGTCATGGACCAGGGCCCGGTCAATCTTGCCGGCCCGGTCAAGGTGCTGTCCACCGGCAGCTTCAAGGAAGAGTACGGCGACCAGTTCATGACCCCCGCCGAAACCCGCACCGCATTCGAGAAAATGGGCTGGTCCAAGATTGCCGCTTTCCAGACCCGCAACCCGATGCACCGTTCGCACGAGTATCTGGCCAAGATCGCCATCGAAACCATGGACGGCGTGCTGATCCACTCGCTGCTTGGCGCGCTGAAACCGGGCGACATCCCCGCCGAGGTCCGTTCCGAAGCGATCTCCACCCTGATCGACAACTATTTTGCCCCCAACACCGTGATCCAGGCAGGCTACCCGCTCGACATGCGCTACGCCGGCCCGCGCGAAGCCCTGCTGCATGCGCTGTTCCGCCAGAACTACGGCTGCTCGCATCTGATCGTCGGCCGCGACCACGCCGGCGTGGGGGACTACTATGGCCCGTTCGACGCGCAGAAGATTTTCGACGAAATTCCCAAGGATGCGCTCGAAACCAAGAACATGAACATCGACTGGACCTTCTGGTGCAAAAAATGCGGTGGCATGGCCTCGCAACGTACCTGCCCCCACACCAAGGACGACCGCATCCTGCTGTCCGGCACCAAGGTACGTTCGATGCTGTCCGAAGGCCAGGATCTGCCGGTCGAATTCAGCCGTCCTGAAGTCGCCAAGGTACTGCAGAAGTACTATGCCGGCCTCTCCGCGGAGCAGAACGTCAAAATCGAGTTGAAAGGCCACTCGGCAGCGTAATTTTTCCGGACGGCAGGATGCCGGATGGAATGGCCCCGATCGTTGCAGCACTGATCGGGGCAAACTTTTAGGACACGAGCCTACCGGAAGCGGATTCGCGAGTCGCCCCGGCCAAGGACGGGTTCAGTTCTAATCGGACCGCGACGTACGCGGATTGTTAGCTAACTTTAGGAGACTGTAATGCCAACCTATGTTCGTACCGACAAGTGCGACGGCTGCAAGGGTCAGGATAAGACCGCTTGCATGTACATCTGCCCGCACGATCTGATGAAGCTGGACAAGGACGGTTCGGAAACCGGCCACGCCATGCGTGCGTTCAACCAGGAACCCGAGCAGTGTTGGGAGTGCTATTCCTGTGTGAAGATCTGCCCGCAGCAAGCCATTGAAGTTCGCCACTATGCCGACGTCGTGCCGCTGGGCGGCATGGTTCAGCCGCTGCGTGGTTCCGACTCCATCATGTGGACCATCAAGTTTCGTAACGGCGTGTTGAAGCGTTTCAAGTTCCCGATCCGCACCACCCCCGAAGGCTCGATCGATCCCTACGGCAACAAGCCCATGCCCAAGATGGCTGATATCGAGTCCACGGGTTCCTTCACCCGTGACATGATGGGGGGCTACCGTGCCGGCAACCCCGCTGAACTGATTCGCAAGTAATTTAGAGAGGTAAACGAAATGGCTGGAGAATTTGGTAATCCTGAAGTAGTCCAGGAGGAAGTCGACATCCTCCTGATCGGCGGTGGCATGGCATGCTGCGGCGCCGGTTACGAAGTCATGCGCTGGGCTGACGCCGCCAAGGCAGAGACCGGCATCGATCTGAAGATCAAACTGGTCGACAAGGCCGCGATGGACCGTTCCGGTGCCGTGGCACAGGGCCTGTCCGCGATCAACACCTATATCGGATCCGAACAGGATCCCGCCGACTACGCCCGCATGGTCTCCAACGACCTGATGGGCATCACGCGTGATGACCTCGCCTACGACCTCGGCCGCAACGTGGATGATTCCGTGCACCTGTTCGAGGAATGGGGCCTGCCGATCTGGAAGACCGACGAAAACGGCGAGCGCCACGACGGTTCGCAAGGCCTGCCCACGCTGAAGGACGGCGGCAAGCCCGTGCGTTCCGGCAAATGGCAGATCATGATCAACGGCGAATCCTACAAATGGATCGTGGCCGAAGCGACCAAGAAGGCGCTCGGCATGGATCGCATCGAAGAGCGCATCTTCATCGTCAAGCTGGTCAACGACAAGAACGACCCCAACCGCATCGCCGGTGCCGTCGGCTTCTCGACCCGCGACCATAAGGTCGTCGTCTACAAGGCCAAGGCGATCCTGCTGGCCGCCGGTGGCTGCGTGAACATTTTCCGTCCGCGCTCCGTCGGTGAAGGTACTGGCCGTGCCTGGTACCCGGTATGGAACGCCGGTTCGACCTATGCCATGGCTGCCGAAGCCGGCGCCGAGCTGACCATGATGGAAAACCGCTTCGTGCCCGCCCGCTTCAAGGACGGCTACGGCCCGGTCGGCGCCTGGTTCCTGCTGTTCAAGGCCCAGGCCGTCAACGCCTACGGCGAAGTCTACATGCAGAAGAACAAGGAACTGCTGAACGACTACCCTCCCTACGGTCAGGCTGCCGTGCCGGCTTCGTGCCTGCGTAACCACCTGATGCTGAAGGAAATGAAGGAAGGCCGCGGTCCCATCTACATGGATACCGTGACCGCCCTCGCCAAGCTGCGTGAGACCCTGACCCCGCGCGAAGTGAAGCACCTCGAAGCCGAAGCCTGGGAAGACTTCCTCGACATGTGCGTCGGCCAGTGCGGTATCTGGGTGGGCGAAAACATCGAGCCGGAGAAGAAAAACTCCGAACTGATGCCGACCGAGCCCTACCTGCTCGGCAGCCACTCCGGCTGCTGCGGCATCTGGGTGTCGGGCCCGACCGATATCGGCGCACCGACCGATGAAACGCACGCCGATGCGGGCAAGATCCCGGCTCATCTGCCCAAGGGCTGGAACTGGGGCTACCGCTCGATGACCACGGTCAAGGGTCTGTTCACCGCCGGCGACGGCGTGGGCGCATCCGGCCACAAGTTCTCCTCCGGCTCGCACGCCGAAGGCCGCATGTGCGCCAAGTCCATGGTCAAGTTCTGCATCGACAACAAGGACTGGAAACCCGAACTCGACACCTCCGTCGAGCAGCTGGTGGAAGACATCTACAAGCCGGTGCGCACCTTCCTCGAGCACAAGGACTACACTACGGCGATCGACGTCAACCCCAACTACATCACGCCCAAGATGCTGCAGTTCCGCCTGCAGAAGATCATGGACGAGTATGTTGCCGGCGTCGCGACCTACTACACGACCAACGCCAACATGCTGGGTGTGGCGGAAGAAAAGCTGAACATGCTGAAGGAAGATGCAGAAAAAATGCGTGCGAAGGACCTGCACGAACTGCTCCGCGCGTGGGAAAACTACCATCGCATCCTGACGGCCGAAGCCCACATGAAGCACATCCAGTTCCGCGAAGAAAGCCGTTACCCCGGCTTCTACTACCGCATGGACAAGAACTTTGTCGATGAGGAAAACTGGCATTGCTTCGTGAACTCGGTCTACGACAAGAACTCCAAACAGTGGAACTGCTTCAAGCGTGCCCACGTGGATCTGGTCGACAAGTCCAAGCTGTTCAAGCCCGCTGCCCACTAATCCATCGGTGACGCAGTAAACTCCGGGCGCCTTCTGGGCGCCCGGTTTTTTTCCGGCAGCAATAACAGCAAGACAATCAAGGTTGTTCAGCATCCAGCCGAAAGCGCGTACCCTACGCATTCCCGGCTATATGTTGATGTTTTTGAAGTGAGGGGCCGTGCCCCGAGAGGTCGCAAAATGAACGAAGCCGAATTTAAAGACTTGATCGAGGATTCCCCTTTCGCGGGCAATCCGGTCAAACCCGCCATGCTGGCGGAAAACGCCAGGCTGCAATTCCGCTGCCATCGCAACGTCAAGTGCTGGAATGCCTGTTGCAGCAACATCGACATTCCTTTGACGCCCTACGACGTGCTGCGTCTGAAAAAACGCCTGGATATGTCGTCGGGCGAATTCCTCAAGCAGTACTCGGTACCGTTCGAGATGGACAAGGACGGCATGCCAGGCATCAAGCTGAATCCGGTCGAGGGCGGTACCGCCTGCCAGTTCATGACGCCTGAAGGCTGCGGTGTCTACGAAGACCGTCCCACCGCCTGCCGCTATTACCCGGTGGCGCTGTTGACCATGCGCCGTTCGGACGAGTACGTTGACCGCAGCGCCTACGCGCTGGTGAAGGAGCCTCACTGCCTCGGCCACTTCGAGGACAAGGTCCAGACCATCGAGGAATACCGCCACGAACAGGGCGTCGACGAGTACGACCAGAAAGCGCACGCGTGGCGTCAACTGGTGGTCAAGCGCAAATCGGCCGGCCCCGCGATCGGCAAGCCGACCCCGGTTTCCAACCAGCTCTTCTTCATGGCGAGCTACGACGTCGACCGTTTCCGTGCCTTTGTCATGAGCCCGAGCTTCAACGATACCTACAACATTCCGGTCGAGATCATGGCCACCCTGATCGCCGACGACGAGGCCCTGCTCGACTTTGGCATGAACTTCCTGCGCCACGCGCTATTCGGCGAAGAATTTGTCGAGCAGCACCCGGGGGCGTACGAAAAACGTCTGGCGCGCAAGCGCGCCCTGACCGAGCAGGCGAAAGAAGCCGAATTCCAGCAAAAAATGGCGCTCGAAGACGACAAGTATTCGGGCGAGCACTGATCCTCATGCGTGTGCTTGCACTGGTCCTGCTCGCGTTGCCGGTCCTGTCCCCCGCAGGTGCATCGGCGCAGCCCACGCTCAACAAATGTATCGACGCGCAGGGCAAGGTGACCTATTCCAACCTGCCCTGCCGCAACGCGCGGGAAGCGAGCAAAGTGGAAATCGACCCAGCACCGCTGCCCGACCCGATGCGCGTGCAGCCAGCATCGCCCATGCCCGCGCCCCCTGCCGCCTCCAAAGCGGTGAACCGCGACGCTGAGCCCGCCTCCATTCGCCTTGAAACCCGGCGTACCCCGAAGGGAAATGCCACCGGCAAATCTGCCTCGGCGCGGCAGTGTGACACCCTGGCCGACAAACTCGGGCGGGTGTTCGACAAAATGGATGCGGCACGCCGTAAAGGCTACACCCAGGAACAGATGGACGCCTGGAACGCGGAAGTCAAAGAACTCGAACGCAAGAAACAGCAATCCGGCTGCTTCTAAAAAAAAACCTTCGACAATGAACGCACGTACCCTCGACCCCACCCATCGTCTGATCGAAAAAGAGCCCTACTATGAAGCCGTCGGCGATGAAATCCGGCTTTTCGAGGCCGCCTACCGGCAACGTATCCCGGTCTTGCTGAAAGGCCCCACCGGCTGCGGCAAGACGCGCTTCATGGAACACATGGCGTGGCGCCTCAAAAGGCCGCTGATCACAGTGTCGTGCCACGACGACCTCACCGCGTCCGACCTGGTCGGCCGCTATCTGGTCAAGGGCGGCGAAACCGTATGGGTCGACGGTCCGCTCACCCGCGCGGTTCGCTGCGGCGGTATCTGCTATCTGGACGAAATTGTCGAGGCGCGCAAGGACACCATGGTGGTGATCCATCCGCTGGCCGACGATCGCCGCACCCTGCCGATGGAAAAACTCGGCCAGATCGTCGAGGCGCCGCCCGAGTTCTGCCTGGCCATTTCCTACAATCCCGGCTACCAGAGCGTGCTGAAAGATCTGAAGCAGTCAACCCGCCAGCGCTTCATCGCGCTGGAATTCGACTACCCCTCGGCCGCGCTCGAACGCCGCATCGTCGCTACCGAATCCGGCGTGACCGAAGCGGTCGCCGACAATCTGGTGCGCTTCGCGCAGATGACGCGCAACCTCAAGGGCAGCGGGCTGGAGGAAGGCGCCTCCACGCGGCTGCTGGTACACGCCGGCAAGCTGATCGCCGACGGCATCAGCCCGGTGACGGCGTGCAAATCTGCGGTCGCGCAGGCGGTCACCGACGACGCCGACATGCTGAAGGCGATCCAGGAACTCTCCTCGTCGATTTTCTGAGCTGAAGCAGGCCATCCGACATGGCACAGCCGCCGCTTTCCGCCGCAGACATGGAGTCCAGCCTCCACGTCTGGCTGGAAACCGAGTTCACCTACTTCAAGGTCGAGCAACTCGCCGCCGAGCTCGAACCGCTGGCACGCGACGAGCAGGACTTCATCCTCGGCTGGATCCGCCGCATCGCCTCCACCCACATCACGCTCGCCTGGCAGTTCGGCCGCCGTGCACCGGCGCTGCTGCCGCGCATGGAGCGGCGCCTGCTGGAGGCCTGGGCGGTGCACGCCTGCGACGTCTACGATCGTACCGGCCTGCAGACCGCGCTGCGGGTGATGGAGCAAGTCGACAGCTTCGATGCGGCGCAGCACCGGAACGATGCGGCCGGCGCGCTGTTCGACGAAATCGCGCCGGTGCTCGGCAATTTCGTCTGCGGCCTTTCCGGACGACGGCTGCGCATCGAGGAAGGCGATGCAGCCTGGACCGACGGCGAGCGCATCGTGCTGCCGCCATTGATCGCCGCATTGCCGAATCTGGACGATAACTTCCAGCTCGCCAAGATCACCGTCGCACTGCTGTGGGCGCAAACCCGCTATGGCACCCTGCGCATCGACTATGCAGGCGTCGCGGCCCATTATGCCGACCCGGAACGCGCGCTCACCCGTCTTCACGCGCTGGAAACACTGCGGCTCACCGCTCGCATCGCGCGTGAGCTGCCCGGCCTGCACCGCCAGATGCAGCGCCTGCGCGCGCAGCTCGACCCTGAACTGCCGCCAGGCTGGCGCCGTTTCGAGGCTGCACTGGGCTCCGGTCAGTCCACGCTGGACGACAGCCTGGCCCTGCTCGACGCCGCCTACGGCGAAGCCGAATGCCCGCAATGGAGCGATCAGGGCAGCCTGCGTCCGGAGGCGATTGCCGCCGCCCGTGCCGCCCGGCTGGACAAAGAGAAGGCGCGCCTGCGCATCAGGCTGGCCGAGCTGCTGGAAGAGCACACGGCTGCGCAAACCGGCCCGCAGGCAGCGCCCGAAACGCCGCCTGCGCTGGATGCCGAGCCGCGCGACGAAAACGGCCGACTCGATTTCGAGATCACCCTCGACGGCGCACCGCTGGCGCCGCCCGACGATGTCAGACAGCTGCTTACCTCGGTCTATCTCGACTTCGGCGAGATCCCTCCGGAATACCTCACCCCGGCGGGCGATGGCGAATACGACCCGAACCGCGTGTTCGACCAGCCCGAGGACCCGGATGCCGTATGGCACGGCACCTATCATGAAAAAGGCGCCGAGCTGTATCCCGAGTGGGATCACGGTCGTCAGCATTACCGCAAGAACTGGTGCGTGATGCGTGAAAAAACCGTCACCCCGGCGCACGACAGCTTCTATCGCGACACGCTCGAAAAATACGCTGGCGTGGTCAAGCACCTGCGCAGGAAATTCGAAGCGCTGCGCGACGAGAACCGCCTCGACAAGCGGCAGACCCAGGGCGACGAAATCGACCTCGACGCGCTGATCGAAGCGCTCGCCGATGCGAAAGACGGTCGCGAAATGAGCGACCGCCTGTTCGTGCGCCTGCACCGCGCCGAGCGCAACATCGCAGTGGCCTTTCTGGTCGACATGAGCGGCTCCACCAAGGGCTGGATCAACGAGGCCGAGCGCGAGGCGCTGATCCTGCTGTGCGAGGCGCTGGAACTGCTGGGTGACCGCTACGCGATTTATGGTTTTTCCGGCACCACGCGCAAACGCTGCGAGCTGTTCCGCATCAAGACTTTCGACGAACGTTATGGCGACGAGGTGAAGGCGCGCATCTCCGGCATCCGCCCGCAGGAATACACCCGCATGGGCTTCGCACTGCGCCACATGACTCGGCTGCTGAATCAGGTCGAGGCCCGCACCCGGGTGCTGATGACACTGTCGGACGGCCGCCCGGACGATTATTTCGACGTCTATCGTGGCCAGTACGGCATCGAGGACACGCGCATGGCGCTGCTGGAAGCCAGCCGCACCGGCATTCACCCCTTCTGCATCACGCTCGACCGTGACGCACGCGACTACCTGCCCCACATGTACGGCCCAGCGCGTTACATCATTCTGGATGACGTGCGACAATTGCCCATCAAGGTCACTGACATTTACCGACGCATCACGACATGAGCCTGGACGAACTCAAAATAGGGTATTTCTACAGCAACGGCGCCTACGGCCGCACCTGGGGCGTGCGCCAGCTGGCCGAAATCGCCGCCGACGCCAAGACCGGCGAGGCGGTGGTTCGCTTCAGGGGAATCGCCGGCACCTGTCGGCGCAAGAAAGGTCATTGCAGCCCGGCGGAATTCGCCCGCTGGGCCAAGTATCAGGTTGCGCTGGTCGAAAATGACTGGAAACGGGTCGGCGGCGACGCACCGTCCTCCGCCGAATCCCAGGCCGTTTAATCGGCGGCGGGCAAATCCGCGGCCGACGCGTCAGCCGCAGGCTCATCCTCGAGTGGTCTCGACTGCGTGTCCAGATAATCCATGATCGCATAGCTCAGCGCGCTGCAACCGGTGCCATCCAACGCTGAGATCGCGAACACCGGCCCTTCCCAGCCGTAGTCCGCCACGAACTTCGCCACCACGGCCTCGCGTTCGGACTCATCCACCATATCGAGCTTGTTCAGCACCAGCCAGCGCGGTTTGTCATAAAGCTGCTGATCGTACTTGCGCAGCTCCTCGACGATGGCGCGCGCCTCGCGCACCGGGTCGCCGGCTTCCCAGCGCGGCGAGATATCGACCAGGTGAAGCAACAAACGGGTGCGCTGCAGATGCCGCAGGAATTGATGCCCCAGCCCGGCGCCTTCCGCCGCGCCTTCGATTAGTCCCGGGATATCGGCAATGACGAAGCTGCGTTCACTGTCCACCCGTACCACGCCCAGATTGGGCGCCAGCGTGGTGAAGGGGTAATCGGCCACCTTGGGGCGTGCCGCCGACACCGAGCGGATGAAGGTCGACTTGCCCGCGTTGGGCATGCCCAGGAGGCCGACGTCGGCCAGCACCTTCAGTTCAAGCGCCAGTTCCCACTCCTCGCCTGGCTCGCCCAATGTGTGCTGGCGCGGCGCGCGGTTGATGCTCGACTTGAAATGCAGGTTGCCCAGGCCGCCCTTGCCGCCTTTTGCCAGGCAAACTTTTTGCCCGTTCTCGGCCAGATCGGCCACGACTTCACCGCTATTGATGTCGGTGAACACCGTGCCTACCGGCACCCGGATGGTCAGGTCTTCGCCGCCCTTTCCGTAGCATTGGGCGCCGCGTCCGCCTTCGCCATTTTGCGCCTTGAAAGTACGCTTGAAGCGAAATTCGACCAGGGTATTGATGTTGCAGTCAGCCACCGCGAACACGCTGCCACCGCGCCCCCCGTCGCCACCATCCGGCCCGCCCTTGGGAATGTATTTCTCGCGGCGAAACGATGCGCTGCCGTCGCCGCCCTTGCCGGCCAGCACCTGAATTTTCGCTTCGTCGATGAATTTCATATTGGCGTAAACCTGATTAACCCGGCACAAACAAAAAAGCCCCATCCGGCGGACAGGGCTTTTTGGCGGCCGAATCGGACTCGGCGCAAATCAACTCAAGCCGCAACCGGCTCGATGCGAACCATACGGCGGCGGGCTGCGCCCTTGATCTCGAACTTGACCGTGCCGTCCGCCTTGGCGAACAGGGTGTGGTCCTTGCCGATGCCGACGTTGTCGCCGGGATGGAACTGGGTGCCGCGCTGACGCACGATGATGTTGCCCGCCAGAACTAGTTCGCCGCCGTAGCGCTTCACGCCCAGACGTTTCGACTCCGAATCGCGGCCGTTACGTGAACTGCCGCCTGCTTTCTTGTGTGCCATGTCATGTGCTCCTTATGCGGTGATGCCGCCGATTTGCACTTCGGTGAAGTACTGGCGATGGCCCTGGCTTTTGCGATAATGCTTGCGGCGGCGCATCTTGAAAATCTTGATCTTGTCGCCGCGCGCCTGGTTCAGCACCGTGGCCGTCACCGTGGCGCCACGCAGCAT
Source organism: Thiobacillus sp. (assembly GCA_035436705.1). Classification (GTDB taxonomy): domain Bacteria; phylum Pseudomonadota; class Gammaproteobacteria; order Burkholderiales; family Thiobacillaceae; genus Thiobacillus. Next base: position 20,825 of record DAOMWT010000001.1, on the reverse strand, counting down.
GGGCGCGCCCATTTTGATGTCGGCGCCATCGCCCACCATCAGCACCTGATCAAAGGTGATCTCGCTGCCGATCTCGGCTTCGAGCTTTTCAATTTTAAGTTTGTCACCGGCGCTCACGCGATATTGCTTGCCGCCGGTTTTGATGACTGCGTACATTGGGGGTCTCCAACCAATACGAACCCAGGAAAGCGCAAGATTTTAGCGGTGAACAAACAGCGAGTCAAACGATTTAATACAGCCGCCGCACTGATTATCTGGCCGCAGGCGATGAAAAACCGCGCCCGGACTGCTAACATCGCAGGCTTTTCCCTATACAAGCCTTGACCGTGTCCCTGGAGAGCCTGCAATCCTACCTGGCCGACGACATGCGCGCTGTCGATCATGTCATCCGCCAAAGCCTGCATTCCGACGTAGCGCTGATCCGCCAGGTCTCGGAATACATCATCAACAGCGGCGGCAAGCGGCTGCGCCCGGCACTGGTGCTGCTATCTGCAGGCTGCCTCAGTTATTCGGGCCGCGCCCACTACGAGCTTGCCGCGGTGGTCGAGTTCATCCACACCGCCACCCTGCTGCATGACGACGTGGTCGACGAATCCGAACTGCGACGCGGCCATGAAACCGCCAATGCCCTGTTCGGCAATGCCGCCAGCGTGCTGGTCGGCGACTTCCTCTATACGCGCGCTTTCCAGATGATGGTGGGGATCGACAACATGGAAATCATGCGCATCCTGTCCGACGCCACCAACATCATCGCCGAGGGCGAGGTGCTGCAACTGCTCAACTGCCACGACCCCGACATCGACGAAGAGCACTACCTGCGCGTCATCCGCTACAAGACCGCCAAGCTGTTCGAGGCCGCGAGTCGGCTGGGCGCCGTCATCGGTGGCGGCAGCGACGCGGAAAAGGACGCGCTGGCGCGCTACGGCATGCATCTCGGCACCGCGTTCCAGCTGATCGACGACGTACTGGACTACTCCGGCGACTTCCTCAAGACCGGCAAGAACATCGGCGACGACCTCGCCGAAGGCAAGCCCACCCTGCCGCTGCTGTACGCGATGAAGCACGGCACCCCGGAACAGGCCGCCAGCATCCGCCAGGCCATCGAACACGGCGGCCTCACCGAATTCCAGAGCGTGCTCGCTGCAATCAAGGATACGCGCGCCCTGCAATACACCCGCGAAGCCGCGCAGCGGGAAGTTCAGATGGCAAATGATGCAATTTCTGCATTACCTGATTCAAAATCCAAATCAGCTTTGCTACAATTAGCGGCTTTCGCGGTTGACCGTAGTTTTTGACTGCGTTGAAAGACGTTTCCTTGAACGTTTCCCGGTAGTTCTTCAAGCAAGGGTTCAGCCCATACTGAGCCCGCCATATCTGCCTCGGGGTGTAGCTCAGCCTGGTAGAGTACTGCGTTCGGGACGCAGGAGTCGGAGGTTCGAATCCTCTCACCCCGACCATGAATCCTCCTTCATGGCAGCCGATGCGACATCACTTCTTTTCCATGCACGATCCGGCTTCGCCATGGCAGTGCCAATCACCACAAAAACCATGCGGATTTCAAAGTGCCCAATGCCGCTAGAATGGCGCTTTTTTGCACAGGAGCACGCCATGTCCGAACCCATTGTCTACGACCGCAATCCCGCTGAACTCGAACTCGAACCTGGCGAATACTGGTGGTGCTCGTGCGGACGTTCGATGACGCAGCCGTTCTGCGACGGTTCGCATGAAGGCAGCGGTATCGAGCCGATGCCGTTCATCATCAAGGAAAAAACGACGGTATGGCTGTGCAACTGCAAGCACAGCAAGGACAAGCCGTTTTGCGACGGCGCGCACAACGAGCTGCCCGACGACATGTTCTGAGCCACATTGAACCCGCCATGACAGACGCCCCCGAAAATGTGCTCGCTTTCTGGTTCGGCGCGCCAGGCAGCGCGGCCACGGTCGCGGAACGGCAAAGCAAACTGTGGTTCGGCAAGTCGCCGGAAAATGACCAGGCGGTCATCGACCGCTTTGCCGCCACGCTGACCGCGGCCACTGCAGGCCACCTCGATCACTGGATAGACACCCCGCGCGGACGACTGGCGCTGGTGATCGTGCTCGACCAGTTTCCGCACCATATTTATCGCGATCAGCCGCAGGCTTTCGCTACCGATCCGCAATCGCTGGCACTGAGTCTTGCCGCGCTGGAATCCGGCGAGAACCAGCGGCTGGCGCCGATCGAGCGGGTGTTTCTCTATCTGCCGCTGGAGCACGCCGAGTCGCTTGCCATACAGGAGCGGTCCGTCTTGCTGTATGCGCAACTGGCGCACGAGGCGGCGGCGGACGAACGCGCGCTGTTCGACAACTTCCTCGATTACGCGCGCAAGCATCTCGATGTCGTCACGCGCTTCGGCCGCTTCCCGCATCGCAATGCGATCCTGGGCCGCCCCTCCACGCCCGACGAAGTCGAATTCCTGAGACAGCCCGGCTCGCGTTTTTAGCGGGCAGGGTAAGAGCGCAGCGGTCGGCAGGCGTTAAAATGGGCGTTTTTTGCCCTTCGGCTCGTTCATGTCCCGCCAAATCCTCGTCACCTCCGCCCTGCCCTACGCCAACGGCAGCATTCACCTCGGCCACCTGGTCGAATACATCCAGACCGATATCTGGGTGCGTTTCCAGAAGATGCGCGGCCATGACTGCCGCTACATGTGCGCCGACGACACCCATGGCACTGCGATCATGCTGCGCGCGGAAAAGGAAGGCATCACGCCGGAAACGCTGATCGGCCGGGTGTGGGACGAGCATACGCGCGACTTCGCCGGCTTCCACATCGGCTTTGATCATTACTACTCGACGCATTCCGAGGAGAACCGCGAACTGGCGTCGACCATCTATCTGCGCCTGAAGGAAGCCGGCCTGATCGAAAGCAAGACGATTGCACAACTGTACGACCCGGTAAAAAACCTGTTCCTGCCGGACCGCTTCATCAAGGGCGAATGCCCGAAGTGCGGCGCGGCCGACCAGTACGGCGACAACTGCGAAGTGTGTGGTGCCACCTACAGCCCGATCGAACTGAAGAATCCGGTATCAGCGGTATCGGGCGCGACGCCGGTGCACAAGGATTCCGAGCATTACTTCTTCAAGCTCGGCGCGTGCGAAGCCTTCCTGCGCGAATGGACAACCTCGGGCACGCTGCAGGTGGAAGCCGCCAACAAGATGCAGGAATGGTTCGCCTCGGGTCTGAACAACTGGGACATCAGCCGCGACGCGCCCTACTTCGGCTTCGAGATCCCCGGCGCGCCCGGCAAGTATTTCTACGTGTGGCTGGATGCGCCGGTGGGCTACATGGCGAGTTTCGCCAAATACGCCGCAGATCACGGTCTCGACTTCGACGCCTGGTGGGGCGCCGATTCCAGCACCGAACTGGTGCACTTCATCGGCAAGGACATCCTGTATTTCCACGCCCTGTTCTGGCCGGCGATGCTGAAATACTCCGGCCACCGCCTGCCGACAGCGATCTATGCGCACGGCTTCCTGACCGTCAACGGCCAGAAGATGTCCAAATCGCGCGGCACCTTCATCACCGCCGAAAGCTATCTGGCGCAGAAGCTGAACCCAGAATGGCTGCGCTACTACTACGCCGCCAAGCTCAACGGCACGATGGAGGACATCGATCTCAACCTGGACGACTTCGTCGCGCGGGTGAATTCGGATCTGGTCGGCAAGTTCATCAACATCGCCAGCCGCACCGCCGGCTTCATCCACAAGAACTTCGACGGTAAGCTCGCCGACGGCGTCGCCAATATCGAGCTCATCGGCGCATTCCAGGCTGCTTCTGATTCAATCGCCGCGCATTACGAGGCGCGCGATTACGCCAAGGCCCTGCGCGAAATCATGGCACTGGCCGACCGCGCCAATCAATACGTGGCCGACGAAAAACCCTGGGAGCTGGCGAAGAAGCCCGAAGCCGTCTATCGACTGCACGAGGTCTGCACCGTCGCGCTCAACTGCTTTCGCCTGCTGACCCTGTACCTGAAGCCGGTGCTGCCGAAGCTGGCCGCGCAGGTTGAGGCCTTCCTCGACATTCCGCCGCTGGCCTGGGACGATTCCCAGAGCCTGTTCATCCGCCGCCGCATCAACCAGTACAGCCACCTGATGACCCGCATCGACCCCAAATCCATCGAAGCCATGGTAGACGCCAACAAACAGAACCTCGAACCTACCCCCGCGCCGGTGCGCCACGCCGAAGCGCAGGTGCACGCTGCGCAGACGGCCGCCGCCCCTGTGACCGACACCATCGGCATCGACGACTTCGCGAAGATCGACCTGCGCATCGCGCGCATCGCCGAGGCCTCCCACGTCGAAGGCGCCGACAAGCTGCTGCGGCTGACGCTCGACCTCGGCGAGCTCGGCACCCGCCAGGTGTTTGCCGGCATCAAGTCGGCCTATGCGCCGGAAGCGCTGGTCGGACGGCTCACCGTGATGGTCGCCAACCTCGCGCCGCGCAAGATGAAGTTCGGCATGAGCGAAGGCATGGTCCTGGCGGCCTCCTACCCTGAAGGGCATAAAGGCGAAGCGCCCGGCCTGTTCATCCTGTCGCCTGACAGCGGCGCACAGCCGGGCATGAAAGTGAAATAAACCGTCATGAAGACGCTGCACCTGCGCATTCATGGCCGCGTGCAGGGTGTGTGGTATCGCGAGTCGATGCGGCGCGAGGCTGAACGGCTGAATGTGGCCGGCTGGGTACGCAACGCGTCCGATGGGTCGGTCGAAGCCGTGGTTCAGGGCAGTGCCGCAGCCGTCGACGCGCTGATTCAATGGGCGCGCAGCGGCCCGCCATTGGCGCGGGTTGAACGCATCGAGCTTGATGAGGCGCACGGCCAGTTCAGCGGATTCGAGAAACGGGGCGATTAGCTCGGCGCCAGGATTGCCATCTTGCCTGGACAGGCAAAAAAATGCCCGGCTCATGAGCCGGGCTGAATATCCACCAAAGGAGGAGGATTGGAGGAGACAACACTGAAGTGCTATTGCAGCGGCCTCAGCGTTATTAGAATAATCTAATATAATTCATTGCCTGTCAACCCCCAATGCAAAAAAACATCGACCGGCGCTTCCGTGTCGCCCGGCATTCAGTAAATCACGCTCACCGCTTCGGGCTTGAGCCAGCCCTCCAGTGACTCAAGCAGCCGGTCGTCCAGGCGCACCCGCCAATCCTCACCCAGACGCACCCGGCAACATGCGCCGGGATTGCAATAGTCGACCCATACCGGGCATCCCCCCCCCTGCATCTTGTAGGGCGCGAGCAATTCAGCCAGTTTGCGGCTGCTACTGGATTGGTCAGGATATTGTCCGTTGCACGCCAGCCGCAGGCCCTGTGCAAAGCGGGTGCGCGCACCCGCCAGATCGTAGATCCGCTCTGCCGTCACCCGCATCCCGCCGGAATAGTCGTCGCGGTTGACCTTGCCTTCGATGATCAGCAGGGCGTCATCCTTCAGCAGATGCCGGCTCTGTTCGTACAGTTCGTTGAAGATCACCACCTCGACCTGGGCGGTCGCGTCGTCCAGCAGCAGAATCAGCATCTTGCCGCGGCGCGTCATCTGGGTGCGCAGTGAGACCGCGATGCCGGCCAGCATCACCGGATCGCGTGAGGGTTCCAGGCTGTCGAGCTGCCTTTTGGCGAAACTGGATACCTCGGCCAGATACGAGGTGAAGGGATGGCCGCTGAAGAAATAGCCGAGTGCGGACTTTTCCTGAAGCAGCTTTTCCTGCTCCGGCCATACGGGCACATCGATCAGTTCTTCACCGCCGTCGAGCGCTTCGCCGAACAGCCCGACCTGGCCACCACTGCGCGCGGCGCGGTCGGCGGTTTCAAGTGCGGCCCCGACGGACGCCATCAGGCTGGCACGGTGGTGATTGAGGCTGTCGAACGCCCCCGCCTTCACCAGCGCTTCGAGCACACGGCGGTTGAGGTAGCGCTTGTCGACCCGCCGCGTCAGGTCGAACAGGCCTTTGTAGGAACCGTTGGCTTCGCGCTCGGCGACGATGGCGCCGATCGCCGCCTCGCCACTGCCCTTGATCGCACCCAGGCCGTAGCGGATTTCAGTTGCGGAAACCGGTTCGAAGCGATAGCCGGACAGATTGATGTCGGGCGGCAGCATCACCAACCCATTGGCGCGGCAGTCCTCGTAGAACACCCGCACCTTGTCGGTGTCGGACATTTCCGACGACATCGTCGCCGCCATGAATTCGGCCGGGTAGTAGGCCTTGAGCCAGGCGGTGTGGTACGCCACCAGCGCGTAGGCCGCCGAGTGCGACTTGTTGAAGCCGTATTCGGCGAACTTCTCCATCAGATCGAACAAGCGTTCGGCGACCTTGGTGTCGGCCCCGCGCCTGGCGGCGCCTTCGAGGAAGATCGTGCGCTGCTGCGCCATTTCCTCGGGCTTCTTCTTGCCCATGGCGCGCCGCAGCATGTCGGCGGCACCGAGGCTGTAGCCCGCCAGGATCTGCGCCACCAGCATCACCTGTTCCTGGTAGACGATGATGCCGTAGGTCGATTTCAGCACCGGCTCGAGGTCGGGATGGAAATACTCGGGCTTCTGCTTGCCCTGCTTGCGCGCGATGAAGTCGTCCACCATGCCGGAGCCGAGCGGGCCCGGCCGGTTCAGCGCCATCAGCGCGATGATGTCTTCGAAGCAGTCGCCTTTCAGCTTCTTTTCCAGGTCCTTGGCCGAACGCGATTCGGACTGGAACACCGCAGTGGTGTTGCCGGCGGCGAACAGCTTGTACACCGCCGGATCGTCGAGCGGCAGGTCCTCCAGGCGGAAGCTTTCCCGCCCCGGGTGGCGCTGCACGAAACGCACCGCTTCGGCGAGAATGGTCAGCGTGCGCAGGCCGAGAAAGTCGAACTTCACCAGGCCGATCGCCTCGACGTCGTCCTTGTCGAACTGCGACACCATGGCGTCCGAACCTTCGGCGCGATACAGCGGACAGAAGTCGGTGAGCCGGCCCGGCGCGATCAGTACCCCGCCCGCGTGCATGCCGACGTTGCGGGTGATGCCCTCGAGCTTTTCCGCCAGCGGCAGCAGCTCGGCGAGTTCTTCCTCGTTGCGGGCGCGCTCATCGATCTGCGGCTCCTTCTCTCGGGCCTCGGCGAGCGAGATGCCAAGTTCGTTGGGCACCAGCTTGACGAACTTGTCGACGAACAGATAAGGCAGATCGAGCACGCGGCCAACGTCGCGCAGCACCGCCTTGGCCGCCATGGTGCCGAAGGTGGCGATCTGCGACACCGCCGCGTGGCCGTACTTGTCCTTCACGTACTGGATCACGCGGTCGCGCCCGTCCTGGCAGAAGTCGATGTCGAAGTCGGGCATCGACACCCGCTCGGGGTTGAGGAACCGTTCGAACAGCAGGTCGTAGGCCAGCGGATCGAGGTCGGTGATGCGCAGGCTGTAGGCGACCAGCGAGCCCGCGCCGGAGCCGCGCCCCGGCCCCACCGGCACGTTGTTGTTCTTGGCCCAGTTGATGAAGTCGGCCACGATGAGGAAGTAGCCGGGGAAGCCCATCTGGATGATGGTGCCGAGTTCGAATTCGAGCCGCTCGGTGTATTCCGGCAGCCTGGCGGCGCGCTGGGCTTCATCGGGATAAAGCTGGGCCATGCGTTCGTGCAGGCCTTCGAAGGAGCGCTGCCGCATGTAGTCGTCGAGTCCCATGCCGTCTGGGGTCGGGAAATCGGGCAGCCTGCTCTTGCCGAGTTCCAGCGTGAGGTTGCAGCGCTTGGCGATTTCCACGCTGTTGGCGAGCGCCTCGGGCAGGTCGGCGAACAGCTTCGCCATCTCATCCGGCGTCTTGAAATACTGCTCGGCGGTAAACGGCCGCGGACGGCGCGGGTCACCCAGCATCATGCCTTCGGCGATGCACACGCGCGCCTCGTGCGCCTTGAAATCGTCCGGCGCGATGAACTGGATCGGATGGGTGGCGACTGCCGGCAGGTTCAGCATCGCGCCGAGGTCGAGCAGACCGTCGATCAGACGTTCGGCATGCGGCTGGCCGAAACGCTGCAGTTCCAGGTAATAGCGTCCCGGAAACAACGTGGCCCAGGCTTCCGCGGCGGCACGCGCGGCATCGGGCTTGTCGTCGAGAATCGCCTGCGCGACGTTGCCGGCGTCGCCGCCCGACAATGCCAGCAGGCCGTCGCTATCGTCGGCCAGCCAGGCGGGATCGATTTCGGCACGGCCGCGATGGAGGTTGTCCTGATAGGCGCGGCTAAGCAGTTCGCACAGGCGGCGATAGCCCGCGCGGTGCTGCGCCAGCAGCAACAGGCGCGATGGACGGTTACGGTCGGCCATGTTCGTGACCCACACGTCGCAGCCGAACACCGGCTTGATGCCGGCAGCGCGCGCGGCACGATAGAACTTCACCCAGCCGAAGGTGTTGGACAGATCGCTCACCCCGAGTGCAGGCATGGCCGTCTCGCGCGCACGCCCGACCGCCTCGCCGATCCGCACCAGGCCATCGGTGACGGAATACTCGGTATGCAGGCGAAGATGAATGAAACGCGGATCGATCATGGGGCGGATACGGGAATGCAGCCCGCTATTTTAACGCCGGGGGGGACGGCAAAAAAACAAAAGGCAGCCGAAGCTGCCTTTTCCAGGGACAGGTGCCGGAACTCAGTTGGCGCGGCGCTTGAACTCGTTGGTGCGGGTGTCGATCTCGATCATGTCGCCGATGTCGACGAAAGCCGCGACCGGTAGTTCAAACCCGGTGGGCTTGATGCGCGCGGGCTTCATCACCTTGCCCGAGGTATCGCCGCGCACGGCCGGCTCGGTGTATTCGACTTCGCGAATGACGGTGGTCGGCATTTCGACCGAAATGGCCTTGCCGTCGTAAAACACCACTTCCAGCGGCATGCCGTCGTCGAGGTAGTTCAGTGCGTCGCCCAGATTGTCGGCTTCGATCTCGTACTGATTGTATTCGCTGTCCATGAACACATACAGCGGGTCGGCGAAATAGGAATAGGTGCATTCCTTGCGGTCGAGGGTGACGGTGTCGAACTTGTCGTCGGCGCGGTAGACCGATTCGGTGCCGGCGCCGGTGAGCAGGTTCTTCAGTTTCATCTTGACGACGGAAGAGTTGCGGCCGGATTTCGAGAATTCGGCTTTCTGCACCACCATCGGGTCCTTGCCTATCATCACGACGTTGCCGGCGCGGAGTTCCTGTGCGATTTTCATGGATGTGCCTGTTGCGATAGCTGGTAAATTTTAGAAAACTCGTTATTTTAACTTATTTTCCACAAAGTCAACCAGCGTGTCGGTCAGGCGTCCGGCCGGGGCGAGCCGCTCGGGCCAGGCGCGTGCATGACGCTCGATCGGGTTCTGCTGCGCCCGATACGCCGTCCAGCATTGCGCCATATCCGGCGTATCGGGCTGGCCGTTCCAGCGCTGCCACAGATCCGCCATCGCCCGCGCCGCCGCAGCATCCAGCCCTGCCGTGTAACGTGCCAGCAGCGCATCCAGCTTGGCCCAGTGCGCCGCCCCGGCCTGCGGATAGGCTTGCCAGACCAATGGACGCGCTGCCCACTGTGCCCGCACGCAGGAATCCTCGCCCCGCACAAAATTGAGGCCACACGCCCATAACAGGCAGTCGTACGTGTCCTGATCCAGAAACGGCAAAATACGCAGCCGCAAGGCGCCACGCCTGTGTTCGTCTCCCGCCTGCAGTGCGGAAACCGGCAGCCATGCCGCCAGTTGCGGGATGACCCGGCCTTCGGGCACGAGGCAGGTGACGGGACGCGTGTCGGCCACCCAGGCGTCGAGCAGGGCAGGAAGCGCAGGGTTTTCGTAAGCGAACAGCGACACCCGCAACTCCTCAGGCTGTGGCGCACCCAACCCAAGCCGGCGCCAGAACGCGCCCGTGCCGGTGCGCACAAACGCTGCACGCCGTCCGGCCAGATCCGCCTCGGCCAGCAAACCGCCGGTGCCAGCCGTGTAGCCGGGAAAGAAAAAATATTTGGTCAATGGCAAGCGCGGATGCGGCGACGGCAAGCCATGGTGTTCCGCCACCCAGGGTTCGGCGCTCAGGTATTCGAGATTGATCCAGACCGGTGGCGGCACCTGCAGGCTCATCGCGGTCAGATAGGATTCCGGCAAGGCACAGCCGAATGCCTCGATCACCACTTGCGCCGGCTGGACCGCAGCAAACGGCATGCGCCACCCGCAGACCGCCACGCTCTCGCAGGTTTGCCGATCCACATCCACCGCGATGGCCGGCCAGATGCGGTGAAACGCATGCAGATCATCCACCCAAAGCCGCACTGCCAGACCCTGCTCCCTGGCCAGCCCGCGCGCCAGCCGCCAGGCGATGCCGATGTCGCCATAGTTGTCGACGACGTTGCAGAAGATGTCCCAGGTGGCGCGCATGATCCGCATCCTACCGCACCCCTCATCCCCCAAACCACGAAGGCCCGGTGCTGCGGGCCTTCGTTCAGTTTGCCTGTCTGATCAGTTTACTTGCCTGACAGGCAGGACTTCATGAAGGCCTTGCGCGCATCGCCCTTCATTTGCTTGCCGGAGGCCTCGGCGTTGCAATTCTTCATGCGCTGCTGCTGGGTGATTTTTTCGCCGGATTGCGTTGCGCCGGACAAACAGGATTTCATGAAAGCCTTGCGCGCATCGCCGGCAAGGCTTTGTTTGCCTGCCTCGGCATTGCACGACTTCATCCGCGTCTGCTGCGCCGTTTCGGCCCAGGCACCCGTGGCCAGCATGACGCCCACCAGCAAGCCGATCAAGACGGTTTTTTTCATCGCTCCCCCTTTGGTTGAATGGAAACCACAGTCTAGCCGAGCCCATTGTTTTTTCTCGGCTTTACACTTGTAAAAACTCATGCACGGTAGTAAAAAGCAAAAAGTTTGGTTTCAAGAACCGTGCAGGTTTGGCATTACCACAGGGCATCACCGGGTAGCGCGCTTGAATTCAGACCGACGGCCAAAAAAATCATGCCGTCCAGTCATCCGCCAGTGTTTATGCCCCTACGGGGTGCAATTGCGCTTATCGCGGTTATGTTGTTCGTGTCACGCCAAGGAGGAAGTTTGAATGGCAACAGGTACTGTCAAATGGTTCAGCGATGCCAAGGGTTTTGGATTCATTACCCCCGATGACGGCGGCGAGGATGTGTTCGCACATTTCTCCGCCATCCAGTCCAATGGTTTCAAGACCCTGAAGGAAGGCCAGAAGGTCAGCTTCGAAGTCAGCCAGGGCCCCAAAGGCAAGCAGGCTTCCAATATCCAGCCGCAAGGCTGAGTTGTTCGAGCCAGAAAAAACCCCGCCGCGGCGGGGTTTTTTCTGGCTGCGCAGGCTTACATCTTCGCCACCATCGCCTCGGCAAACTGCGAGCACTTCACCTCGGTCGCGCCCTCCATCAGGCGCGCAAAATCATAGGTCACCGATTTGGCAGCAATGGCTTTTTCCATGCTGGCCACGATCAGATCGGCCGCCTCGATCCAGCCGAGGTGGCGCAGCATCATCTCGGCCGACAGGATCAGTGAGCCCGGATTGACGTAGTCCTTGCCGGCGTACTTCGGCGCGGTACCGTGAGTCGCCTCGAACATCGCCACGGTGTCGGACAGGTTCGCTCCCGGCGCGATGCCGATGCCGCCGACTTCCGCCGCCAGCGCGTCGGAGATATAGTCGCCGTTGAGGTTGAGCGTGGCAATCACGTCGTATTCGTCCGGGCGCAGCAGGATCTGCTGCAGGAAGGCGTCGGCGATGACGTCCTTGATCACGATACCGTTGGGTAATTCCATCCACGGGCCTTCGCCGATCAGCCTGGCACCAAATTCGCGCGCGGCGAGCTCATAGCCCCACTTCTTGAAGCCGCCTTCGGTGAACTTCATGATGTTGCCTTTGTGCACCAGGGTCACCGACTTGCGGCCGTTGTCGATCGCGTACTGGATCGCCTTGCGGATCAGGCGCTCGGAACCCTCGATCGACACCGGCTTGATGCCAATGGCCGAGGTCGCGGGAAAGCGGATTTTAGTCACGCCCATTTCCTGCTGCAGGAAGGCGATGACCTTCTGCACCGCCTCGGAGTTGGCTTCCCACTCGACGCCGGCGTAGATGTCTTCGGTGTTCTCGCGGAAGATCACCATGTCGACCTTCTCCGGCGCCTTCACCGGGCTCGGCACGCCGGCGAAGTAACGCACCGGGCGCAGGCATACGTAGAGGTCGAGCATCTGGCGCAGCGCGACGTTGAGCGAGCGAATGCCGCCCGAGGTCGGCGTGGTGAGCGGGCCCTTGATCGAGATCACATAGTCCTTCACCGCCTGCACAGTCTCGTCCGGCAGCCACTGGTCGCCGCCATAGATCTTGATCGCCTTCTCGCCGGCGAACACTTCCATCCAGGCGATCTGCCTGTTGCCGCCGTAGGCCCTGGCCACTGCCGCATCAACCACGCGGCGCATCGCCGGGGTGATGTCGACACCGGTGCCGTCGCCCTCGATGAAGGGGATGATGGGCGTGTCGGGCACGCTCAGGGTGTTGTCGGCGTTGACGGTGATTTTCTGACCGTTGGCGGGGATCTGGATGTTCTGATAAGTCATGGCTGGATAAATTAAGATGAGTGCTCGGGTAACGTTAAAATGGGCGTTTTTGCGAATGTATCTGTAGCGTGGCGCGATTGATCCTGTTCAACAAACCCTACGGCGTGCTGAGCCAGTTCACCCCCGAGGGGCGCTGGCAGGGTCTGCGCGATCACCTCAGCGTGCCCGGCGTGTATGCGGCCGGGCGATTGGACGCTGACAGCGAGGGGCTGCTGATTTTAACCGATGACGGGCCGCTCCAAAGCCGCATCGCCGATCCGCGCCACAAACTGCCGAAAATCTACTGGGCGCAGGTCGAGGGGACTCCCGACGATGCCGCGCTGGAGCCGCTGCGCCGTGGCGTCGACCTCGGTGATTTCGTCACCCGCCCGGCCACGCTGCGCCTCATCGACGAACCTGCCGGCCTGTGGCCGCGCACCCCGCCGATCCGTTTTCGCGCGGCCGTCCCGACAAGCTGGATCGAACTCACGATCGACGAAGGCAAAAACCGCCAGGTGCGCCGGATGACGGCGAAAATCGGCTTCCCGACGCTGCGGCTGATCCGGGCCGCCGTCGGCGAATGGACCCTGGGCGCCTTGCAGCCCGGAGAATGGATGGAACAGCATGTCTGAAACCTGGTTGCCCCACGTCGTCGCTGCCGCCATCGTCGAGCGCAACGGCACATTCCTGCTGGTGGAGGAACACACGGCCGAAGGCCTGCGCCTGAACCAGCCCGCCGGTCACTGGGAACGCGGCGAAACCCTGCTCGATGCGGTGCGCCGCGAGACGCTGGAGGAAACCGCACATCACGTCGAGCCGCTTGCATTGCTGGGCTGCTACAGCACCTACTATCCGCGTCGCGACATCACCTATCTGCGCTTCGCCTATGTCTGCGAAGCCGTCGGTTTCGACGCCGGGCGCGCGCTCGATCACGGCATCGTGCGCGCGCTGTGGCTGACGCCGGCGGAACTCGCCGCCCATCCCACCCTGCACCGTAGCCCGCTAGTGATGCGCTGCGTCGAGGATTATCTCGCCGGGCGGCGCTTTCCGCTCAATTTCGTGAGCCACGCATGAACACGCGCGTCGTTGTCGGTCTCTCCGGCGGGGTCGATTCCGCCATTGCCGCCCATCTGCTGAAGCAGCAGGGCTACGACGTGCTCGGCGTCTTCATGAAGAACTGGAACGACGACGATGGCACCGAACAGTGCACCGCCAGACAAGATTTTTTGGACGTATTGGCGGTCGCCGACGTGCTCGGCATCGAGGTTGATGTAGTCAACTTCGCCGCCGAATACAAGGAACGCGTGTTCAGTTACTTCCTCGCCGAATACCAGGCCGGCCGCACCCCCAACCCCGACGTGCTGTGCAACGCCGAGATCAAGTTCAAGGCTTTCCTCGACGACGCGATTGCGCGCGGCGCGGAATACATCGCCACCGGGCATTACGCCGGCAAGGACGCAGACGCTGCGGGCCGCGCAACCCTGCTCAAGGCCCATGATGCCAACAAGGACCAGAGCTATTTTCTCTACCGTCTGAGCCAGGCGCAGCTCTCCCCTGCCCTGTTCCCGCTGGCGGACCTGCCCAAACCCGAGGTGCGCAAAATCGCCGCGCAGATCGGCCTGCCCAACGCCGCCAAGAAAGACAGCACCGGCATCTGTTTCATCGGCGAGCGCAATTTCCGAGAATTCCTCGAACGCTACCTGCCGCGCGATCCCGGCGACATGAAAACCCCGGATGGGCGCGTCGTCGGACAGCATCAGGGCATGATGTATTACACCCTCGGGCAGCGCCATGGCCTCGGCATCGGCGGGCAGAAGGACGGCAGTATCGCGCCGTGGTTTGTCGCCGCCAAGGACATGGCGAGCAATACCCTCATTGTGGTGCAAGGGCACGACCATCCGCTGCTCAAGCGCTCCAGCCTCACGGCCGGCCAGCTCAACTGGATCAGCGGCGTCGCCCCCGACCCCGGCAAGCCCTACACCGCGAAGACGCGCTACCGCCAGGCCGACGCCGCCTGCGGCATCACCCGGCTCGACGCCGACACGCTGGAACTCGCGTTCGACGCGCCGCAATGGGCCGTCACGCCCGGGCAATCGGTAGTGCTATACGACGGCGAGGTGTGTCTCGGCGGCGGCATCATCACCTGAACCCGCTACAATCCACGCATCCCAGATCCCCATCCCGCCATGTCGCACGAAGCCCCCACCCCCGCCGCCAACTTCATCCGCAACCTCATCGACGAGCAGAACGCTGCCGGAAAATGGGGCGGTCGCGTCGAGACGCGTTTTCCGCCCGAGCCCAACGGCTACCTGCACCTCGGCCACGCCAAGTCGATCTGCCTCAATTTCGGCCTCGCGCGCGACTACGACGGCGTCTGCCACCTGCGCTTCGACGACACCAACCCGGAGAAGGAAGAACAGGAATACGTCGACTCCATCGTCGAGTCGGTGAAGTGGCTGGGCTTCGACTGGGGCGCGCACCTCTACTACGCGTCGAACTACTTCGACACCATGTACGCCTGCGCCGAGTACCTGATCCAGGCCGGCCACGCCTACGTCGACTCGCTTTCCGCCGACGAGATGCGTGCCTACCGCGGCACGCTGACTGAAAAGGGCAAGGACAGCCCGTATCGGAATCGCTCGGTCGAGGAAAACCTCGACCTCTTCCGCAGGATGCGCGCGGGCGAATTCCCCGACGGCGCGCATGTGCTGCGGGCGAAGATCGACATGGCCTCGCCCAACATCAACCTGCGCGACCCGGCGATCTACCGCATCAAGCGCGCCACCCACCACAACACCGGCGACAAATGGTGCATCTACCCGATGTACACCTACGCGCATCCGATCGAGGACGCGATCGAGCGCATCACGCACTCGATCTGCACGCTCGAATTCGAGGACCAGCGGCCGTTCTACGACTGGCTCCTCGACAAGCTCGCCATTGGGGGCTTCTTCACCCGTCCGCTGCCGCAGCAGATCGAATTCGCGCGGCTGAATCTGACCTACGTCGTGCTGTCGAAGCGCAAGCTGATCCAGCTGGTCGACGAAAAGCACGTTTTCGGCTGGGACGACCCACGCATGCCGACGCTCGTCGGCGCGCGCCGACGAGGCTACACGCCCGAAGGCTTCCGCCGCTTCACCGACCAGATCGGCGTGTCGAAGTCCGACGGCTGGATCGACTACAGCGTGTTCGAAGCCTGCCAGCGCGACGTGCTCAACGACTCCGCGCTGCGCCGCATCGCCGTGCTCGACCCGGTGAGGCTCGTCATCGACAACTATCCGGCAGGCCAGTCGGAAGACTGCTTCGCCCCCAACCATCCGCAGCAGCCGAATCTTGGCAAGCGCGCGGTGCCGTTCTCACGCGAGTTGTGGATCGAGCGCGAGGACTTCATGGAAACGCCGCCCAAGGGCTATTTCCGCTTATTTCCGGGTAATTCCGTGCGCCTGCGCTACGGCTACGTCGTCAAATGCACCGGCTGCGACAAGGACGCCGACGGCACCATCACCGCCGTGCACTGCGACTACCTGCCCGACACCAAGTCCGGCACCCCCGGCGCCGACTCGGTCAAGGTCAAGGGCAACATCCACTGGGTGAGCGCGGCGCACGCGTACGAGGCCGAAGTGCGCCTCTACGACCGCTTGTTCAAGACTGCGCAGCCGGGCGGCGAGACCGGCGACTTCCTCGACGACCTCAACACCGATTCGGTGAAGGTCATCCGCGCGCAACTGGAGCCTGCGCTCAAGGACGCCGCGCCCGAGCAGTCCTTCCAGTTCGAGCGGCACGGCTACTTTGTCGCGGATCGCGTCGATTCGAAGCTCGGTGCGCCGGTGTTCAACCGTACGGTGACGTTGAAGGATTCGTGGGTGAAGACTGGAAATTAAAGGCGCGGATAACCACGACCTCTATCACTTTCGCTTCCCACGCTTCATAGCCACGCTACGGACCTGCTTAACGGCGGTACCTAGACTAGTCACCCCAAGTCCGACGAACATCATTACGAAAGCGCCCCATATAAAAGCCGAATCCGATTTAAGCAAAGATAAAATTACGCGGCCGCTTACCCGTCTTGATGGAAACGGAGGCACTGGGTACAAAACCAATACGAGTAGAAGTATCCCCGTGGTAAGGAAGAAGTAGTACTGTCTTCAGCTGTCCCTGGCGAGCTGACCTTTGATTAATCCATTGCCAATCCAATGCGGGCAGCATCACAAGTGGCAGGGCTAACCCGAAAATCCATGCTAGTACCAGTTCAATGGTGGCTTTATCAACATTAGGCGATAGCGCAGCGTAAGGCTGTATGCTCGGGATAAGCTTTGCGATCGCTTCAACGCCACTGTATGACTGGCTGGAAAACCCAGTCCAATCAAGAAACAACGTGATCAATAGGTAGGCTGCCATGAGCCAAATCATGAATAGACAGGCTAAGGGATTTGGCCTGGCGCCCACGCAATGTATCCTACTCTTTCAATCTCGTAGCGAACTTCGCCTCCGCCTTCGCCACCTTCGGCACCACCACGAACTGGCAATACGGCTGATGCGGATTCTGTTCAAAGTAGCGCTGGTGGTAATCCTCGGCGGGGTAGAAGGTCGTCGCTTCGGCGACTTCGGTGACGATGGGCGCAGCGTACTGTTTTGAAGCATTCAACTCCGCAATCACCGCTTCGGCCTCGGCCTTCTGCCCGGGCGTGTGCCAGAAGATGGCGGAGCGGTACTGAGTGCCGACGTCGTTGCCCTGGCGGTTGAACTGGGTAGGGTCGTGGATCGTGAAGAGGACGTCGAGTAGTTCGCGGTAGGCGATCACCTCGGGGTCGAACGTCACCTGCACGACTTCGGCATGGCCGGTGTCGCCGTTGCAGATGTCCTTGTAGGTGGGATTCTCGGTGTGGCCGCCCATGTAGCCGGAGACGGCGGACTCGACGCCGAGCAGACGATTGAACACGGTCTCGGTACACCAGAAGCAGCCGCCGGCGAGTGTTGCGATTTCACGAGGCATTCCATTTCTCCATTGCACGGTCGTTCAGATTTCCCCTTCCACCCGCAAGGAGTACGCCAGCAGGTGCTCCGCTGCTTGGCAACGACCTCCCGCGGCCCGCTTGCAGGGGAGGAGAGTAAGCGCATCAGACGATCGGTACGGTTTCCTTGAACGAGGCACGCGTCATCAGCTTGTCGAAAAGTTTTGCCAGGTTGGGATGCACGCCGCGCCAATCGATTTCAGGGAAGCGCAGATTCAAGTACCCCAGCATGCAACCGCAGGCTACGTCGGCAAGCGTCATGCTGTTGCCAAGATACCAGGGTTTTTCGCCAAGCGCCTCGGACAGGGCTTCGAGTCCGCGGAACAGCGTTTTTTCCTGCAGAGTCAGCCAGTCGGTGCTCTGCTTGTCGGCGGGGCGTTTCTTTTCGTAGAAAATCGCGACCGCGGCATCGGTAACGCCATCGGCCAGCGCTTCGACGCCGCGTACCATCATGCGGCTTTTCGGCTCGCCGGGAATCAGGTGCGCAACCGGACTGACATGGTCGAGGTACTCGACGATGACACGCGAATCGAACACAGATTCACCGTCCTCCAGCACCAGCACCGGCACCTTGCCGAGCGGGTTGAAGTCGGGCACGGGGCTGTCGGGCAGCCAGGGATTCTCGACCTGGAGCTGGAACGGGATTTTCTTTTCCGCCAGCACCACACGAACCTTGCGGCCGTAAGGGCTGGTGAGCGAGCTGACGAGTTTCATTCGGGTTCCCTGAGTATGGCTTTGTTAGAGCTGGTTATAGCGCAGCGCCGTCATTATCACCCGGTGCCAGCGC
Source organism: Thiobacillus sp. (assembly GCA_035436705.1). Taxonomy (GTDB): domain Bacteria; phylum Pseudomonadota; class Gammaproteobacteria; order Burkholderiales; family Thiobacillaceae; genus Thiobacillus. Next base: position 2,476 of record DAOMWT010000001.1, on the reverse strand, counting down.
GGCTCCAACCCGTTCGCGCAGGGCCGGCAGCACCTCGGCTTCGAACCAGGGGTTGCGCTTCAGCCACAGCCGGTTGCGCGGACTGGGATGCGGCAGCGGAAATAAATCCGGAGAGAAATCGCGCCATGCATGCACCGTGTCGGCCAGCGTTCTGCCACGCCGCCGTCCCAGGTAATACGCCTGGGCGTAAGCGCCGATCAGCAGCGTCAACCGGATCTGCGGCATGGCCTGGATCAGCTGCGGATGCCACAGCGGCGCGCATTCCGGGCGCGGCGGCAGGTCGCCGCCTTTCGCCGTGCCGGGGTAGCACAGGCCGGTGGGGACGATGGCAATGCACGTCGCATCGTAGAACTGTTCGCGCGTCATTCCCAGCCATTGCCGCAGCAAATCGCCAGAGGGATCGCTCCATGGAATGCCGGTCTCATGCACGCGCCGTCCCGGCGCCTGGCCGACGATCAGCAGGCGCGCGGTGGGAGAAACCCGCAGAACGGGGCGCGGGGAATGCGGCAGGTTTGCGGCGCAGACGGTGCACGCCTGCACCTTCTCCACCAGCCTGCCAAGATCTTCCGGCCGGTCGGGATCAGCCGGTGTGGTCGGCGATGAACTGCTTGACCGCATCGATGTCGGCATCCATGACGTGCTTTTTCTGCGGCTGCGCTTCCAGCTCGGCGAGTTCGGCCGGGCGCACCGGCTCGATGCCGAGCGCCTCGCGGATCGCGTCCTCGAACTTGGCCGGCTGCGCAGTTTCCATACAGATCAGCGGCACACCCGGCTCGCGGTGCTCGAGACCCACTTTCAGGCCATCGGCGGTATGCGGGTCGATCGTGGTGCCGTAGACCTCGTACACGGTGCGGATGGTGTCGATGCGGTTGGCGTGGCTGCTCGATCCCGAGACCATGCCGAACTCGGCCACGCGCCCGAACAGGCCGTCGGCATTGAGATCGAAGCTGCCGCCCGACTCGACCGCGCCCCACAGGCTGCGGATCCTGGCGGCATCGCGCCCGCTGAGATCGAACACGAAGCGCTCGAAGTTGGACGCCTTGGAGATATCCATCGACGGGCTGGAGGTGTGCCTGGTTTCCGGGCGCGGGCGGTAGACGCCGGTCTTGAAGAACTCATCGAGCACGTCGTTCTCGTTGGTGGCGACGATCAGTTTGGCGATCGGCAAGCCCATCCGGCGCGCGATGTGGCCGGCGCAGACGTTGCCGAAGTTACCCGACGGCACGGAGAACGACACCTGCTGGTCGTTGCCGTGAGTGGCCGCGAAATAAGCCTTGAAGTAATACACGCTCTGCGCCGCGACACGCGCCCAGTTGATCGAGTTGACCGCGCCGATGTGGTGGCGCGTCTTGAAGTCCAGATCGTTGGAAACGCCCTTGACGATGTCCTGGCACTGGTCGAACACGCCGCGGATCACCAGGTTGTGGATGTTGGCGTCCGTGAGCGCATACATCTGCGCCTGCTGGAAGCGCGTCATGCCGTGCTCGGGCGACAGCATGAACACCCGGATGCCGCGCTTGCCGCGCATCGCGTATTCGGCGGCCGAACCGGTGTCGCCGGACGTGGCACCGAGGATGTTGAGCTCGCCGCCGGTTTTCGCCAGCACATATTCGAACAGGTTGCCGAGCAACTGCATCGCCATGTCCTTGAACGCCAGCGTCGGGCCGTTCGACAGCGCCAGCACGTGCAGGCCGGGCTCCAGCGTTTTCAGCGGGGTGATGTCCGCCGCGTCCTCGCCCGGGCCGGCGTAGCGGTAGACATCGGCGGTGTAGGTCTTGTCGATCAGCCGGCGCAGGTCGTCGTGCGGAATGTCGTCGATCAGGCGCGACAGCACGGCGAAGGCCAGTTCGCGGTAATCCATCCCGCGCATCGCCGTGAGTTCGGCGTCGGTAAAGCGTGGGTAGGACTCCGGCACATAAAGGCCGCCGTCGCTGGCGAGCCCGCCGAGCAGGATTTCGGAGAAACGGAGTTGTGGCGCAAGGCCGCGCGTGCTGAGGTAGTTCATTGCCTGCCCTTGGTTACCTGGCCGCCAGTTCTTCGAGGCGGATGCGCATCACCTGCCCCGCCACGGCGTCGAGCGCCTCGATCCTGGCGATCGCGGCATTGATGTTTTTTTCCACCGTGATGTGGGTCAGCAGGATGATGTTGACCTGCTCCTCGCCCTCGGCGGGCTCCTTCTGCACCATGGCGTCGATGGAGATGTCGCTGTCGGCCAGGATACGGGTGATGTCGGCCAGCACGCCGGGACGGTCGAAGGCGCGCAGACGCAGGTAGTAGGCGGTGCGCACCTCGTCCATCGGCAGGATCGGCGTGGCGGCCAGCTGGTCGGGCTGGAACGCCAGATGCGGCACGCGATGGTGCGGATCGGCGGTATGCAGTCGGGTGACATCGACCAGGTCGGCGACCACCGCGGAGGCGGTCGGCTCGGCGCCGGCGCCGGCGCCGTAATACAGCGTCGGGCCGACGGCGTCGCCCT